>NZ_JBEXXQ010000017.1:0-179492 GCF_040630525.1 Streptomyces sp. NPDC005799
GGGCCGTGGGGGGGGGGGGCGGGGGGGGGTTTTCCACGCCGTACACGCCCTCACCGCGCCCCGCCCCCCTCCGCCCGTGGGGGCCGGCGGGTGGTGACACCGCGCGACCGCAAGGAGCTTCCTACTTTTTTGGCCCCTTTTGGTCTCCCGCATAGGAACCCCATAGGCTCGCATACCCAGCTGTTCACCGATGGTTCCCCCGAAGTTCGATTACGGAGGGAACCCGTTCGTATTTCATGCCCTCTTATGAAGGTTATGCGCATCGCAGTCTTCGTCGAGAACCGCAACGGTGTCGGTCTCGCGGCGGAGATCATGAAGGCCCCCGGAGCCCACGCCCACTCGTTCCACCTGGTCACCGCCGACCGGGACGGGGATGTGGCGGGCTGGATCGAGCAGGAGGCCGCGGCCCGTTTCGACGACCTCAAGGTGCACAACCTCTTCCAGGTCGACGAGCCGCTCAGCGCCGCCGAGTTCCTCGAGGAGGTGGGCCGCCGGATGCGCGCGTTCACCGAGCAGGAACACATCGACCGGCTGGTGTTCTTCAACGACCAGTCGCAGCGCGGCCGCCGGGTCGCCGGTGAACTCGGCCGGACCCTGCCGCTGGTCCTCGTCCAGGACGGGCACCTCGACTTCCACTTCAAGAGGACCGACGCGGGCCTGCGCGACCAGAACTGGTACTACGGCTCCTCCTCCCCCGCCGCCGTCTGCGTCTGGGGCCCGGCGACCGCGCACCACCTGCTGTTCCGCTCCGCGGACGCCGACGCGCCGGTCCACATCACCGGCGCGCTCGGCCACAGCGACGACCCGCTGCTGCTGCGCGCGGCCCGCTCCACGACCCACCGGCACGCCAAACGCCCCGGTGAGCCGCTGCGCATGGTCGTCCTCGACCAGCCGCTCAGCGACCAGCGCAAGCTCTCCCGCAACGACCACCGCGAGCAGCTGACGGAGCTGTGCGAAGCGCTCACCGCCTTCGGCGAGGTGGAGATCAAGCCGCACCCCTCCACCCTGCGCGGCCACCTCGAATGGCTGCGGACCCTGCCCGACGTGACCGTGCTGGACGAGAGCGCGCTGCTGGAGGCCGAGGCCCTCGACGGCTACGACCTCGCCATCACCTTCTTCTCCACCACCTATCTGCAGACGCTGCGCGCGGGCACCCCGCTGATCCTGTTCAGCCCGCCCGCGCTGAACATCGTCTTCCCGACGATCAACCACCCGCTGCTGCGCAACGTCGGCACGGTCGGCGAACTCGTCGACGTCGCCGCCGACCTGCAGCGCTCGGGCAAGTTCACGGCCAACGCGCACGGCGAGCCGGTCGAGCACTTCGTCACCTTCCATGACGACGTCCCGGCCCGTGTGCTGCGCCGCATCGAGGAGGCCGAGATCCCCCTCGAGCGGCCGGCGCCCCGCTGGTCCGCCCCCGAGGACGGGCCGCGGGGCCACCTCTCGCGCGCCGAGCGCGCCCTGCGGGCGGTCGAGGGCCGGATGAACCGGCCGCGCTCGCTGGCGATCCTCGGTCTCGGCTTCTCCTACGTCACCGGTGTGGCGATCCCCGTGCTCACCTACACCCAGGCCCTGCTCGCGCAGTCCCCGGTCGACATCCGCTACTTCGACCTCGGGGTGTACTCGCGCACCGAGGACGTGCTGGCCGACCTGGAGGGCACCGAGGTCGTCCTGATCAACAGCCTTGCCCCGTTCTGGCGTTCGGCGCTCGCCAACGAACTGACCGAGGCGCTCGTCGCCCTGGGCAAGTCCGTGGTGCTGTACGCGCACGAGACCGAGTACGTCATGAACTTCGAGGGTGAGCAGCACGCGCTGCGGCACGCCGAGATGCTCAAGGTGCTGCCGAAGATCAAGGTGCTGTGCGTGTCCACCGCGCAGGCCGACATGTTCCGGCAGATCGGCGTGAGCGACCCGGTCGTCGTCTACAACACCGTGCCGCTCGACACCCACCGCGCCCGGGCCCGGCAGACGCCGGGCGAGCGGCCGCGGATCGTGATGGTCGGCTCGATGCAGGACCGCAAGGGACTGGACCTGTTCTCACGGGTCGCCGAACTGGCGTACGCGCAGGGGCTGCCGTGGCGGTTCGCCTGGATCGGCCACAAGACCTGGCGGATCGGCCCCTCGACGCTGCTGTCGGACCGCGTCGAGTGGATGGGAGCGCTCTCCCGGGACCGGGTGCGCGAGGAACTCGCCGCCTCCGACGTCTTCTTCCTCTCCAGCGTGGACGACCCGATGCCGCTGTCGGTGGTCGAGGCGGTGCAGCAGCGGCTGCGGACCGTCACCTACCACCGGGTGGGCTCGCGCGAGGTGCTGGAGGGCGTGCCCGGCTACCGCTCCTTCGCCGAGTACACGCCGGAGGCGGCGCTGGACGCGCTGCGGCACGTCCTCGACGAGGAGGTCTCGGAGGAGGAGTACCAGGACGTCGAGGCGCTGTTCGACATCTCCGCCTTCACCGCCCGGATGACGACGGCGCTGGGCCTGGCCGGCCCCGAGGACGTGGCGCCCGCCGCGGCCACCGAGGAGCCGGACGGTGAGACCACCTACGGCGAGGGCCCCTTCTCCGCGGTGCTCTCCCGGCACGGCAAGTACCTCGCCGAGGACTTCACCCGGCACTTCACCGCGGGCAAGCACGACGACGCGCTGCGGGTCGGCACCGAGATCCTGCGCCGCCGGCAGCCCGTGGACGTGCTGATCGGCATGGCCGAGATCCGCTCCGGGCGCGGCGACGTCGACGAGGCGTGCCGTCTGCTGTCCGCCGCCGCGATCGCGGGCGGCGACCGGATGCGGGTCTGGTCGGAGATCTACCGGGTGGCCGGCGGCCTCGGGGCGCGCGGCAAGGCGATACGGCAGCTCGCCCGCAAGGAGTCGATCCGGATCGACCTCGCCAACCGCTCGGCGCGGCTGCTGAAGTCCGACTGAGGGTGACCCTCGTGGGGTGAGGGCCTGACGTTCGCGTCGGGGCCTCACCCCCTTTCCGCTGGTAACGGGCCTCGATCCCCGCGACGATCAGCGCCGGGCCCTCCTCGAAGTGCCGGTCGTAGTCCTCGAAGATCTCCGCGCCCACGGACGCCGACAGCGGGAACTCGGCCGGCAGCCGGGCCCGTTCCGCCACGTCGTAGCCCTCCCTGCGCTCACTCTGGCGCGGGTTGGACGCCCCGCTCCTGGGCCGCGGTGAACAGGCGCGGGTTCTCCTCCATCTCCCGGCCGGACGGTTACGTCGGCTGGGAGGACGACTCCGCGGCCGGACTGAGCGCCCACCTCACCCGGGTCGGCCTGAGCTGACCCCTGCGCCGTACGCCCTACGCGCTCGCCAGCGACAGTTTCACCGCGAACCCGAGGAACAGCACCCCCGCCGCCGAAGTCGCCGTCGCCGAAAGCCGCTTACGGCGGCGGAAGGCGGCGGCGAGCCTGGTGCCGCCGCATATCAGCGCGCTGAGGTAGAGGAAGCTGGCGAGCTGGGCGAAGGCGCCGAGGACGACGAAGGACAGGGCCGGGTAGGCGTACCCCGGGTCGACGAACTGCACGAAGAAGGCGACGAAGAACAGGATCGCCTTGGGGTTGAAGAGGCTGACGACGAAGGCACGGCGGTAGGGCCGCTCGTCGGTGACACCGGCGGCGTCCCCCTCCACGGCCGCCGGTCCCCGCCGGTCGCGCCACAGCCCCCACGCGGCCCGCATCATCCCGACCGCGAGCCACGTCAGATAACCGGCCCCCGCGTACTTCACGATCCCGAACAGCACGGCGTTGGCCTGGAGCAGGGAGGCCACCCCGGCGGCCGACAGGGTCATCAGCACGGCGTCCCCGCACCACACCCCGGCCGCGGCGGTGTACCCGGCCCGCACGCCCTTGCGGGCGGCCACGGACAGCACGTACAGCGAGTTGGGCCCGGGCAGCAGGACGATCAGGACGAGGCCTGCCAGATAGGTGGGGAGATCGATGACGCCGAACATGGAAGGGAGTCTCGCACGGGGGTCTGACACTCCCCGGTGCCGGTGCCGGTCAGAAGGCGTCCGGTGCTGATCAGAAGGCGTCCGAGGGCACGTAGGTGCCCCAGACCTCCCGCAGCGCGTTGCAGACCTCGCCGACCGTCGCGCGGGCGCGCAGGGCGTCCTTCATCGGGTAGAGGACGTTGTCCTCGCCCTCGGCCGCCTTCTTCAGGGCGTCCAGGGCCGCGTCCACCGCCTGCTGGTCGCGCTCGGCGCGCAGCTTCGCCAGGCGTTCGGCCTGCTGGGCCTCGATGGCGGGGTCGACGCGCAGGGGCTCGTAGGGCTCCTCCTCGTCGAGCTGGAAGCGGTTGACGCCGACCACCACCCGCTCGCCGGAGTCCGTCTCCTGGGCGATGCGGTAGGCGCTGCGCTCGATCTCGTTCTTCTGGAAGCCGTGCTCGATGGCGGAGACGGCCCCTCCGAGGTCCTCGACCTTCCGCATCAGTTCCAGCGCCGCCGCCTCGACGTCGTCGGTCATCTTCTCGATGACGTAGGACCCGGCGAAGGGGTCGACGGTCGCCGTCACGTCCGTCTCGTAGGCGAGGACCTGCTGGGTGCGCAGGGCCAGACGGGCCGACTTGTCGGTCGGCAGGGCGATCGCCTCGTCGAAGGAGTTGGTGTGCAGGGACTGCGTGCCGCCGAGCACCGCGGCCAGGCCCTGGACGGCGACCCGGACCAGGTTCACCTCCGGCTGCTGGGCCGTCAGCTGCACGCCCGCCGTCTGCGTGTGGAAGCGCAGCATCAGCGACTTGGGGTTCTTCGCGCCGAACTCCTCCCGCATGACCCGGGCCCAGATGCGCCGTGCGGCACGGAACTTGGCGACCTCTTCGAGGATCGTCGTGCGCGCCACGAAGAAGAAGGACAGGCGCGGGGCGAAGTCGTCGACGTCCATGCCGGCGGCGACCGCCGTGCGCACGTACTCGATGCCGTCCGCGAGCGTGAACGCGATCTCCTGCGCGGGCGAGGCGCCGGCCTCCGCCATGTGGTAGCCGGAGATCGAGATGGTGTTCCACTTCGGGATCTCGGCCTTGCAGTACTTGAAGATGTCGGCGATCAGGCGCAGCGAGGGCTTGGGCGGGAAGATGTACGTCCCGCGGGCGATGTACTCCTTCAGCACGTCGTTCTGGATCGTGCCGGTCAACTGGTCGGCGGACACGCCCTGTTCCTCGGCGACCAGTTGGTACAGGAGCAGCAGCAACGACGCCGGCGCGTTGATCGTCATCGACGTGGAGACCTTGTCCAGCGGGATGCCGCCGAACAGCACCCGCATGTCGTCGACCGAGTCGATGGCGACGCCCACCTTGCCGACCTCGCCGTGCGCGATCGGCGCGTCGGAGTCGTGGCCCATCTGGGTGGGCAGGTCGAAGGCGACCGACAGACCCATCGTGCCGTTGGCGATCAGCTGCTTGTAACGGGCGTTGGACTCGGTCGCCGTACCGAAGCCGGCGTACTGGCGCATGGTCCAGGGCCGGCCGGTGTACATGGAGGGATACACGCCCCGCGTGAACGGGTACTCGCCCGGTTCGCCCAGCTTCTCGGCCGGGTCCCAGCCCTCCAGGCTCCCAGGCCCGTAGACCGGCTCGATGGGCAGTCCGGACTCCGACTCGCGCGCCATGGTGTGATGCCTCCCGCTGAGCTACTGGCCAGTACAGACCGACCCTCCTGCGGAGCGTAGCGGTGCCCGTGCGGCCCTTGCAGGGGAGCACGCTGGGACCTTCCTCACAGGTGTTCTGCGGCCTCCGTCACAACCATGCACCGCCGTTCGCGAGGCGTCACCCGCGGGCAGCATGTCAGGTGACACACGGGCTCATCGGTGAGACGTCGGGGGTCGGATTTGCGTACTACGGGCATGGGCACCAAGGCCGCCGTCGGCGCGGCGCTCGTGGCTCTGGTGAGCGTCTGGGGCTGCACCGTGCAGGGAGGCGACGGCAAGGGCGGATCGCCGGTGCACATCGTGCTGCCGAGCAGCACCCCGTCGGCCTCCGGGTCCGACGGCGGGCGGAGTACGCCCCCCGCCACATCCGGCACCGGCGCCGCCGTGCTGTGGTCGCGCGGCGACTCGGGATCGGGCGTGCGGGAACTCCAGGCACGGCTGCGGCAGGTGGACTGGCTCTTCGACGGTCCGACGGGGTCGTACGACGATCTGACCGAGGCCGCGGTCAAGGGGTTCCAGGGCAGACGGGGGCTGCCGAAGACGGGTGAGACGGACAGCGTCACCTGGCAGCGGCTGAAGAAGATGACCCACGAGCCGGGCACGTGGGAGCTGTACCTGATGGGCGGGCAGCCCGCCGGCGCGCCCGATCCGCGCTGCACGACCGGGCGTGTGCTGTGCATCGACAAGACCACCCGCACCCTGCGCTGGATGATCGACGGCCGGACGGTCTCGGAGATGTCCGTCCGCTTCGGCGCCGTGGGCACGCCCACCCGGGAGGGCGTGTTCCACGTGTACTGGAAGTCCCGCGACCACTGGTCGACGCTGTACGACTCCCCGATGCCGTACGCCATGTTCTTCAGCGGCGGCCAGGCGGTGCACTACTCCTACGACTTCGCGGCCCGCGGCTACGCCGGCGGCTCGCACGGCTGCGTCAATGTCCGGGACGAGGCGGCGATATCGAGCCTGTACGCGCAGGTGCGCAACGGCGACAAGGTCGTCGTGTACCGCTGAGGCGTACGGAAGGGGATGTGTGGGGCGCGGGCGGGACCGGGGGAACGTGTCCCGCCCGCGCCGAGGTGCACGAGCCGTGGGTACGGGGGGAACCCCGGCTCTGTGCGACGGCCGATGACCAGTCGGCTCACTCACTACTGCGTCGGAACGGCCGAAAACGTTACCGGCGAGGCCGAGAAAACATCACGGATCGCGTCGGCCCAGGTCAGAGGGGGCGACTGGCGGTTCAGAGGGCGATGTAGGTCGGGGTCGGCGCCGGGGTGTGCGCCGCCAGGGGCGCGGCGGACGTGAGGGGGCCGTCGCCCGTGCCCGTTCCGCTGCCGCCGGAGCCGTCACCAGGCGCTATGTGGTTGCCTTCGTCGTCGCCCTGGTCGCCCTGGCCTCCGGAGCCGTTGCCCTCGCCCCGGCCGCCTTTGCCATTGCCCTTGCCGTTGCCCCGGCCGTCGTTGCCCTTGCCGTTGCCCTTGCCGTTGCCCTTGCCGTTGCCCTTGCCCTCGATGCCCTTGCCGCCCTTGGTGTTCTTGCCGTCGCGGGCGTTGTCCTCGGCGCCGAGGACGGTCTTGCAGTACTTCCAGACGCGGTCGGGCGTGGCGCCGCCGGCCGCGTTCTCCAGGGCCTGTCTGCGGTGGGCGGTCAGTTCCTTGCCGCCGAGCGCGTCACGGCATGTCGAGGGGGCCTGCTTCCGCCACCAACTCCCGGCTTCGGCACCGGACTTGGCCGTCGGGCCGTCGTCGGGCGTGCCGCCCGGCCTGCCCGCTTCGGGGGTACCGCCGGTGGAGTCGTCGGGCGTGGGCGCGACCTGGGCTCCGCTCGGCGTGGGCGAGACCGGCGGACGGTCGCGCGTGACCCCGGCCGAGACGGCCGGGCTCGGCCTGTCACGGCCGAACGGCGTGGGCAGGATTCCGCTTGTCGCCGCGGCGGCGACCCCGCCGACCATGCCGACCGCCAGCGCGGCGGCCATCCCGAACCGCGCGGGCCGGCTCCAGCGGGACCGCCGGGCGGCACGGCCGGGGGCCCCGATACTGATGAGCCCGGCGTCGTGACCGCCCACGGAAGGGCCGCTGTGACCACCTGCACGGCGATCGACATCGGAGGTCTGGCTTACCGTGGGGGCGCTCCGGCCTGGGGCGCGGGGGCCGACGGCGGTCACGCGGCCGGGATGAGCGGCCGAGGCATGTCCGTCACGGTGTCCGTCTCGGGGGCCCGCGCTGGTCTCCTCGGCGGCGCCCGCGCCGGCGTCCGCGGTCGAGCGTGCTGCGCGGAACGCGGCCAGGGCGGCTGCCTCGCCAGGGAGTTCGGCGTGGCCCGGCTCCTCCGGGGTGAGCGACTCCAGGGTCTTCGCGAGCCGTTCGGCCTGGTCGCGGGCGGCGGCGTCGACAGCGTCCAGTGACTCACCGCGCAGCAAAAGCTCCGCTGTTTCGCGGTCCAGCCACTTGTACTGCTCGTCGGCCATCACATGTCCTTCTGCGTCCGCGCGCGCAGACGCGTCACACTCGCGGACGTCACCGCACGCCCGTGCGGTTCTCGCTGGGGCGGCAGCGCGTCGAGGCCGCCGCTCGATTCCGGATCCTCGCCGAGCAGTTCGGCGAGACGCTTCAGACCGCGGTGCGCGGCCGTACGGACGGCGCCCGGCCGCTTGCCGAGCGTCTCGGCCGCGCTCTTGGCGTCGAGGCCCACGACCACGCGCAGCACGACCGCCTCGGCCTGGTCCTGCGGCAGCCGGGCGATCAGGGAGAGGGTGTGGTCGGTGGCGAGGGACTCCATGGCCTCGCCCGCCGTGTCGGACTCCGCGGGCCTGGCGGTCAGTTCCGTCTCGTCGCCGCCGATCGCGGGGCGGCGGCCGCGCATCCGTATGTGGTCCAGGGCCCGGTTGCGGGCGATCCGGGCCGCCCAGCCCCGGAAGCGGTCCGCGTCTCCGCTGAACCGGTCCAGGTCGCGGGCGATCTGCAGCCAGGCCTCGGAGGCCACGTCCTCCGCGTCCGGGTCGCCGACGAGGGTACGGACGTATCCGAGCAGCCGGGGGTGCACGGTTCGGTACACAGCACGGAACGCGGTCTCGTCCCCGTCCTGTGCCGCAAGCACCGCGGCGGTCAGCTCCGCGTCGTCCCCCAGCACCCGTAATTCCTCAGTCGAAGGTCGGCCGGTGGTCACGGCGATCATGCGAGAGCCACGCCCGGCGCGAAAGGCACGTTACGACCTGAAACCGCTGCTCGTCCATGTCCGTACAATTCTCAACCACTCCGTTACGGGACTGGTCGCACCCGGGGTGTGACAGAAACCGCACTCATGGCGCTGTAGAAGATACGGGCCGCCGCGCGGCCCGACCGCGCGACGGCCGGGGCCTCTCCTGTGGGGGGTGGCGGCCCCGGCCGTTGCTTCGGTGGCCGAAACCGCCGGGTTCGCGGGGGTGGCTGTCAGCCGTTCTTCCCGTTGCCCTTGCCGTTGCCCTTGTCGGCGCTCTTGCCGTTGTCGGACGTTCCGGCGTCGTCGGCTCCGTTGCCCTTGCCGTTGTTGGGCATGGTGCTGGCCGTCTGGAGTCCCAGCTGCTCGGCGCAGTAGGCCGCGACGTTCGCCTCGCCGCCCGCGGCCGCGATCAGCCGTTGCCAGGCCGTCGACTGCAGTGCCTTGCCGTTGCCCTTGACGTGTTCGTACGCCTTGCAGTGGGCCTCGGTGTCCTGTGCGGTGGACGGGTGGGCCGGGTGCGCGGTGCCGGGCGCGGTCGAGCCGTCCGACGGCCGGACGGCCGGGTGGGTGGTGGGTGCGGTGGGCCGCGCCTGGGGCGGGTTCTTGTGGTCGGGGCCGGACGAGCCGACGGTGCCGATCGCCGCGAACGCGACGCCGCCCAGGGTGAGACCTGCCAGCGACAGGGTGAGCGTGGCCCTCAGGGAACGGCGGGTGCGGGTGCGCTCACGCGGGCGCCAGTCGTCACTGCGCCGGGTCCTCGCGCGGTGCGCACCGGCGTCCCTCGCCTCCCGGAACGCGGCCACCGCCCGTCGCTCGGCCTCGCCGTCGACGCCGCCGGACCGCATGACCCCGGCCAGCAGGAACTCCAGTTCTGGTCCGTTCGCCCGCTGCCCGGCCCCGGACACGCTGCCGTCATGGTGCGCACGCCGACGACCGGGGGCACCGCCCTCGCTCTGCCGTTCACCCATGCCCGCATCCATCCGTGTCCGACGGCCGTCCGCCGTCGCCGTAACCGCCACCACCAGGCCCGACCCGAAAGCCGAGCCACGCACCCGCGCGACCGCCCAAGCCGCCACGCGAGCCACCACCGACACCTGCGCCGGCCCATGAACCGACACCGGCACCGGCAGCTCCCGTGTCGGAGTCGGTGCGCGGAGCCGTCGTGGTGTCCTCGTACGTCGTGCGTCCGGTCGGGTCCGTCGCGTCGTCGGCGTCCACGCCGTGGTTGACGTACGTTCCGTCGCTGACGTTCATTTCGACTCCCCCAGCGTCCGGGGGTCGTCATTCGTCACACCCGGGGCGTCGAGCAGGGCGGCAAGGCGCTTCAGGCCCCGGTGGGCGGCCGTGCGGACCGCGCCGGGGCGTTTGCCGAGGACGCGGGCCGCGGCGGGGCCGTCGAGGCCGACGACCACCCGCAGCAGCACGGCCTCGGCCTGGTCGCGGGGCAGTTCGCGGAGGAGTTCCAGGGCGCGCTCGGTGGACAGCGCCTCCAGGGCCTGGTCGTGGGTGCTGTGCGGCCCGGGCAGGTCCAGTACGTCCTGCTCCAGCCCCGCCGACCGGGGCCGTACCTTCTGCCGGCGCAGATGGTCCAGCGCGCGGTGCCGGGCGATGGTCGCCGTCCAGCCGCGGAAGCCCGCCCCGTCGCCGCGGAACCGTCCGAGATCGCGGGCGATCTCCAGCCAGGCGTCCGACGCCACGTCCTCCGCGTCGTCGCCGACGATCCCGCGCAGATAGCCGAGCAGTCCGGGCTGCACGATCCGGTACGCCGCCGCGAACGCGGCCTCGTCGCCCTCCTGGGCCCGCGCGACGGCCGCGCCCAGCTCCCCGTCGGACGCCTGCGTGCGGCGGGGTTCCCGTGCCTGGCCCAACGACTGTCCTCGTTCGTACGCGTGCGAAGGTGGCCCTGCCGGGCCCGCCCCGTGCGGCACCTCCGTCCGTGCGCACACCTCCACGCTCATCAGCGCCAGGCGTCACGGAAGTGTCACAGCCCGTTCAATCGGGAGCGCCCGGAACACCCGGGTGACGTTTGACCCTCGGTCAACGCTGTGTGTATGTGCCACCTGTGCAACACGAGTGACAGGGGTGGCAGATGTGGCACGTTTGACGATCACGGTCTTTTCTTTTCTAGGGGTGGGGTAGTGAGTCCACGCGGCACGCGTGCGTACAGACCGCTGAGCTTCAAGCGCCGGGCGTGGCTGACGCTCGGCGCGGTGGTGCTGGGGAGCGGGGGTGTGGTGACGTACGCCGTCGCCGGCCCGTCCGCCGGCCACGGCGCCGGTGTCCGGGCCAAGCGTCCGGTGAAGGTCTACGACCTGGCGCTGAAGGGCACCACGAGCGGCAGGCGGGAGCTGCCCCGCACCGGGACCAGGCAGTTCTCGATGCTCGGCGTCTCCTGGACGGGGCCGACCCAGCGGCTGCACGGCACCGCCGAGGTCCGTACCCGCAGCCTGGAGACCGGCGCGTGGTCCGCCTGGCGCGACCTGGAGACGGACACGGCTCCGCTGGTCGACCCCGAGGCCGGTCCCGACGCCCGCGGCGCGTCCGAACCGCTGTGGGTCGGACCCTCCGACGGCGTCGAGGTCCAGGTCGTCCACAAGGACGGCTCCACCAGCGCGGGCCTGCCGAAGGGCCTGCAGGTCAACCTGGTCGACCCCGGCGTCGCGACGACCGCCGAGACGAAGGCCACCGAGCCGGCGGCGTACGTCTCGGAGGCGAGCCCGACGGACGGCACGTCCCCGGGCGACAGCCCGAGCCCGAGCGACTCCGCGCCGCCGACGGACTCCGCGTCACCGACCGACTCCGTCTCGCCGAGCGACAGCGTCTCGGCACCGGCGAGCGACTCGGCCTCTCCGTCCACGAGTTCGTCCCCGTCGGCGAGCGCGTCCGTGAGCGTCCCGCCGGCGCCGCCGTCCACAGTCCCCGAGCCGCCGATCGTCTCGCGGGCCGGCTGGGGCGCCGACGAGTCGCTCAGCCCCGATCCGTCGGAGTACAACGCCGATGTGAAGGCCGTGTTCGTGCACCACACGGACGGCTCGAACGACTACTCGTGCGCCGACTCCGCGGCGATCGTGCGGGGCATCTACGCGTACCACACGCAGACCAACGGCTGGAACGACATCGGCTACAACTTCCTGGTCGACAAGTGCGGCACGATCTTCGAGGGCCGCAAGGGCGGCGTCGACCGCCCAGTGCTGGGCGCGCACACCTACGGCTGGAACCGTGAGTCGGCCGGCATCGCGGTGCTCGGCGAGTACACCACCACCGCCGCCTCCAACGCCGCGCTGGAGTCGGTCGCCCGGATCGCGGCCTGGAAGCTCGGCCAGTACGACGCCGACCCGGCGACGACCGTGCAGCTCAAGTCGGGCGCCACGCAGACGAACTACTTCAGCACCGGCTTCACCGCGGGCGGTTCCTACACCTTCAACCGGATCTCCGGTCACCGCGACGGCTACAACACACAGTGCCCCGGCAGCTCCCTCTACGCCCAGTTGCCGACGATCCGCGCCTGGGCGTCCGGCCCGGTGCAGGGCCTGAAGCTCACCTCGCTGTCCGGTGCGGCCCTGTCCGGCTCGACGTACTACACCAAGGGCGCCATCACGGCGAAGTGGTCGACGACGACCCCGGGTTCGCTGATCTCCCGGTTCGAGCTGCTGGTGGACGGCAAGGTCGCGGCCACGGCCTCCGGCACCGCCACCTCGGTCGGCGCCACACTGCCCTCGGGCCGTCACGGCGTCGCCGTACGGGCCGTGCACCAGTCCGGCAAGACCGCGACGAGCTCCGCGCTGACCGTCGTCACCGACACCACGGCGCCCACCTTCACGACCGCGCCGAAGATCTCCCTGCGCACCGGCACCGTCAACACCACGGCCGTCCCGGTCACCCTCGGCTGGAAGGCGGCCGACGACGCGGCCCTGAAGTCGGTGAGCCTGCTGTCGCCGACGACGGCCACCTTCGGCCCGACCACGACCAGCTCCAGCCGCACCGCCACGTCCGGTACGGCGAGCACCTGGTCGATGAAGGCGTACGACTACGCGGGCAACACCCGCACCTCGTCGCCGTCCTACACGCCGGTGATCCTGCAGGAGACCTCGGCCGTCAGGTCCGGCAGCTGGACGGCCCGTTCGTCCAGCAGCTACCTCGGCGGGAAGTCGTACTCCAGCGGTTCCAAGGGAGCGAGCCTGACCTGGACCTTCACCGGCCGCTCGGCTTCCTGGGTGGTGTCGCGGGCGTCCACCTCGGGTCAGGCGTACGTGTACGTCGACGGCGTGAAGGTGAGCACGGTCGACCTGAAGTCCTCGACGACCCTGTACCGCCAGGCGATCTGGACCAAGACCTGGTCCGGGAGCGCCAAACACACGGTGAAGATCGTGGTGGTCGGCACGAGCGGCCGTCCGACGGTCACCACGGACGGCCTCGTGTACATCAAGTAGATCGTGTACATCAAGAAGTACGTCACATAGCGGTGTCCACCGGTTCGGGCGTCCTCTCCTGCGCGGCTTGCGGGGTGGGCGCCCGGTCCGCGTTCACGACCACTCCGGCGATCAGCGCGGCCAGCAGCAGCGCCGCCATCGCCCACCAGGTGGCGACGTTGAAGCCGTGCACGGTGGCCTCGGCCGCGAGCTGCCGCCGGTTCACCCCGGGTCCCGCGTGCGCGGTCAGATAGCGCGCGGTCACGGTCGCGGCGATGGTGTTCAGCAGCGCCGTACCGATCGAACCGCCCACCTGCTGTGCGGTGTTGAAGGTCGCGGAGGCCGCGCCGGAGTCGCGCGGCGGGACGCTTCCGGTGGCCAGCGACACGGACGTCATCATCGCCGTGCCCATGCCGAGGCCCAGCATCAGCATCGCGGGCAGGATGTGCGAGGCGTAGGCGGGCTCCACGCCCACCTGCGCGATGATCGCCAGCGCGCCCGCGGCCAGCAGCAGCCCCGGCACCATCAGCGCCCGGGGCGGCACCCGGTTCAGCAGCCGGGCGGCGACCTGCGTGGAGCCGGTGATCATGCCGACCGTGATGGGCAGATAGGCGAGGCCCGTCTTGACCGGCGAGTATCCGAGGATGCCCTGCATGTAGTAGGTGAGGAACAGGAAGACGCCGAACATGCCGATGGTGGTCAGCAGCACGGTCAGGAACGCCCCGATCCGCTGCCGGTCCTTCACCACCGACATCGGCAGCAGCGCCACCCGCGCCCGTGTCTGCCACCATCCGAACACCGCGAGCAGGACGACCCCGGCGGCGAGCAGCGTCAGCACCAGGCCGTCGCTCCACCCCCGGGACTCCGCCTCGGAGAAGCCGTACACCAGCGAGAGCATCCCGGCCGACCCGAGCAACGCGCCCGGCACGTCCAGACGGGCGCCGGGGTGGCGGACGCCGGACTCCAGCAGGGCCATGGCGCCGAAGAAGGCGATCAGGGCGATGGGCACGTTGACGTAGAGGCACCAGCGCCAGTTCAGGTACTGGGTCAGGAACCCGCCCGCGAGCAGGCCCACCGCGGCACCGGCGCCGATGATCGCGCCGAAGATGCCGAACGCCTTCCCGCGGTCCTTGGGGTCGGTGAAGGTCGTGGCCAGCAGCGACAGCGCGGACGGGGCGAGCAGCGCGGCGAAGACGCCCTGCAGGGCGCGCGCGCCGAACAGCATCCCGGAGTTCGCCGCGGCACCGCCGAGCGCGGAGGCGGCGGCGAAGCCGAGCAGCCCGATGACGAAGGTCGTCTTCCGGCCGACCAGGTCGGAGACCCGGCCGCCGAGCAGCAGCAGCCCACCGAAGGCCAGTGTGTACGCGGTGATGACCCACTGCCGGTTCCCGTCCGACATGTGCAGCGCGGACTGGGCGGACGGCAGGGCGATGTTCACGATGGTCATGTCGAGGACGACCATCAACTGGGCGAGCGCGATGACGACGAGGGCCCACCAACGACGGTTGTCAGCCATGCCCCCCATCGTGCTCCGCGTCACACTCGTTTGGGAACGGCCGCGTCTCTTATTACGGCGATTTTGCTCCCGCCCTTACCGCGCCCCTGCTCCCGCCTCCCGGCACAGCAACCGCAGCGACCCGTCACCAAGGAAGCACCGCCGGGCCTCGTCGACCGGATCCCACAGTCGCCCGTCCGGCGTGCGCAGCCAGTGCTCGCCCCCGCTCGCCCACCACTCGGCACCGGTCTGACGGACGATCACCTCACCCGCGTACGCCCCGAAGCCGCGCAGCACCCGCTCCACGGCGGCGTACGGCGGCGCGTCGCGGCGCATCTCGTCGATCAGGCGGTCGACGCGCCACAGGCTCTGCGCCGAATAGTCGAGGCGCAGCCGCGCCCCCTCCCGCATCGTCGCCACCGCGTCCGCCGCCCACCGCACGGGCTTCGCCGCCGCGTTCGGCCTGGTCTCCTGGAAGGTAGTCACATAGCCATGAGCGGTCCGGGCGTGCCGTGTGTCACACGAAATCGGGCCCTTCCCCGGGACCGGCGCAGGACCGCCCCAGCTCCGCCCCAGCATGGTCACAGGAACCCCTCAGCTGGGCGTTGTGCCCGGGAGTGACGCTTCGCCCGTTCCGTGCGCTCCTCTCACTGATGAGCCTGTACTTCCATCTCCGCGCGGTGCCGCCCTCGGCGCTGCGCAACAGCGCGAACTGGTTGCAGCGGCTGTTCGAGGACGACTGGGACACCGTGCGCGAACGTATGGACCGCCACCGTGAGGAGGTGCTGGACACGACCTACCTGGACCAGCACGCCCTCTACGGCCCGGCGGCCGACGTGGTCCTCGGCGGCACCTCAGTGCCCCCGTTCCTGCTGCTGACGGCGGCCCAGGTGGCCCGGGTCAGCACGTTCCTGCAGACGACGGACTTCGAGTCCCTCTGGCAGAAGGCGAGGGACGACCTGCTGGCCGACTACGGCGGCCCCGACGCCGAACCGGAACTGCACGCCCTGTTCGCGGCGGCCCACCGCGACCTCGCCGCCTTCTACGCCCGCACGACGGAGTACGGAGACGCCGTGGTGAAGTGCCTACTGCGCTGAGGGCCCCCGGTGCGTCCGGGCCCGCCGCGAGACGACGGCCCGCAGCACCCGGCGCCCCTCCACCGACACCTCCAGCGCCCGCCGCAGCCCGGCGGGACCATGCCCGGCGAGCAGCTCCAGTACGGTCGTCTGCCGCCGCAGCTCCGCCGCCACCAGCGGCGACATGCCCTCCGTCAGCCCCTCCCGCCGGGAGTCGACCGAGGAGGCGCGGTCGGCGAGCGGGTCCAGCAGCCGGTGTATCTGCAGCGCGGCGACCGAACACCCGTCCGCCCACACCCGCATCTCCCCGCCCGACCGCTCCGCCGGCGCGGCGGCCAGCATCCGCCGAGCCAGCAGCGCCGCCTCGTCCTCGACGGACCCGGCGTACTCCTCCGCCCCGGCCAGCTTCCCCCGCACCTGCTCCAGCAGCGTCCCCCACTCCGCGTCGTCCCCGGCGTCGGACAGGCTCCCCCACAGCGGCCGCAGCACCTCGTCGTCGCCGCCCAGCAGCGGCACACAGCGATCCAAACAAGCCAGCCCGCTGGCGGCCAGTCCGCGTTCGTCGGCCTGAGCGATCAGTTCCACCAGGCTCATCCACGCCTCCCTCTGCGGGCCCCTGCGAGGCTCCACCGGGCCTTCAGCGGGCCCTTCCTTAACGGAGCCCGCACTTCCCCTTACTGCGCGCGACGGCCCGTGAGTGTCACAGGGGCACCACCCCGAGCCGGTCGAGCAGGCGGAAGAAAAGATTTTCGGCCAAGAGGTCGGGCTCCGCGGTCAGGACCTCGACCAGCGGCTCCGCACTCACCTCGTGCCCGGCCTCCGCGGCCCAGGTCACGGCCCGCTCGGCCGCTTCGCGCGGTTCCAGGAAGTAGTCCTCGAGGGTGAGCCCCTCGTTCCCGGCGTCGAGGTACCCGGCCATCGCGGCCCGCCCCAGACACGTGGTCCAGGCGCCGCTCTCCGGCGCCGCCGCCTCCACGACCACCGACGCGCTGTCCATGACGTACCCGAAGAGCGCCGGCGCGCCGGTCTGAGCGGCGAGGACGTTCATGTTCCCGAGCTCGCCGTCCTCGCTCGGGTACTCCCAGACCTGCCAGCCGCCGGGCGCCTCGGCCCGCAGCTCCATGCCCTCCTTGGCGCCGGCCAGCGCGTCCAGCCCGGCGAGCGGCCGCTCGCCGCGCCCGACGACGTAGTACCCCCAGTAGCCCATGTCCGATCCCCCACGGCTCGTCGGCTTCGGCTCGCGCCGAACACACCACAGTCCTACGACACGTACGACTGTTCGCAGCCCTATGGGAGAAGAGAGCCGGCGTCAACCCAGCCGGTCGGCCAGCGCCTTGAACCGCGTCCACGACAGCGCGGGCCGCCCCGGATCCCACAGCTTCTGGACGGTGGCCCGCAGCGGCATCCGGATGCCGGCCGCGACCTGGTCCTGGGTCTGCGAGTTCGACAGGTCGCACCACACGGCGAAGGAACCGCCGAGGATCTGCCCGTCGTACCGCGAGGGAACCGCCGTGGTGCCGCGCACCACGAGCGGGGTCCACTGCTCGTAGATGCGCTGCCCGGTCGGGTAGACGAAGTTGTTGGGCTGTCCGAGCACGTAGTACAGGTACTCGTCGTTGTAGTTGATGACCTTCCGCCCCGCGCTCAGATACTCGACCGGCTGACGGGCCCCGTACTCCTTGCCGGTCCAGTACCCGACCTGGAGGTCCTTGGCGGGCTGCACGGACGTGCCGCGGAGGAAGCCGTCGTTCCAGGCACGCATCGTGCGGTCGTGGGCGCGGATCGTGTCCGCGCGGTCGTTGAGCCACCCGGTCGTCAGGTCGGAGACGGTCGCGCCGGAGCCGTACTTGTCCCGGGCGGCGGCGGCCAGTTGCGGGAAGGACGCCTGCGGGTTGGACACGACGAGCGCCTGGTACTCGTCACCGCCGAGGTTCCACTGGTCGCCGGGGAAGAGACCGGCGTACTCGTTCAGCAGATCGTCGACGATCTTCGCCGCGGCGGGCTTGGAGATGTCGACCGCGCCGCGCACGGGCACGCCCCGGACGTTGCGCAGCTGCAGATCCGGATGAGCGGCGATCACCGCTCCCAGATGCCCTGGCGAGTCGATCTCGGGCACCACGGTGATGTGCCGCGAGGCCGCGAGCGCGACGATCCGCCTCACCTCGGCCTTGGTCAGATGCGGCTGCGAGACGACCTCGGGATGGCTGCTGGACTCGATCCGGAAACCCTGGTCGTCGGAGAAGTGCAGGCCCAGCTGGTTGAACTTCAGGTCACCGAGCTCCCGCACCCGGTCCTCGATCCACCGCGCGGTGAAGTTCTTGCGCGCGATGTCCAGCATGAACCCGCGCACCGGCTTGGCCGGCTGGTCGCGTACGACACCCTCGGGCGCCGTGCGGCCGCCGTGGACCTCCTGCTTCAGCGTGCGCGTGCCGTAGAACACCCCGGAGTCGGCGGGCCCGCTGATGCTCACCCGTCCGCCGCGCACGGTCATGACGTACGACTCCGGATTCGCGCCCTGGCCGCCGCCCAGCGCCAGCCGCACGTCCCCGGCCTTGACGTCGTTCTTCTCGCCGGCGTACGTCAGCCCCAGCTCGGAGGCGATCAGCCGACCCTCGTCGGCCAGCCGCGGATCGCCCACCACCACGCGCTCACCGCGTGCGGGGCGCCAGCCGGGTCCGCGCGCCGCGGTGTGCGAGCGCACGGCGGGAATGGTCTGCGGGGCCTGCGAGAGGGGGTACGAGCGGGTGGGGCTCGGTGTCGGGCTGCCCGCGCGCGGCGCGGTGGACGTGGGGTCCGAGCCGCCGCCGGAGTTCTGCGCCTGCTCCCGCGCGGACGCGGCGGGCGCACTGTCGTCGCCTCCGGAGGCCCACAGCCCGAGGCTCACTCCCGCCCCGACCGTCACGGCGAGCGCCGCTCCGATCACGATCCCTGGCTTCACGTTCCGCGCCGGCCGCCGACGCCTCCTGTGCTGACTCACTCCGCCAACCTAAGACTCCCGGGCGGACGCGGGGGTCCACCAAGCGTTCCGAAACTCTCCCCTGCGGGTGAAATTCGGGCATCCGTCGGACACGTCACGCCCACTCTCGATAACGTGACGTCACACCTCCCACAGCTTCCCCTGCCGAAACACACGTGACGCCCACACACCTTCCCGACCGAGCGGCCATACCGACGCTGCCCACCCTCCTGGGCGTCTTCAACACGGCCCCGGCCGACGACGCCCGCAAGCTCCTCCTGGACTGTCTGCGCAGCCTCCGCTGGGCCCACCGGGTGGCGGACCACCGCCCCTACCCGGACCTCGCCGCGCTGCTGGCCGCCTCCGACGAGGCGGCGTACGACCTGAGCCCGGCGGACCTCTCGGAAGCCCTGGCCGCCGAGACCCTCCCCACGCTACCCGACGACACATACTCAGCCGCCCATACCGCGATGAGAGCGGCACAAGCCGCATACGAGACGAAATTCGGCCACGCCTTCGTGATCTGCGTGGACGGTCTGCCTCCGGGCCAGGTACTGGACCACGTACTGGCAGCCATCCGGTCACGTTTGACGAACGATCCGGAGGACGAGCGGGTGGTAGCGGCAGAGGAACTCCGGCGCCTGGCGAAAGAACGGTTGTCCGGCATGCTCAGGGGCGCGGGGCTGTGACATGTGCGGCTACCGCCGCGTGAGCGCGACCAGCCACGACGGCGCCGCACCCGGCACATAGCAGAACAACCCACCCCAGAAGCCGCAGAGCTCACCCATCCGCGTGCCACTTTGATCACACCGGTAGGCCCGGCGTAAGCGCCGCAGGCAACGGTGGATACGATGCTGAGGGCCGGTGGACCGTACCCGGCCGGGCCCGACCGACAGCACAAGCCGGCGCGGCCCCAATCCCCGCTCCCGGAGGGACTTCCGTGCCGGCTGGAACGCTGTACCGCGGCCGGGAAGGAATGTGGTCCTGGGTGGCTCACCGAGTCACCGGCGTCCTCATCTTCTTCTTCCTGTTCGTTCACGTGCTGGACACCGCTCTCGTCCGTGTGTCACCCGAGGACTACGACAAGGTCGTAGCCACGTACAAGACCCCGATCGTGGGACTGCTGGAGTACGGCCTCGTCGCCGCCATCCTCTTCCACGCGCTCAACGGCCTGCGCGTCATCGCCGTCGACTTCTGGTCGAAGGGCCCGCGCTACCAGAAGCAGATGCTCTGGTCCGTCGTGGGCATCTGGGTCGTGCTGATGATCGGGGCGATCTACCCCGTCCTCGGCCACGCCGCTCGTGAACTGTTCGGGAGCTGACACCGATGGCCACCACCGAATCCACCCCCTCCGGCGTCGGCCCGGTCGAGGGCGAGTCCCTCTACAACGTCGACAACCCGGCGCCGTTCATCGAGGCCCCGCGCAAGCGCACCAAGAAGACCCCGAAGTCCACCCGGGGCAACTTCGAGATGTACGGCTGGCTCTTCATGCGCCTGTCCGGCATCGTGCTGGTCGTCCTGGTCCTCGGCCACCTGCTGATCCAGCTCGTGCTCGACGGCGGTGTGTCGAAGGTCGGCTTCGCCTTCGTGGCCGGCCGCTGGGCGAGCCCCTTCTGGCAGGTCTGGGATCTGCTGATGCTGTGGCTCGCGATGCTGCACGGCGCCAACGGCCTGCGCACGGTCATCAACGACTACGCGGAGCGCGCGAACACCAGGCTGTGCCTCAAGGGCCTGCTCTACACCGCCACGGTGTTCACCATCCTGCTGGGCACGCTGGTGATCTTCACCTTCGACCCGAACATCCGCTAGGCACGGGGCTGCGAGAATCATGAAGATCCACAAGTACGACACCGTCATCGTCGGCGCCGGTGGCGCGGGCATGCGCGCGGCCATCGAGTCCACCAAGCGCAGCCGCACCGCCGTGCTGACCAAGCTCTACCCCACCCGCTCCCACACGGGCGCCGCGCAGGGCGGCATGGCCGCCGCGCTGGCGAACGTGGAGGAGGACAACTGGGAGTGGCACACCTTCGACACGGTCAAGGGCGGTGACTACCTGGTCGACCAGGACGCCGCCGAGATCCTGGCGAAGGAGGCCATCGACTCGGTCCTCGACCTGGAGAAGATGGGCCTGCCGTTCAACCGCACCCCGAACGGCACCATCGACCAGCGCCGCTTCGGCGGTCACAGCCGTAACCACGGTGAGGCGCCGGTCCGCCGGTCCTGCTACGCGGCCGACCGCACCGGCCACATGATCCTGCAGACGCTGTACCAGAACTGTGTGAAGGAGGGCGTGGAGTTCTTCAACGAGTTCTACGTCCTGGACCAGCTGATCACCGAGGTCGACGGCGTCAGGAAGTCCGCCGGTGTCGTGGCGTACGAGCTGGCGACCGGCGAGATCCACGTCTTCCAGGCGAAGGCCGTGATCTACGCGTCCGGCGGCTGCGGCAAGTTCTTCAAGGTGACGTCCAACGCGCACACCCTGACCGGTGACGGCCAGGCCGCCGTCTACCGTCGCGGGCTGCCGCTGGAGGACATGGAGTTCTTCCAGTTCCACCCGACCGGCATCTGGCGCATGGGCATCCTGCTGACGGAGGGCGCCCGTGGTGAGGGCGGCATCCTGCGCAACAAGGACGGCGAGCGCTTCATGGAGAAGTACGCGCCGGTCATGAAGGACCTCGCATCCCGTGACGTCGTCTCCCGCTCCATCTACACGGAGATCCGCGAGGGCCGCGGCTGCGGTCCCGAGGGCGACCACGTCTACCTCGACCTCACGCACCTGCCGCCGGAGCAGCTGGACGCCAAGCTCCCGGACATCACCGAGTTCGCACGCACCTACCTGGGCATCGAGCCGTACACGGACCCGATCCCGATCCAGCCCACCGCGCACTACGCGATGGGCGGAATCCCGACGAACGTCGAGGGTGAGGTCCTGGCGGACAACACGACGGTCGTCCCCGGCCTGTACGCGGCCGGCGAGGTCGCCTGCGTGTCGGTGCACGGCGCGAACCGTCTGGGCACCAACTCCCTCCTGGACATCAACGTGTTCGGCCGCCGGGCCGGTATCGCGGCGGCGGAGTACAGCCAGAAGGCCGACTTCGTCGAGCTGCCGGAGAACCCGGCCGAGCTCGTGGTCTCGACGATCGAGCAGCTGCGCACGTCGACGGGGACCGAGCGGGTCTCCGTGCTCCGCCGTGAGCTGCAGGAGACCATGGACGCCAACGTCATGGTGTTCCGCACCGAGCAGACGATCAAGACGGCCGTCGAGAAGATCGCCGAGCTGCGCGAGCGCTACAAGAACGTCGCGATCCAGGACAAGGGCAAGCGGTTCAACACGGACCTGCTGGAGGCCATCGAGCTGGGCAACCTGCTGGAGCTGGCCGAGGTCATGGCCGTCTCCGCGCTGGCCCGCAAGGAGTCCCGCGGCGGTCACTACCGCGAGGACTACCCCAACCGCGACGACGTCAACTTCATGCGCCACACCATGGCGTACCGCGAGGTGGGCGACGACGGCACCGAGACCGTGCGCCTGGACTACAAGCCGGTCGTCCAGACCCGCTACCAGCCGATGGAGCGTAAGTACTGATGGCAACTCCGACCCTGGAGAAGGCGGACGCGGCCCCCGAGCCCGGCTTCGCCGACTCCCCCTACATCACGGTCACCTTCCGGATCCGCCGCTTCAACCCGGAGGTCTCGGCCGAGGCGGTCTGGGAAGACTTCCAGCTGGAGATCGACCCGAAGGAGCGCGTCCTCGACGGCCTCCACAAGATCAAGTGGGACGTCGACGGCACGCTGACCTTCCGCCGCTCCTGCGCGCACGGCATCTGCGGTTCGGACGCGATGCGGATCAACGGCAAGAACCGTCTTGCCTGCAAGACCCTCATCAAGGACATCAACCCCGAGAAGCCGATCACGGTCGAGCCCATCAAGGGCCTCACGGTCCTGAAGGACCTGGTCGTGGACATGGAGCCGTTCTTCCAGGCGTACCGGGACGTCATGCCCTTCCTCATCACGAAGGACACGAACGAGCCCACGCGCGAGCGGCTGCAGACGGCGGAGGACCGCGAGCGCTTCGACGACACCACGAAGTGCATCCTCTGCGCGGCCTGCACCTCTTCGTGCCCGGTCTTCTGGAACGACGGCCAGTACTTCGGTCCGGCCGCCATCGTCAACGCGCACCGCTTCATCTTCGACTCGCGTGACGAGGCGGGCGAGCAGCGCCTGGAGATCCTCAACGACCGCGACGGCGTCTGGCGCTGCCGCACCACCTTCAACTGCACGGACGCCTGCCCCCGGGGCATCGAGGTCACCAAGGCGATCCAGGAAGTGAAGCGGGCCCTGATCACCCGCCGCTTCTGATCGGGCGTCTTCGGCGCTCGCGCGTCAAAAGCCGTACGACGAGGGGCCGTTCCTCCCAGTCCGGGAGGGGCGGTCCCTCGCTCGGTATAACCTGATTCGGTTACGGCGACAGACGGGGGACGAGCATGACCGAGCCGAATCCGTATCAGGGCGGGACGGGTGAGTGGGGGCCGGACAAGCCGCCCGCGCAGCCTCCGACGACGCCCCCGCCGGGGTACGGCTATCCCAACTCCGCACCCGGTTACGGCTATCCGCAGCAGCCCGCCGCACCGGCGTACGGCTACCCCGGACAACCCGCCACTCCGGCCTACGGCCTCCCGCAGCAGCCTGGTGCGCCGGCCCCCATGGGCGGCGCACCGGTGCTGGCCATCGGGGACATCACGGTGATGGGCGACCAGATCATCACGCCCGCCGGCACCATGCCGCTGCGCGGCGCGGTGTGGAACGCCACCGACATGTCGCACACCGAGGAGAAGATCCCGACGGTCGCCATCGTGCTCGCGATCATCTTCTTCATCTTCTGTCTGCTCGGTCTGTTCTTCCTCCTGATGAAGGAGAAGAAGACCACCGGCTTCATCCAGGTCACCGTGACCAGCGCGGGCCGGCACCACTCGACGATGGTCCCGGCCCTCGGCCCGCACACCTTCCCCGCGGTCATGGGACAGATCAACTACGCCCGGTCACTGAGCAACATGTGACCCTCACAGCTGGCTGAGGATCGTCGGGTCGGTGATCCTCGTGTCCTCGGCCAGCAGCATCGCCTTGCTGAGAATGACCCCGAGCATGCGGTCGCCCTCGTAGGGCAGGTAGCCGGTCTGCGGGGTGCCCGCGCCCGCCTTCGGGACGATGCACAGGTACTGGTCGTTCGGAGTCATGAGGATGTTGCCCGAGCCGAGATGGATCTTGTACGTGTGACGCTCGCCCTTCACGTGCAGGAAGCGGCCCTCGATGACGCACCGGTCGGCTATCGCGAGCCGGGGTATCAACCGCTCCAGCAGCGCCCGGCGGGTCTCGGCGCTCTGGCCCAGCTCGCCGAAGCCGTAGCCCGACCAGTAGGCGCGGAAGCGGCCGCCGGGGCCGCCGTCCTGCCAGGTCGGGTCGTTGCCGACGCTGGCCACACCGACGAACAGGTCGACGTCGCGCAGGACTTCGGACAGCACGAGGGGTGGGATGCCGGCGAGGGGAAGCGGATCGACCCGACCGACGCCGCCCCCGCGCCCCATGCGGTACTCGCCGCCGCAGCAGTGCGCCCGGTTCTGCGGGGCGTCGATCGGATAGAAGCGAACCTGGTCGGTGCGCAGCCGCAGGAAGCTGCCGGACTCGGTGATCCCCTCGAACTGCTCGCCGCCGTCGCCCTCGATCCAGTACTCGGCGCGCAGTCCCCAGCGGGGGAGCTCACGGGTGGCGGGCGGTGCCTCGTCGTCGACGGCCAGCCGCAGCTTGTTGCGCCAACCCCGGATCGCCGCGAGGGAGTTGAACTGGTGCTGGCGCAGGACATGCCCCGCGAAGCGGTTCGAGTACGTGCCAGTGGCGCGCTCGGCGTCGGTGAGGAGGTACACCTCGCGGTGGGCCTGCTTGAAGGGCTGGGTGACGCGGTGCCGCTCCAGCCAGTCCCGCCAGGCGACGATCTCGGCGGGCTCTTGGCCGACGGGGTGCCAGAGCCGGACCTCGGTACCCTCGGTGACGGGCTCGTCGGTGAGGGTCCGCAGGGCTCCGTCGGCGTGTCCGACGGTCCTGCCGTCCACCGTCCACAGCAGGCGTCGGGCGAGGGTGCCGACCAGGGGATGGTCCAGGTACCGCTCCCGCCAGGCGCCGTAGGCCCAGGTGCGGTCGGCGAGGAACTGGCGGTCCAGGCGCTCGCTCTGCGCCGAGAGCATCTTGTCGATGTCCCTGACGGACGCCTTGAGCTCCTTGAGCTCCTCGGGGTGGTCGCGCTTCACGGCCGCCGGCACGCTCTTGACGGCCTTCCCCGTCGCGCCGCGCCACCCCAACAGAGCCTTGCCGCCTGTCACTTCGACCAGGGCGGTGTGCTCGCCGAGCCGCAGCTCCGTCCGGCCCACCTCGGTCAGCCCGTAGGTGGGCACGGCCAGCTCCTCGATCTCCTCGCGGGTGAGGCCGAGGGCGGTGGCGCGGGACTCCAGGGCCGCGTCGATCAGCTTGCCGGTGGCCTTGTACGTCACCCGGGTGGCGAGCCGGGCCAGCTCGGCCAGGGCCGCCTCCCCGTCCATCCGGGCGAGCGCGTTCACTCCCGCGTTGGCGACCTTCGGGTTGCGCGGCCCGAGTCCGGCGACCTTCCGGAGGGAGGTGTCGATGAGCGCTCCCAAGGCGCGTGCGGTGTCGGGGTGGGGTGGCAGGAGGGCGAGCAGCCAGGCCAGCCCGCGCAGGGCGTTGGCGTTGTAGGGGTCGTACGCCTCGTTGAGATGGGATTCGTAGTCGCCGTGCAGCAGAGGGAAGGTGCGGGGTCGGCCGACCAGGGCGAGCCAGGGCAGGACGGTCGCCCGGACACGGTCCGGGCCCAGGGCATCCGCGAGCTCGGTGGCCCGCTTGTCCCACTTGGGGCTGGGCCTTGCCGCTGTCGCGGTCGCGGCGTGGGCGAGCAGGGCGTGCCAGTCGGGGTCGCCGCCCGCGTCCGCGAGGGCCCGCTCGGCCCACTCCTCGCCGACGTTCAGGGCGGGGTGGGTGAGCTTCTTCGCCGTGCGGTGCAGGGTCGCGTCCTGGTAGGTCTCCAGGGCGGAGCGGCGGAAGGCGGCCACGACGGCGGGCGCGAGCGGGCGGCCGACGGCCAGCTCGGCCTCGGCCAGGGCCTCGTAGTGCGACCCGCTCCAGAACGAGTGCTGCCGGCCCAGCTCGCCGAGCTTCTCCAGGCGCTGCGCCGCCAGCCAGTCCTCGGGCAGTCCGTGCGCGACGACCCCGAGCAGGGTCAGCGCGTTCTCCTGGGAGACGGGTCCGGCCAGGTCCGAGTGATAGGCGGCGGAGAACCCGTCGGCGAGCAGCCTGCGGGTGTCGGGCGGCAGTTCGCGCAGCCGGTCGAGCACGCCGCTCCACAGCCCCGACCAGCCGCCGTTGTTGGCGGCCGCCGCCTTGAGCATGTCGACGGCCAGCTCGTCCAGCTCCCCGGCGGCGACCCGCTGCCCGATGAGGTCCTTGTACCTCTGGACTTCGCCCATGTCATCCCCCCACCAGCGGCACGAGCTTCAGGAACGTCACCTCGGTGCCGAGCGGCAGCTCGACCTCCTCGTCCGGGTCCGTGACCTGCCGGTCCCCCACCAGGAGCAGGAAGCCGTTGCCCGCGAACGCCCTCAGCGCCAGCTCCGTCTGCGCCTCGGGGTCTATCCGGCGGGGCGTGCGCAACGCGTAGCCGTTCAGCACCCGCTCGGCGTCCTGCGGCCGCACCAGCCCCTGGAACACCTCCGGCGTGCGCGCGTTGTACTCGGCGACCTCCTGGAACACCCGGCGCCGGATCAGCTCGCGCACGGCGAGCCGCTCCTCGGCGACCTCGAGCTCCCAGCCCGCGCCCCGGTCCCCCGCAGTCGTCTCGTCGACGAACCTCACGAATCCCATGCCGACGACAGTAGAGGCGACCACTGACAATCACCGGTCCCGGCCGCCCCCGCCCCTATTCTGACGGTATGTCAGGTGATCACTCGTACAAACTGCTCGGATTCGACAACGTCCTGCTGCCCGTGGGGGACCTCGGCACGGCGGTCGGCTTCTACGAGCGTGCCGGGTTCGCGGTGGGCTTCCGCTTCGACGAGGCGGGCATCGCGCTGCTCAAGGTCGGTGCCGAGACGCCCGGCATCCTGCTGCGGCAGGAGGACGGGCTGGGACACCGCCCACCGTCCTGGCCCTCGCCCCGGCTGTGGATCGAGGTGACCGACGCCCGGAAGGCGGCCTCCTGGCTCGCCGCGGCAGGCATCGCACCGCTCGATGAGCCCATTGCCGTGGCCACCGGCTGGACCGTCGAGATCGCCGACCCCTGGGGCAACGTCATCGGGTTCACGGACTACGGCAAGCGCCCGGAACTGGGCCGCCGCCCCTGAGCAGGGACACGGGCCGGAAGGAGGGGCGCGTCACCCCGTAGGCTCTCGTGCGTGTCAGCGAAGAACGACGGCAGCAAGTCCGAGCAGACCCGTGCGCTGATCCTGGAGACCGCGATGCGGCTGTTCCAGGAGCGGGGCTACGACAGGACGACGATGCGGGCCATCGCCCAGGAGGCCGGGGTCTCGGTCGGCAACGCCTACTACTACTTCGCCGGCAAGGAACATCTCATCCAGGGCTTCTACGACCGGATCGCCGCCGAGCACCAGGTGGCGGTCCGGGAGATCCTGGCCCGGGAGACCGACCTCGAGGCGCGGCTGGCGGGTGTCCTGAAGGCCTGGCTGGACATCGCGACTCCGTACCACGAGTTCGCGGTCCAGTTCTTCAAGAACGCGGCCGATCCCGACAGCCCGCTCAGCCCCTTCTCCGAGGAGTCGGAGCACGCGCGCGAGGAGGCGATCTCGGTTCACCGCGAGGTCCTCGCCGGCGCCACGAGGACCAAGGTTCCGGACGAACTCCGTGACGTGCTGCCGGAGTTGCTGTGGCTCTCCCAGATGGGCCTGGTCCTGTACTGGATCTTCGACCGCACTCAGGGGCGGGAGCGCAGCTACCGGCTGGCCGAGAGGGGGGCCCGGCTGACGGCGCGTGGCGTGTCCCTGGCCCGGTTCCGGGTGCTGCGGCCGCTGGTGCGGGAGGTGCACGAGCTGTTCACGGACTTCCTGCCGGGGATGACGAAGGTGCTGCCGCAGCCGGGGGCGGCGGACGGTCATGATCCACGATCGGGTGAAGGGGCCTGAACGGGACGTTCGGGTCCTCTCCTGCCTACGATGATGCTCTCGACACCAGCCCCTAGGAGGCACGCGATGTCCGCTGCATCCGTCGAGCAGCCCTTCGACGACGACGAGCCGTTCTCGCTGACGGCCATCGCCGACGAGATCATGGAGCGCCATCCGGGCTACCGCGTCGAGATCATCGGAGGACATCTCCTCGTGACCCCTTCACCGGATGCCCCTCACGCCCGCGCCCTGACCGGCCTCATGATTCCGTTCATCGCAGCCGGCCTGCATGGGGACGAGACCGAGGTCCTCCAGAACGTCGGCCTCTGGCTGCCCACCGGGGACGAGGACTACGCCATTCCCGACCTCGTGATCGTGGACGCCGACATCGACGACCACTTCGTCGAGAACAACGCCTACGACCCGGTCTGCTTCCGCCTGGTCCTGGAGGTCACCTCCAGCAACTGGAAGGACGACCTGAAGACCAAGGCCGTCGCCTACGCCAAGGCGGAGGTGCCGGTCTACGTCATCGTCGACCGCAAACACCAGCGCCTGCACGTGCTCACCGACCCCGCCGGGGAGAAGTACGAGCACCACCGCCCGTACTCCCCCGGCGAGACCGTCACGCTGCCCGAGTCGATCGGCGCCAAGGTCACCCTCGACGTGGACGAGATCCTCAAGGCCGCGCAGAAGAAGGCTAATTGACCGCGTCCACCTCACCCTCGGCCAGCTCCACGTCGTACACCAGCGGCCCCTCGGCCACCACCACGTGCGCCGCCCGTGACCCGTACGACGGAGCCGTCGCCGCCAGCAGGTACGCGCCCGGTTCCGGCACGGACACGATGTACGAGCCGTCCGCGAGGGACGTCACCCGGTCCAGCTGACGCCCGCCCTTGGACATCAGCGTCACCGAGGCGCCGTCCACCGGGCCGCCGTCGACCGTTCGGATGAAACCGTGGATCACGGAGGCGCCGCCCTTGTCGGTCACCGGTGACTCCAGCGCCTCCTCCTTCGGCTCGACCGCGAGATGCGGCAGCCGCTTGTCGAGCCAGCCGGGCAGCCACCAGTTGGAATCGCCGAGCAGATGCATCGCCGCGGGCACCAGTGCCGTACGCAGGATGAACGCGTCCAGGGCGACCGCGGCGGCCAGGCCGACGCCCGCCATCGCCGCTCCCGAGTTGCCGCTCAGGACGAAGGCCAGGAACACGCAGACCATGATCAGCGCCGCGGAGTTGATGACCCGGCTGGTCTCCGCCAGGCCGACCCGCACCGCGCGCGCGTTGTCGCGCGTGTGGACCCACTCCTCGTGCATCCGGCTCACCAGGAACACCTGGTAGTCCATCGACAGGCCGAAGAGCAGGGACAGCATGATGACCGGGAGGAACGCGTTGATCGGGCCCTCCTTGCCGAGGCCCAGCAGGTCCAGGCCCCAGCCCCACTGGAAGACCGCGACGAGGATGCCGAAGGAGGCCGCCGCGGCGATCAGGTTCATCAGGGCCGCCGTCAGCGGGACCACCAGGGAGCGGAAGGCGATCAGCAGCAGCAGGAAGCCCAGTCCGATGATGGTCCCGATGAACAGCGGCAGACGGTCGCCGGTGACCGACGCGAAGTCCTTGGAGATCGCGGTCACACCGCCCACGTGCGCTTCCGCCCCCGCCTGCGGGATCACCTTCTCGCGCAGGGTGTCGATCAGGTCGTCCGTCTCCTTGGACTGAGGTGAGGTCGTCGGGACGACCTGGATCACCGTGACGCCCTTGACGGGCGGGAAGGGGGCGACCCGGGCCACGCCGGACGTCGACTCGATCCCCTTGACCAGCGCGGACGTGTCACCGCTCTTCGTGACGACCTGGAGGGGGCCGTTGAAGCCGGGGCCGAAGCCCTCGGCGAGCAGGTCGTAGGCCTTGCGGGTGGTCGTGGACGCGTCGTCGTTGCCCTGGTCGGTGGCGCCGAGGCGCAGCGACAGCACGGGGATGGCGAGGACGGCCATGACGACCAGGGCGAGCGCGGCGATCCTGCGGGGGCGCTTCTCGACGTTCACCGACCAGCGGGCGGCGAGACCGCTGGCCCGCTCCGGCTCGGGGCCCTCGGCGGCGAGCCTGCGCCGCTGGCGGCGGCTGAGCACCCGCGGGCCCAGGAAGCCGAGCAGCGCCGGGAGCAGGGTCGTGGCCGCCATGACGCTGAGCACGACCGTCAGGGAGGTGCCGACGACGACGCCGTCCAGGAAGCGCAGCCGCGTCACGAGCATGCCGGCCAGCGCGATGCAGACCGTACCGCCGGCGAACAGCACGGCCCGACCGGAGGTGTTGAGGGCCGTGACCGCCGACTCCTCGGGGTCCAGGCCGCGCAGGATGCCGCGCCGGTGCCGGGTGACGATGAACAGCGCGTAGTCGATGCCGACACCGAGGCCGATCAGGGAGGCGAGCAGCGGGGCGATGTCGGGGATGTCGGTGCTGTGGCTGAGCAACTGGGTGGAGAACAGGCCCATGCCGACCCCGAAGATCGCGATGGCGATCGGCAGCAGCATGGCGAAGAAGGAGCCGAAGGCCAGGAACAGCACGAGGGCCGCCGCGACGATGCCGACCATCTCCGACAGGCCCTGCGGGGGCTGCTCGACGCGCTGGATCGCCTGTCCGCCCAGCTCGACCTTCAGACCCTGTCGTGCGGCGCCGTGCGCGGTGTCGACGACGTTCTGGACGACGTCCTTGGGCACCTCGTTCGCCTGCTTGGCGAAGGTCAGCTGGGCGTAGGCGATCGTGCCGTCACGGCTGATCTGCGCAGCCCCCCGGGGACCGGTGTAGGGGCTGGTCACCGCGCCGACCCCGGGCATCTTCGCGATCTTGTCCAGGGCGGGCTGGATGCGGTCCTGGACCGCCTTGTCCCTTACCGAGCCCTGGTCGACCTTCCACACCACGGTGTCGGTGTCGCCCGAGGTGGTCGGGAAGGCCTTCTGCATCAGGTCGTACGCGCTCTTGGAGTCCGTGTCGGGGAGGGAGAAGACGTTCGCGTAGTTCGTTCCCGCCGTGGACGCCGAGAAGCCCAGGCCGAACAGTGCCCCCACCCACAGCAACAGGACCACCAGCCGGTGCTGATAGCACCACCGTGCCAATGCCGCCACGATCAAAGCTCCTTAGTCGGTCGTCGGTCGGTCCCCCAGGTCCTGGCACCAGGATTGGCGGCGCCGCTCGCGCGCGGAGGGAATGCGCCATGACTCTCAAGGAACTCCAAAGAGCGTTCCGGACCCCGCTGTCAGTGGCCCGTCCGATACTGGGGGCATGACGACGGCTCCAGGCACCGTGCTGGTGGTGGAGGACGAGCCGAGCATCGCGGACGTCCTCGCCATCGCCCTGCGCTACCACCGGTTCGAGGTGATGGTCGCGGGCACCGTCCGCGAGGCCCGCGCGCTCGCCGAGCGCACCCGGGCGGACGTGGCGCTGCTCGATGTCATGCTGCCGGACGGGGACGGGCGGGTCCTCGGGCGTGAACTGCGCGCCGAGCGGCCGGACATGGCGCTCGTCTTCCTCACCGCACGCGACTCGCCGGCCGAGATCGTCGGCGCCCTCGGCTTCGGTGACGACTACATCACCAAGCCGTTCAACATCGACGAGGTGGTCGCCCGCATCACGGCGGTGCTGCGCCGCACCCGCCCGGCGGACGTCCTGCCGCAGCGGCCGCCACTGCGCTACGGCGACCTGGAGCTGGACGAGACGACGTACAGCGTGCACCGCGCGGGCCGCAGCGTGGAGCTGACCCCCACCGAGTACGCGCTGCTGCGCTTCCTGGTCCGCAACGGCGGCCGGATCGTGCCCAAGGAGCAACTGCTGCGGCACGTCTGGCAGTACGAGCACACCCCGCAGGAGTCTACCGTCGTGGAGACCTACATCAGCTATCTGCGGCGCAAGCTGGACGCCCTGGGGCCGCCGGTGATCACCACGCGGCGTGGCGTCGGATACGGGCTGGCATGAGGCTCGGGGAAGGGCTCGGCCGCCGCCGCGGCATCCACTCGCTGCGCGCCAAGCTGACTCTGGCGAACGTCGCCCTGCTCGCGCTCGGCATCGTCGCGGCGACGGCGGTCAGCCTGATGGGCATGCGGCACTATCTGATCGGCCAGATCGACTCCGGGCTGACCAAGATGCGCGCGTCACTGGGCAGTTCGCAGCTCACCATGCGGCAGGTGGACTCGCTGGGCGTCCTCGCCTTCGCCCGGGACCGGCTCGTCGGTACGGACGAGCAGCCGCGGCCGGAGTCGATCTACACCGCCGTCGACGCCCGGTCCAGGCCGCTGAGCGTCTTCGGCGTCGCCCCGACCACGGCCCAGCGCGGCCTCGCCGCCGCCGTGCCCGACCCGCGCGCCCTGGTGAAGGACCCCGCACCGCACGAGGTCACGGTGAACGGCGCCACCTACCGCGCGACCGCCACCCGGCTCGCCGACGGCACCTACGTCCTGCTCGCCACCTCGACGGAGGCCCTGCACCGAGGCATCGGCAAAGCCCTCAAGCTCGACCTGGCCGTCGGGACCCTGCTGTTGACGCTCCTGTGCTGCCTGACGATGCTCAGCGTCCACCGCCGGATGCGGCCGCTGGAGGACATGGTGGAGACGTCCTCGGCGATCGCCGAGGGCGATCTGACCCGGCGCGTGCCTTCCAGCGAACATCCCACGCAGGAGGTGGAGCAGCTGCGCCTGGCCCTCAACTCGATGCTGCACCAGGTGGAGTCGGCGTACCGCACGCGCGAGCACAGCGCGGCCCAGCTGCGCCGCTTCGTCGCGGACGCCTCGCACGAGCTACGCACTCCGCTGTCGGCGATACGCGGCTATCTGCAGCTGTACGACCAGGGGATGCTGAGCGATCCGGACGAGCGCAAGCGGGTCTGGGAGCGGGTGCTGGCGGAGACCGACCGCATGGGGCGCCTGGTGGACGAGTTGCTCACGCTGGCCCGTCTGGACCAGCGGCCCGAGCTGCGCTTCCGCAACGTCGACGTCAGCCGACTGGTGCGGGACGCGGCCGAGGACCTGCGGGTGCAGCAGCCAAAGCGGCCCATCGAGGTGGCGGCCGACGGCTCCGTGCTGGTGAGCGCCGATGAGTCGGGGCTGAGGCAGGTGCTCGGCAACCTGGTGGGCAACGTCCGCACGCACACGCCGGCCGAGGTTCCGGTGCGGCTCGGCGTGGAACGGGAGGACGGGGTCGTACGGCTGAGTGTCGCGGACGAGGGTCCGGGGCTGTGCGAGAAGGACGCGGCACGGGTCTTCGACCGGTTCTTCCGGGCGGGCGGTGGCGCGGGCAGCGGGCTGGGGCTGGCGATCGTGCAGGGGGTCGTGCAGGCGCACGGCGGCGAGGTGGCGGTGCGTACGGCACCGGGCGAGGGGCTCGCGGTGACGGTCACCCTGCCGGCGCGGAGGGTGACGGCGGTGTCGTAACGGCCGTCGGCCCGGAAGTCGGTCTCACGTGGCGGACAGCACCAGGGCCCAGACGGTCTTGCCGTGCCGTCCTCGGGTCCACACACCCCAGGCCGCCGCGACGGCCTCCACCAGGTGCAGTCCGCGCCCGGTCTCCTCCCATTCCCCCACCACCCGCAGACGGGGCTCGAGTTGCCCCTCGTCGGACACCTCGATGAGACAGGACCCGTCGGCGAGGGCGGTCACCGCGACCTCGAACTCACGCTCTCGCAGCGGTCCGTGGCGTACGACGTTGGTGGCCAGCTCGGACACCAGCAGCAGCGCGTCCGTCAGCGCAGGGTCGTCCGGGCCGTGCCCCCAGTCGGCGAGATGGTCCCGCACCCGGCGCCGCGCCAGGCCCACGGAGGCCGGGTGCCGGGGCAGCCGGAAGGAGTTGCGTCTCAACACGTTTGCTCCTCACCCCGCCCACACCTCCGTCACACCGTCCTGCGTGGGGAGGATGCCCTGCGTCGCGGGGGCGAATGTCCCAACCTGTGAGATCGCGTCAGATCCAGTCCAGGCTCCACAAGCGGAACACGCCGGTCCCGTCGTCCAGATACTGGCTGCCGCCGACGTCCTCGGTGCTGAGCACGTACTCCTTGCCCTGCCACAGCGGGATCACCGGCACGTCGCGGGCGATGTCCTGCTGCAGGGCGCTGAAGTCGGAGGCGGCGTCACCGCGGTCGGCGAACTGCTGGCTGTCCTGGATCAGCCGGTCGACGCCCCTGGTGCTGTAGCCGGTGTTCATGGTGCCGCCCGTGCCGACGAGCGGGGCGCCGAAGGTGTCCGGGTCCGGGTAGTCGGCGACCCAGCCGACGGCGTACGCGTCGAGCTTTCCGGTCGCCCAGTGCTCCTGGAAGTCGGTCCACTCGTAGCCCTTGAGCGTGACCTTGAACAGGCCGCTCGCCTCCAGCTGCTTCTTGATGGCCTCGGCCTCCTCCTGGGAGGAGCCGCGGTTGACTGCGTAGCCGTAGGTGAAACGTACCGGCACCTTGACACCCGCCTCGCTGAGCAGGGCCTGCGCGGCCTTGGCGTCGGGCTTGGGGTAGGCGTCGAAGAACGACGTGGTGTGGCCGGTGATACCGGTCGGGATCAGCGAGTACAGCGGGTCGACGGTGCCCTCGTACACCGTGGCGGCCAGCTGCTCGCGGTTGATCAGCCAGGCCATCGCCCGGCGGACCAGGACGCTGTGCAGGGGCGAGCCCGCACGGGTGTTGAGGTAGAGGTTGCGGGTCTCGGAGCTCTCGGACTCGGAGAGCCGCTGGCCGGGGTCGCTGGGCGACAGGCCGGACAGCACCTTGGGCGGCAGCTGCCGGGTGGCGACGTCGACGTCCTTGGCCTTCCAGGCCTTCTCCAGGGCGGCGGGGTTGGTGTAGTAGAGCAGGTCGACGGGGCGCGCCGCGCTCTTGTCGGCCCCCTTGTAGTGGCCGTTGGGCGTGAGCACCGCCTTCTTGTTCTTCTGGTACGACGTCAGCTCGTACGGTCCGGTGCCGTCGGCGCCGGGGCCGGTGCGCAGGCGGCTCTTCGGGTACTTGTGGCTGTCGACGATCGAGCCCGCGCCGGTGGCGACCTTGAACGGGAAGGTGGCGTCGGGCGAGGACAGATGGAAGGTGACGGTCAGGCCGCCGGCGTCCACCGACCGCAGCGTGCTCAGCAGGGAGACCGGGCCGACCTCGGACTTGATCGCCTTGACCCGGTCGAAGGAGTACTTGACGTCCTCGGCGGTCATCGAGCGGCCGCTGGGGAAGGTCAGCCCCTGGCGCAGCGTGCAGCGGTACGTCGTCAGGGCGCTGCCCACGAAGTCACAGCTCTGCGCCGCGTCCGGGACCGGCGCGGTGCCGCCCGGGTCGAAGGTCAGCAGTGACTGGAAGACGTTGCTGAACAGGGCCCAGGAACCCGCGTCGTAGGCGCCGGCCGGGTCGAGCGCCGTGACGGCGTCCGTCGTACCGACCGTGATGGTCTTGCCCTTGTCCTCCTGCGACGGCAGCATCTGCCAGCCGCCGACTCCCACGCCCGCCAGCACGAGCAGCGTCGCGAGAATCCGCATGCGCACGGAACGCATCGGTATGCCCTCTCCGGGCCTCCGCGGGCCCCACCCCACACATGCCACTCCCCTGGTGGCGCGGCTCACCTAATCACAGAGGTTTCAACCGGGGGAAGAGGGATTTGTCGAGTTGAGAAAGAACTTACCGCAAGTGGTTTCAGCCAGGTTTCACAGCTTGTGCACAGGGTTCGCGGGGGACGGTTTCCGTCCGGCTCCGCCGCCCGTCACGCGTGCGTGGAGGCCAGTTCGATCACCGTGATGTCGGACGGCGCCCCCACGCGCGTGGGCGGTCCCCAGGCACCGGCGCCCCGGCTGACGTAGAGCTGGGTGTCGCCGTAGCGGTCGAGGCCCGCGACGGTCGGATTGGCGGCCGCCGCGATGAGGTTGCCGGGCCAGAGCTGGCCGCCGTGGGTGTGGCCGGAGAGCTGGAGGTCCACGCCGTGCTTGACGGCCTCGTGGATCTGGACGGGCTGGTGGGCGAGGAGCACGCACGCGCGTGCCGGGTCCCGGTCGCCGAGCGCCTTGGTGAAGTCGGGGCCCTGCCCCTCGCTCTCGCCCGCGAGGTCGTTGACGCCGGCCAAGTCGAACCAGGGCAGTTCCGTACGGGCGTTCTCCAGCGGATGCAGGCCGAGGCGCCGTACCTCCTCGACCCACTGCGCGGCGCCGGAGAAGTACTCGTGATTGCCGGTGACGAAGTAGGAGGGCGCCTTCAGCCGCGACAGGGGTGCCGCCGCCGGACCCAGGTTCTTCACGCTGCCGTCCACCAGGTCGCCGACGACCGCGACGATGTCCGGCTGGGTGGCGTTGACGGTGTCGACGACCTTCTGCGCGAAGTCCCGGCCGAGGATCGGGCCCAGGTGGATGTCGCTGACGACCGCGATGCGGTAACCGTGCGCCGCGCGCGGGAGCTTGGCCAGCGGCACGGTGACCCGCTTCACGCGCGGGCCGCGCAGGACGCCGTAGGTGCCGTATCCGACGGTCCCGACGGCGGCCGTGGCAGCGGCCGTGGCGAGGACCCGCGAGACGAACAGACGGCGGGAGGGGTCGGGGGCGGGCTCCGGGCCGGGCGACGGCTCCGGTTCGCCCTCAGCGGCCTTCGGCGGTACGGCCCCTGCGGGGACCGGCTCCGCCTGGCGTACGGCCGCCACGGCGCCCGTACGCCGCTTCGGCAGCCGTCGCAGCAGCGGCCGTACGACCTCGGCCGCCACCACCGCCAGCAGCAGGTAGACCGACAGTGCCAGCCACAGGAAACCGGGCCAGGCGAGCACCTGTTGCAGCCAGAAGGGGGCGCCCGCACGCTCGGCGACCAGGGCGCCGACCGCCAGCACCCAGCCGCCCGCGATCACCACCGCGCCGGCCCGGCGCACGAGGCCGGGACCCCGGGTGGTGTCGCGGAACAGGCGGCGCCATATGTACCAGTTGGCCGCCACCAGGACGACGAGCGCGAGCAACGCGAAGACGATGATCACCTGCGGTGGCTCCCCGCTGTCTGGTCGACGGCCGTCTGGTCGACAACTGTCCGATGGGCGGCTTTTCGGCGGTTATGAAGTGCGGCGCAATGCGCGCAGTCCGCGCAACCCGATGCCGCCGATGACCGTCCCCAATACGAAGGAAACGACGGCGAGCGTCAGGTGCACCCAGAAGTACGCCGTGGGGCGACCGTCGTCGAACGCGAGCCCGCTGCTGTCCTTGACCAGGTTTTTGACGAAAGTGACCCAGATGACCCAGCTCCACCCCCCGAAGGCGAGCAGGAACCAGGAGACCGGGCGGCTGAGCTTCATACGTTCAGTATCACCGGCGTCCGCGTGGCTCCGTGTCCGGGGTGGGGTGGTGGGTGGGACTTCACGCGCGGTGCCATGTACGTTCTCGTGCGTGTCCGCTCCCCAGAAGACCACCAGGCGATCCCTGCTGGTCACCTCCGCCGCCCTGTCGTCGCTCGCGCTGACCGCGCCCGTCGCCCTCGCGGCCCCCAGTCCGTCCACCAGCCCCTCCGCCACTCCCCCGGCGCGCATGTCGAGCGTGGGCGGCGGCCGCCTCGGCCAGGCGGGCACCCAGGTCGACCTGGGCAGCGGCGCCCCGGTGCTGCCGAAGGACATCACGGCGCGCTCCTGGATCGTCGCGGACGCGGAGTCCGGGGACGTGCTGGCCGCGCACAACGCGCACTGGCGGCTGCCTCCGGCGAGCACGATGAAGATGCTGTTCGCGGACACGGTGCTGCCGAAGTTCCCGAGCGGTGAGAAGCGCAAGGTGGCGCCCACCGACCTGGCCGGCATGGGCGCCGGCTCCAGCATGGTCGGCATAAAGGAGGGCGAGACGTACTCCGTGCGGGACCTGTGGCTCGGTGTCTTCCTGCGCTCCGGCAACGACGCCGTGCACGTGCTGTCGGCGATGAACGACGGCGTCGACAACACCGTCAAGGAGATGAACCAGCACGCCGAGGAGTTGCAGGCCCTCGACACGCACGTGGTCACCCCCGACGGCTACGACGCCCCGGGGCAGGTCTCCTCGGCCTACGACCTGACGCTGTTCGCGCGCTCCGGGCTGCAGAAGAAGGACTTCCGCGCGTACTGCTCGACGGTCCGCGCCCAGTTCCCGGGCGAGACGAAGAAGAACAAGAAGGGCAAGACCGTCCGCGAGTCCTTCGAGATCCAGAACACCAACCGACTGCTGGCCGGCGACTCCGACGTCTCCGTCTACCAGGGCATCGCGGGCGTCAAGAACGGCAACACCACCAACGCGGGCGCGACCTTCACGGGCGTCGCCGAGCGGGGCGGGCGGGTGCTGCTGGTGACCGTCATGCACCCGGAGAAGAACGAGCACAACGAGGTCTACAAGGAGACCGCCAAGCTCTTCGACTGGGGCTTCAAGGCGACCGGCAAGGCCCGCCCGATCGGTGAGCTGGTGCCGCCCAGGAGCGCCCAGGCCAGCGCGCAGCCGGGCGCCGAGGGACAGGCCGGCGGGGCCGGCGACCCGTCCGGCGCGCCCTCGGCGAGGACTTCGACGAAGGCGGCGGCCGAGGTCCGCTCCGGCGGCATGGGGACCGCGCTGGGGATCGCCGGCGGGGTGGTGGTGCTGCTCGCGGGCGCCGCGTTCGTGGTCAACCGCCGCTGGCCGCTGCCCGACCTGGTACGTCGTCGTCCTCGTCCCTGACCTTGCGCACCACCCCGGCCCGCTCCTCGCCCTCCTCCTCGCGCAGCTCCTGCTCCTTGTTCTGCGTCGCCGTCCAGGCGGCGCAGAACAGCACGAGTTTCGAGGTGAAGTTGATCCACAGCAGCAGGGCGACGGGGACCCCGAAGGCGCCGTACATGCTCTTCGCCGCCACCCCCTGCATATAGCCGCTGAGCAGCGTCTTCAGCAGCTCGAAGCCGACCGCGCCGGTCAGCGCCGCGACCCCCAGGCGGCGGCGCGGCGGCTCGACGCCGGGCAGCAGGGTGAGGACGTACAGGAGCAGCAGGAAGTCGGCCAGTACGGCGACGGTGAACGCGGCGACGTACAGCAGGATCCCGCCCCAGCCGCCCTTCTCGATGCCGAGTTGGCGGATGATCCAGCCGACCATCGCGGAGGCGACGGTGGAGGCGGCGAGGGTGACCAGGACGGCGCCGCCGAGGCCGATGAGGATGCCGAGGTCCTTGGCCTTGCGCAGGAGGAAGTTCTCCTCCGGGTCCGGCAGCTCCCAGACCGCCCGCAGACACTCCCGCGTCGAGCCGGCCCAGCCGATGCCGGTGAAGACCAGCAGGGCGCCGGCGATGAGACCGACGGTGCCGGCGTTCTGCACCAGGCCGTTGATGTCGAGCTGGTCGGAGATGCCGGGAACCTGCTCGGCGATCTTGTCCTGCAGATCGGTCTGCTGCTTCTGGCTGAGCAGCGCCGCGCCGATCGCCGCGGCCACGGTGAGCAGCGGGAACAGCGCGACGAAGCTGGTGAACGTCATCGCGGCGGCCAGCCGGGCCCACTTCACCCGCTCCAGACGCTCGAACGACCGCCACGCGTGCGTGGCCGTCGCCCGCGCCAGCAGCGGCCCCACGAAGGGAAGCTTCTTCAGCCAGTCCATGATCCGACTCTGCCCTGGGTACGGATGCCCGACGCGCGAGTACCCCGAAAGAACCCGCGTGTGACGTGTTCAGGGGAGGTTAAGCATGTTCTGCGCCGATCGCCCGCATGGCGGCGATACGGTCACCGTCATGCCTGACGCCTTCGGCCTCCCCCAGTCCCTGCTCGTCCTCGGCGGTACGTCCGAGATCGCCCTCGCCACCGCCCGCCGTCTGATCGCCCGCCGTACCCGCACGGTGTGGCTCGCCGGACGCCCCTCACCCGCCCTGGAGCAGGCCGCGGAACACCTGCGCTCGCTCGGCGCGGACGTGCACACCCTCCCCTTCGACGCGCTCGACCCCGACTCCCACGAGGCCGTCCTGGGCAAGGCGTTCGCGGAGGGCGACGTCGACATGGTGCTGCTCGCCTTCGGCGTCCTCGGCGACCAGGCACGCGACGAGCGCGATCCGGCCGCGGCGGTGCGGGTCGCGCAGACCAACTACACCGGAGCGGTGTCCGCGGGCCTGGTGAGCGCCCGCGCGTTGCAGGCACAGGGCCACGGCTCGCTCGTCGTGCTGTCCTCCGTCGCCGGTGAGCGGGCCCGCCGCGGTGACTTCATCTACGGCTCCAGCAAGGCCGGCCTGGACACCTTCGCGCAGGGCCTGGGCGACGCCCTGCACGGCACGGGCGCGCACGTGATGGTCGTCCGCCCGGGGTTCGTCCGCTCGAGGATGACGGCCGGTCTGCCCGAGGCGCCGCTCGCGACGACCCCGGAGGCGGTGGCGACGGCGATCGAACTGGGCCTGCGCAGACGCTCGGAGAGGGTCTGGGTGCCCGGCGCGCTGCGGGTGGTGATGTCGGCGCTGCGGCACGTCCCGCGCGCGGTGTTCCGCCGGCTGCCGCTGTGATGCCCACCGGCTGCGGAAAGGCCCTGCTACCGGCTGCTGATGGTGCCGCGCTCCACGTGCCCCGCCTGCGGCGGCACCACGGACCCGCCGAAGGCGAACTCGCGGAGCTTGCGCCACACACCGTCCGCGCCCTGCTCGTAGAGGGCGAAGCCGGTGCAGGGCCAGTCGGCCTCGTAGTCGGCGAGCTCCTCGAACGCGCGGTCCATCGCCGCCTCGTCGATGCCGTGCGCGACGGTGACGTGCGGGTGGTAGGGGAACTGCAGTTCGCGTGACACGGGGCCGGAGGCGTCACGGACCTGCTTCTGCAGCCAGGTGCACGCCTCGGCGCCCTCGACCACGCGCACGTACACGACGGGTGACAGGGGCCGGAACGTCCCGGTGCCCCGCAGCCGCATCGGGAACGGCCGGCCGGCCGCGGCGACCTCGGTCAGATGCGCCTCGACGGCCGCCAGGGCGTCGCCGTCGATCTCCGTCGGCGGCAGCAGGGTGACGTGGGTGGGGATGCCGTGCGCCGCGGCGTCGCCGAAGCCCGCGCGCAGCTGCTGGATCTGGCTGCCGTGTGGCTCCGGGACCGCGATCGACACGCCGATCGTTACGGTCCCCACGTCGTCTCCTGTCGTCGTGACGGATTTGTTCTCAGCCGTCCGGCTATCGACTGTACGGCCACGGCTGTGTTGGGGGCAGGCGCAACCGTAGTGATGTGCAGCGCTCTGCCCAGTGGTACGTCGGTACGCGGGTGCGTCAGTGCTTGGCGGGCAGGAAACCCACCTTGTCGTACGTCTGCGCGAGGGTCTCCGCGGCGACGGCGCGCGCCTTCTCCGCGCCCTTGGCGAGGATCGAGTCCAGCGTCTCCGAGTCGCCGAGGTACTGCTCGGTGCGCTCCCGGAAGGGCGTCACGAACTCCACCATGATCTCGGCGAGGTCCGTCTTGAGCGCGCCGTACATCTTGCCCTCGTACTCCCGCTCCAGCTCGGCGATCGACTTGCCGGTGAGGGTGGAGTGGATGGTGAGCAGGTTGCTGACGCCGGGCTTGTTCTCGGCGTCGTAGCGGATGACGGTGTCCGTGTCGGTGACCGCGCTCTTGACCTTCTTGGCGGTGGCCTTGGGGTCGTCGAGGAGGTTGATCAGGCCCTTCGGCGTGGACGCCGACTTGCTCATCTTGATCGTCGGGTCCTGCAGGTCGTAGATCTTCGCCGTCTCCTTGAGGATGTACGGCTTCGGGATCGTGAAGGTCTCGCCGAAGCGGCCGTTGAAGCGCGTGGCGAGGTCGCGGGTCAGCTCGACGTGCTGGCGCTGGTCCTCGCCGACGGGAACCTCGTTGGCCTGGTAGAGCAGGATGTCGGCGACCTGCAGGATCGGGTACGTGAACAGGCCGACGCTCGCCCGGTCGGCACCCTGCTTGGCGGACTTGTCCTTGAACTGGGTCATGCGGGAGGCCTCGCCGAAGCCGGTGAGGCAGTTCATGACCCAGGCCAGCTGGGCGTGCTCGGGGACGTGGCTCTGGACGAAGAGCGTGCAGCGCTCGGGGTCGAGGCCCGCCGCGAGGAGCTGGGCGGTGGCGAGCCGGGTGTTGGCGCGCAGCTCGGCCGGGTCCTGCGGGACCGTGATCGCGTGCAGGTCGACGACCATGTAGAACGCGTCGTGGGTCTCCTGCAGGGCCACCCACTGACGGACGGCGCCGAGGTAGTTGCCGAGGTGGAACGAGCCTGCGGTGGGCTGGATTCCGGAGAGCACGCGGGGACGGTCTGAGGCCATGCTCACCATTCTCTCAGGTCTGGGGGGCCGATCCGGAACACGTGGGAAACAGGTGGGAACCGATCCGTCCTGCGCGGTGTAACAAGAGTGTGAGAACGCGGGAGGGGGGCCGCATCGTCGATGAGGCCGCGGTGATCGCCCGGGTGCGCGCCGGAGAGCCGGAGGCGTACGCGGAGCTGGTGCGGGCCCATACGGGCATCGCGCTCAGGGCGGCCGCGGCGCTCGGGGCGGGTGCGGACGCGGAGGACGTGGTGCAGCAGGCCTTCGTCAAGGCGTACTGCGCGCTGGGCAGGTTCCGGGAGGACAGGGCCTTCAAGCCGTGGCTGTTGTCGATCGTCGCCAATGAGACGAGGAACACAGTGCGTACGGCTGCCCGGCAGCGCACGCTCGCCGGCCGGGAGGCGGCCTTCGTGGAGGCGGAGCCGCTGATACCGGAATCGGCGGACCCGGCGGTGGCGACCCTGCACACGGAGCGCCGCGCGGCCCTCCTCGCCGCCCTGGAGCAGTTGAGCGAGGAGCACCGCCTGGTCGTCACCTACCGCTATCTCCTGGAGATGGACGAGTCCGAGACGGCCCAGGCCCTGGGCTGGCCGCGCGGGACGGTCAAGTCCCGCCTCAACCGCGCCCTGCGCAAACTGGGCCGGCTCCTGCCGGATTTCGAGTCCCGGGAAGGGGGTGAAGAGCGTGAGTGAGGGACGGGAGGCGTACGGCGGTGAGGGCGGCCGGGGGCCGGTGGGCGCCGGCGGCCGGGGTCCGCGCGGCCGGGGCGGCGACCGGGGTGCGGGAGCGCGGGGGCGTGACCGGTGGCGTCGTGAGGACGGTGCCGCCCGGCTGCCGGACGAGTTGCGGGCGCTGGGCCGGTCACTGGACCCGGACGGCGCGGAAGGCTCGGAGGGCGCGGGCCGCGGCGACGGTTCCTTCGGCTCCGAGACGATGGTCGAGCGGGTGCTCGGGCAGATACTGGCCGAGCATCTGGCGGTCCCGGTCGCCGAACACCGGGGCGCCCGGGAGCGGCTGCGTGCGGTCCGGCGCTGGACGCGGACGCGGTGGCGCTCGCTGACCGCGGCGCTGTGCGGCCTGCTGACGGTGCTCGCGCTCACGCCTCCGGTGCGGGCCGCGGTGCTGGACTGGTTCGACTACGGCGGGGTGCAGGTGCGGTACGACCCGTCGGCGGTGCCTTCGGCGGGTGCCGAGGTGCCCGGCTGCGGCAGGTCGGTCTCACTCGGTCAGGCGCGGCGCCGGGCCGGCTTCGAGCCACTGGTCCCGGACCGGCTCGGGATGCCGGACACGGTGACGGTGACGGGCGAGCCGCACGGACGGTTCCTGGTGAGCCTGTGCTGGCGGGAGGGCGGGCGGGGCGGGCGGACGATCCGCCTGGACGAGTTCCCGGCCTCGCTCGACGCGGGGTTCACCAAGCGGCTGCGGGAGTCACCGGAGTGGATCGGGCTGGGCGGGAAGCCCTCGGCGTCCGGTGTGCAGCGCTACGCCCTGTGGTTCGCCCACCCGCATCTGCTGAGCTTCTGGCTGGTCGACGCGGACGGCGACCGTTTCACCCGAAAGGAGCGGACCGCGGGGCCGACACTGCTGTGGACCCACCCGAGCGGCGACGGCCGCGGCGAGGTGACGCTGCGGTTGGAGGGGGTGGCGTCCAGATCCAGGGCGGTGGAGATCGCGAAATCCCTCGAGACGTCGGCGTCGGCGCCTCCGCGGAAATCTTCCCGTTGATGTGCGGAGGGTGGGAACCCCGGCGGGTCGGGCGGTGTACCAGAAGTGACACGCGGCTCGCGGTGGGCCGCAGGGAGCGACTGGCTGGGGGATCGCATGTGGAGGGGTCTGGTTCGTGAACTGACGGCCGTGGCGGGAGCGTTGGCGGTCGTGTTGGGGGTGGGGATGGCCGGTCGGGCTGCGGCTTCGGGGCATGACGGTGACTCCTCGGTGCCGCGGCCGTCGCAGGACGCCCAGGCTTCACCGCGGGTTCCGGGCCGGGACGTCCCGGATCTGGCGATGATCGTCGCGGGTGGCACCGGGCGGACGGCGGTGCTGCGGTCCCCTGAGCCGGCCTTCGCCCGGCTTCGGGAGCTGCTGCGGCCGACGTACGAGGGGACGGAGCGAGTGCCGGCGAGCTGGAACGAGGACCGCTATCCGCCGGTGGAATTCACGGTGATCTGGGGGCTGACAGGGGTCGGAGGCTGGCCGCAGACCAACCGGGCGCCGGGTGATGACGTGGCCGTCGAGCGGCAGGACCAGCTGTTCGTGGCGCCGGACGGCACGCCCTGGATACGCAGCGATCCCGCGCCGGACGTCCAGGACGACGACATCCGCTGGCATCGGGCACCGCGCTCGGTGTTCGTCCGGCTGGAGCAGGAGAGGGTGCTCAGCGGGCTGGGCGGGGCGGGGCGCGCTGACGACGGGGGTGCCGAAGACGCGGCCGGGCGGGGGGCCGCTCGGGCGGAGTCCGGCCGGGACGGTGTCCGGTGGGCGGTTGCGGGGCTGGCCGTGGGGATCGCCGTCGGGGCGGGCGGCACCGTGCTGATACGCCGCGCGGCGGCCCGGCGAGATGCGGGGCCGCCGCGGGAGGAACCACGACAGGAGCTCATCGATCTGTGAAGGCCGACCTGTGAGAGCCGATCTCCGGGAGTCGCCGGTCCTTGACAACTCAAGAGGGTGCGTCGCGCGAGGGGCGCGTTCAGCCCAGGTCGATCTCCGGGTACAGCGGGAAGCCGGCCACGAGGTCGGTCGCGCGGTGGGAGATCTCGTCCGCGATCTTCGGGTCGAGGACGTGCTGGGCCTTGGACGGCGCGCCCGACTTGGTGGTGCCGGGCTCCGCCGTGGTCAGGACACGGTCGATGAGGCCGGCGACCTCGTCCATCTCGGCGGTGCCCAGTCCGCGGGTGGTCAGGGCGGGGGTGCCGACGCGGATGCCGGAGGTGTACCAGGCGCCGTTCGGGTCGGCGGGGATGGCGTTGCGGTTGGTGACGATGCCGGACTCCAGCAGCGCGGCCTCGGCCTGACGGCCGGTGAGGCCGTAGGAGGTGGCGACGTCGATCAGGTTGAGGTGGTTGTCCGTGCCGCCGGTGACGAGGGTGGCGCCGCGTCGCATCAGGCCGTCCGCCAGCGCACGGGAGTTGTCGACGATGCGCTGGGCGTAGTCCTGGAACGAGGGCTGCCGGGCCTCGGCGAGGGCGACGGCCTTGGCTGCCATCACGTGCGGGAGCGGGCCGCCGAGCACCATCGGGCAGCCGCGGTCGACCTGGTCCTTGAGGGAGTCGTCGCACAGCACCATGCCGCCGCGCGGGCCGCGCAGTGACTTGTGGGTGGTGGTGGTGACGATCTGGGCGTGCGGGACCGGGTCGAAGTCGCCGGTCAGCACCTTGCCCGCGACCAGACCGGCGAAGTGCGCCATGTCCACCATCAGGGTCGCCCCGACCTCGTCGGCGATCTCCCGCATGATCCGGAAGTTCACGAGGCGTGGGTAGGCGGAGTAGCCGGCGACGATGATCAGCGGCTTGAAGTCGCGGGCGGACGCGCGCAGCGCCTCGTAGTCGATCAGGCCGGTGGCCGGGTCGGTGCCGTAGGAGCGCTGGTCGAACATCTTGCCGGAGATGTTCGGGCGGAAGCCGTGGGTCAGATGGCCACCGGCGTCCAGGGACATGCCGAGCATGCGCTGGTTGCCGAAGGCCTGCCGCAGTTCGGCCCAGTCGGCCTCGCTGAGGTCGTTGACCTGGCGGACGCCGGCCTTCTCCAGGGCGGGGGTCTCGACGCGCTGGGCGAGCACGGACCAGAAGGCGACGAGGTTGGCGTCGATGCCGGAGTGCGGCTGGACGTAGGCGTGCCGGGCGCCGAAGAGTGCCTTGGCGTGGTCGGCGGCGAGGGACTCGACGGTGTCCACGTTGCGGCAGCCGGCGTAGAAGCGGCGGCCGATGGTGCCCTCGGCGTACTTGTCGCTGAACCAGTTGCCCATCGCGAGCAGGGTGGCCGGGGAGGCGTAGTTCTCGGAGGCGATCAGCTTGAGCATCTCGCGCTGGTCGGCGACCTCCTGGCCGATGGCGTCGGCCACGCCGGGCTCGACGGCGCGGATCACGTCGAGGGCTGCGCGGAAGGCGGTGGACTCGGTGGAGAGGGGCTGCTGCTCTGTCATGTCGTCGGCCTCCGGGTGGCGTGGCTTGAAGCGTTCACGGTTCACGGTTGGCCCAGGCGCACGGCACTCGCTCACTCGCAGGCCGCTCCCCGATGGTCGGTCCCATCCCAGCGCGCCAGTCACGGCCCGTCGGCCAGCCTACCGGCCGTGCCGCACGCGTGAGATCCCACGTCCACCATGCGAGCGAGGATAGGAAGGGGGCCACACCGTCGACCTCACCACCGTCCCCTCTCGGCACCGTCTGGAGATCCCGTGACCGCTACGGAGACACTCATCGCCGCCGCCGACGCGCACAGCGCGCACAACTACCACCCGCTGCCCGTGGTCGTCGCCTCGGCCGACGGCGCCTGGATGACGGATGTGGAGGGGCGGCGCTATCTGGACCTGCTGGCCGGCTACTCCGCCCTCAACTTCGGCCACCGCAACCGACGGCTGCTGGAAGCGGCGAAGGCTCAGCTGGACCGGGTGACGCTCACCTCGCGGGCGTTTCACCACGATCGGTTCGCCGCGTTCTGCGAGCAGCTCGCAGAGCTGTGCCGCATGGAGATGGTGCTGCCGATGAACACGGGCGCCGAGGCGGTGGAGACCGCGGTGAAGACGGCCCGGAAATGGGGCTACCGGGTCAAGGGCGTGCCCGCGGAGATGGCGAAGATCGTCGTCGCGGGCAACAACTTCCACGGCCGTACGACGACCCTCATCAGCTTCTCGACCGACACGGAGGCCCGGGCCGACTACGGGCCGTACACGCCGGGCTTCGAGATCGTGCCGTACGGGGATGTGACGGCGATGCGTTCGGCGGTCACGGAGAACACGGTGGCCGTGCTGCTGGAGCCGATCCAGGGCGAGGCGGGGGTGCTGGTGCCGCCTGCGGGATATCTGCGGGCGGTGCGGGAGCTGACGCGGGAGCGGGATGTGCTGTTCGTCGCCGACGAGATCCAGTCGGGGCTGGGACGGACGGGGCGGACCTTCGCGTGCGAGCACGAGGGCGTGGTGCCCGACATGTATGTGCTCGGAAAGGCGCTGGGCGGCGGAATCGTGCCGGTGTCGGCGGTGGTGTCGAGCGCGGCGGTGCTCGGGGTGTTCCGGCCCGGGGAACACGGGTCGACGTTCGGCGGGAATCCGCTGGCCTGTGCGGTGGCACTGGAGGTGATCGCGATGCTGCGGACGGGCGAGTTCCAGGCACGGGCGGCGGAGCTGGGCGGGCATCTGCACCGGGAACTGGGGGCGTTGGCCGGGACGGGCCGGCTGACCGCGGTGCGCGGACGGGGTCTGTGGGCCGGCGTCGACGTCCATCCGCGCCACGGCACCGGTCGCGAGGTGTCCGAGAAGCTGATGGACCGGGGTGTGCTGGTCAAGGACACCCATGGCGCGACGATCCGGATCGCGCCGCCGCTGGTCATCACCGAGGAGGACCTGGACTGGGGCCTGGCCCGCCTGCGGGACGTGCTCGGCGAGTGAGACGCCCTCCATCGACGCCGGCGCCACCACGCACGACCGTCACCGCACGCGGCCACACGCACCGCTTGTCGGGGTCGGCGGAGCAGGCGGCGCGGGTGGCGGCGAGCAGGCCCATGCCGCCGAGTACGACCGTGCCCGACCGGAGTTGTCTGCGTGCGTCCGCCATGGCGTGTCTCCCCGTTGATGTGACCGTCGGTGTGGCTGTGGCTGTGGCTGTGGTGTGGTTGTGGGTGCGGCCGCTTGCGGCGGCCCTCTGGCCGCCGGCCTGGAGATCGAGAGGAGATCGGCCCCCGGCACCCCCACTCCGGACGCTCTCCCCTACAGTCACTTTGTGATCTTTGGGATGGTGTGCGCGCTCGGAGCGGCGGTCTGTTTCGGTACGGCGACGGTGCTGCAGGCGGTCGCCGCGCGGGCCGCGACCACCGGTGGCGGCGGTGAGGCCGCACTGCTGCTGCGGGCGCTGCGGCAGTGGCGGTATCTGGCCGGACTCGGGCTGGACGGGCTGGGGTTCCTGCTGCAGATCGCGGCGCTGCGGTCGCTGCCCATCTACGCGGTCGCCGCGGCCCTGGCGTCCAGCCTGGCGGTGACCGGGGTGGTCGCGGCACGGCTGCTGCACGTGCGGCTGAGCCGGATGGAGTGGAGTGCGGTCGGCGTGGTGTGCGCCGGACTCGCGATGCTGGGACTGGCGTCGGGCGCCGAGGGGGATCGCCACGGCTCCATGGCGCTGAAATGGGCGATGCTCGCGATCGCGGTGGCGGTGCTGACGCTCGGGCTGTTGAGCGGACGCTGGTCCGGGCGGGGACGGGACCTGGTGCTGGGACTGGGGGCCGGATTCGGGTTCGGGGTGGTCGAGGTGGCGGTCCGGCTGATCGACTCGCTCGCACCGCTGGAGCTCCTCGCCAACCCGGCGACGTACGCCCTGCTGATCGGTGGCGGCGCCGCCTTCCTGCTGCTGACCTCGGCGTTGCAGCGCGGTTCGGTCACCACGGCCACCGCCGGCATGGTCATCGGCGAGACGCTCTGGCCGGCGACGGTGGGCGTGGTGTGGCTCGGCGACCGGACGCGGGAGGGGCTTGCCTGGCTGGCGGTGCTGGGGTTCCTCGTCGCGGTGGCGGGAGCGCTGGCACTGGCACGGTTCGGCGAGGCACCGACTCCGTCCGAACCGGAGACCTCCCAGGGTTCAACTGCGGGACCGCCGGCCGCCTGAGCGGCTGAGGCCGACGCACTGAACGGCTGAAGCCGACGGCAGCGGCCGGGGCCGGTGCGCTGAGCGGCCGGCGACCGGCGGCCTTACCGCTGAGACCGACGGCCTGAGCGACTGAGCCCGAGGCGCGAGCGGCTGAGACCGGCGACCGGTGCCGCCGAGACCGACACGCGAGCGGCCGAGACCCCCGCCCCGCACCACCGAGACCGACCCCGAGCCGCTAAGACCGACGCCCCGGAGCCGCCGAGACCGACGCACGAGCGGCTGAGGCCGCCGCCCCACGCAAGCGAGGCCGACGCACCACCGAGACCCACACACGAGCCGCCGAGACCGACGCCCCACGCAACCGAGGCCGGCGCGCTGGGCCGGTCCCCCACCCACGTGCCGGTGCTCAGCCCATCGCCTCCATGATGCCGTCCCACAGGCGTGACCTGGCCTCCAGGGCGAGGATCGCCGTCTCGACGGCCTGCTCCCAGCGGGTGTCGTCGGTGCCGCAGAGGTCGGCGACCATCTGCATGGCCATGGGGGTGTGTTCCTCGCCGTCGACCTCGATGTGGCGGGCGAGGTAGTCGCAGAAGAGCGGGAAGCGTTCCGTGCCCTCCTTCTTGATGACCTGGTCGAACATGTCGGGGATCAGGTCCTCGCGGGAGAAGGCGAAGGCGGCGGCCCGGCAGTGCAGGGGGCGGTCCTCGATGATGCCGAAGGTCGTGCGCACGAAGTCGGACGCGGGGAGCGGGACTTGGGCGCCGCGCAGTGCGGCCGGCACGCCGTGACCCTCCCCAATCAGGCCGAGGAAGGTGTCGATACGCGTCGCGTCGGCCCCCGCCTCCTCCATGCCGGCGCGGTAGAGCTCGAAGTGGCTGGTGAAGCCGCCGTTCAGCTCGTCGCTCTCCTCGACGAGGACGATGTCGTTGATGAGGCGCCGGCTGACCTGTGAACCACGCGGACGCCAGGGGACGTCGACGCAGGTGAGTTCGCGTTGCAGCGACTTCAGCAGGGACATGAAGTCCCACACCGCGAAGACGTGGTGGGCCATGAACGTGGCCATGTCGGCCCGGCTGTTTATCTGCCGGTAAATCGGGTGCGCGGTCACTTCTTTTCGTGCTGGTTCGATCACGGAACGGGCCCGGTCGATTCCTTCGTGCTGCATGTCCCAGTCGTACCTGGACATGATTCTCCTTCGGTCGGGGGAAGGCGATCGTGCAGCTTTTACCAGTTACTCGGCAAGCGCTTCCAAAAATTTCGCGGAAGTTACCTCAAGTACAGTTCCCTACAACACGTCAAGGCGCCCAAAAGGCTGATAAACAGCCACTATCCGGACACTCGAAAAAACCGTCGTTGAAAATTGAACGCCATGTGGAGATCTTGCGTACCAGTCGTCGTGAGCAGCAATCCCGTCACCGTCACCGTGGCCTACCACGTGGTGCCGGGCCGAGAGGCCGACTTCCACTCGTGGGGGTGGGCGATGCTGGGCGCGAGCGCTCAACAGCCGGGCTTCCTGGGGGGTGGCGTCCTTGTCGACCGAGAGGCGGAGTGGCATGTGGTCTATCGCTTCGCCAGTGATGACACGGCTCGGACCTGGGAGGACTCCGCCGAGCGGGCGCAGTGGGATGTACGGACGGCGGGCTTCGCCAGGCAGGCGGAGCGCCGGAGCGTACGCGGGTCCAAGGTGTGGTTCGACTCCCAGACCATCGCGCCGAAGGCGCCGACCCCGCCTCCGAAATGGAAACTCTGGTTCATCAACATGAGCGCGGTTTTTCCGCCGGTGCTCCTGTTCAATCTGCTTGTCATTCCCTATCTCGGCGGACTCAATCCGCTCGTCCGCACACTGCTGTTGTGCCTGTGTGTGACGGCCCTCGTCACCTGGATCCTCATGCCACGGCTTCAGCGTTTCTTCAAGAAATGGCTGTATCCACCGCTCCAGGCACTGCGGGGACGGCACAAAAGACGGACCGCATAGGCCCGGAACGAAAAAAGGGAGGTGGGCGGGTGAAGACCCTGCTCATCGACAATTACGACTCGTACACGTACAACCTGTTCCAGCTGATCGCCGAGGTCAACGGCGAGGAACCGGTTGTGGTCCTGAACGACGTCGCCGACAGAATTCCCGATCTGGTGGGGTATCTCGCGGAATTCGACAATGTCGTCATCTCGCCGGGGCCCGGGCACCCCGCCGAACCTCGGGACTTCGGGCTCAGTGCCGCCGTGCTCGTCGTGTCCCCGATCCCCGTGCTCGGGGTCTGTCTGGGGCACCAGGGCATGGCGCTCGGCGAGGGGGCCCGGGTGGAACCCGCCCCTCAGCCACGGCACGGGCATCTGTCCACGGTCCGGCACGACGGACGGGACCTGTTCCTGGGGCTGCCGCAGGACTTCACCGCGGTGCGTTACCACTCGCTGGCCGTGCCCGAGCCGCTCCCGGAGACCCTGGAGGCCACCGCCTGGGCGGAGGACGGTGTGCTGATGGGGGTCAAGCACCGGAGCCGACCGCTGTGGGGGGTGCAGTTCCATCCGGAGTCGGTGCTGACCGAGTACGGCCACCGCATGCTCGTCAACTTCCGCAATCTGACGGCGGAACGGGCCCGTAAGCAGCGTACGAAGAACACCGCCGTCACCCCGGCCGTGGCGGCGATCCCCCAGCCGGCGGTCCCGCGTCCCCGGCACGCCGCCTCCCCGGCCTCCGCGCCGGCCATCCCCCGCCCCCGGCGCGCGACCCCCGCCTACCGTCTGCACACCCGGCGCATCGCCGGCGCGGTCGACCCGGAGGCGGCCTTCACGCGGATGTACGGGACCTCACGGCGGGCGTTCTGGCTGGACAGTGCCCTGGTGGAGGAGGGGCTCGCGCGGTTCTCGTTCTTCGGGGACGACAGCGGGCCGCTGGCGGAGTTCGTCCGTTACGACGTCGACAGCGGCCGGTGCAAGATCGAGCGGGCCGGGCGGCCGCCGCGCAAGGTGGCAGCGAGCGTCTTCGACTATCTGCGACGGCAGTTGACGAGCCGTCGAGTGGACGGCACCGGGCTGCCCTTCGACTTCACGGGGGGTTATGTCGGCTACTTCGGCTACGAGACGAAGGCCGACTGCGGGTCACCGAACCGGCACTCCTCCGACGTGCCGGACGCCTGTTGGCTGTTCGCGGACCGGATCGTCGCGGTGGACCATCTGAAGGGGTTCACCTACGCGGTCTGTCTCGCCGAGGACACCCCGCAGGCCGCGCGGGAGGCCGAGGACTGGCTCGAGAGCGCGCTGGCGCAGCTGTCGTTCGTCGCCGCCGAGTCCGAACCGTCCCCGCTGCCCGCGCGGGCGGAGCCCGATCTCGGCGCCGCGGAGCCCTGGCTGGTGCGGGACCGGGCGACGTATCTCGCGGACATCGAGGCGTGCCGACGGGAGTTGCGCAAGGGCACCAGCTACGAGATATGCCTGACGAACGCCGCGCGGTTACCCGCCCCGCCGGACGCGTTCGACTTCTACCGGGTGCTGCGGCGGGTGAACCCGGCGCCGTACGCGGCCTTCCTGCGGTTCGGGGACGTGGACGTGGCCGGCTCCTCCCCCGAGCGGTTCCTGCGGATCACCCGGGACGGCGTCGCCGAGGCGCGGCCCGTCAAGGGCACCGCGCCCCGGGGTGAGGGGCCCGAGGAGGACGCCCGGCTGCGGGACGCGCTGGCGGCGGACGCGAAGACCCGCGCCGAGAACCTGATGATCGTCGATCTGCTCCGCAACGACCTGGGCCGGGTCTGCCGGACCGGCTCGGTGCGGGTGACCCGGCTGATGGCCACCGAGACGTACGCGACGGTGCACCAGCTGGTCTCCACCGTCGAGGGACGGCTGCGGGAGGGCACGGACGCGGTGGACTGCGTACGGGCCTGCTTCCCCGGCGGCTCGATGACCGGGGCGCCCAAGCTGCGCACCCTGGAGATCATCGACTCCCTGGAGACGGAGGCCCGGGGTGTGTACGCCGGCGCTCTCGGCTACCTGGGGTGCAGCGGGGGCGCGGATCTCAACATCGTCATCCGTACGGCCGTGTTCGCGGACGGGCTGATGCAGCTGGGGGCCGGGGGCGCGATCGTCCTGGACTCCGATCCGGTCGCCGAGTACGACGAGATGCTGCTGAAGACGGCGGCCCAGATGCGGGCCCTGCACCTGCATACGGCGGAACGGATCCGTGAGCAGCGGCAGCACGCCTCGGCCCGTGCCGACGCCCGTCAGGAGCGCGCGGCGAGCGAGGAGCCGGTGCGATGACGACTCCGCAGAGCACGCTGGCCCCGGCCGACTTCGACGCGCCCGGCAACCTGGCCGCGCAGCTCGCCGGGCTCGCCGAGTGGCGGGGCTGGACCGACCGGCCCGCCTTCCACCAGGGGCACCGGGTGTGGACCCACGGTCAGGTGCACGCCCTGGCGGCGAAGGCGGCGACCGTGCTCGAGGGGCACGGGGTGCGGCCCGGGGACCGGGTGGTGCTGGCGCTGCCCGACGGGATCGCCTGGGTGACGGCGTTCCTCGCCACCGCCCGGCTCGGCGCCGTCGCCGTCCTGGTCAACCCCGAACTCCCCGCCGCCGACCAGGCGTTCATGGCCGCGGACACCACCGCCGTGCTGTGTGTGACGGGACCGGGCCCGGAGGACCGCTTCGCGGGCCGGGAGCGGCTCGGCGCCGACCAGCTCCTCGCGCTCAGTGCCTCCGCCGGACCGGCCCCGGCCCACCCGGTCGACGCGCACACACCGCTGTATGTGCAGTACACGTCCGGTACGACGGGCCGTCCAAAGGGTGTGGTGCACACGCACGGCGACCCGAAGACGTACCACGACCTCATCGGGCGGCGGCTGCTGCGGATCACCCGGGACGACGTCACCCTGTCGGTGTCGAAGCTGTACTTCGCCTACGGCTTCGGCAACGCGTTCGTCTTCCCGCTCTTCTCCGGCTCCTCCGCCGTGCTGGTGGACCGGCGTCCGACCCCGGCCGCCGTGGACGCGCTGGTCGCCCGGCACCGTGTGACGCTGCTGTACTCGGTACCGTCCGCCTACGCCGCGCTGGTGGCCGACCGGGGCAGCGGGCACGAGGCCTGCTTCGCCTCCGTGCGGGCCGCGGTGTCGGCCGGCGAGGGGCTGCCGGACGGGCTCGGCGGACGCATCACCGAGCTGCTCGGGGCGCCGGTGCTGGAGCAGATCGGCTCCACCGAGGCCGGTCACGCCTTCTGCGCCAACGGTTTCGAGCACAATCACCCGGGCACCGTCGGGCGTCCCGTGCCCGGTTTCGAGGTGGAGCTGCGCGACCGCGCGGGCCGGCCGGTCCCGGACGGCATCGAGGGCGAACTGTGGGTGCGCGGCCCGACGGTGACCCCCGGTTACCTCAACCGTCCCGAGGAGACGGCCCGCACCCTCGTCGGCGGCTGGCTCGCCACGCACGACCGGGCGGTGCGCGAACCGGACGGCGCCTACCGGCACCTCGGCCGGGCCGACGACATGGAGATGGTCGGTGGGATCACCGTCTCCCCGCTGGAGGTGGAGGCGGTACTGCGCACCCATCCGGCGGTGCGGGAGGTCGCGGTCGTGACCGTCACCGACGGCACCGGCGTCAGCCGGCTGCGCGCCTTCGTCGTCCCCGTCACGCCCGTCCCGGACGGTCTGCGGGACGACCTCCTGCGCCTGGCGCGCGAACAGCTCGCCGCCTTCAAGGTGCCCCGCAGCGTGAGCCTGGTGGCGTCCCTGCCCCGCACCCCCACCGGCAAGCTCCGCCGTCACCTCGTCCGCCAGGGCGCCTGGTGACCGTCACTGAAGGGAACGGCCAGATGCGACAGCAGCAACCACCGCTCGCCGACCGGGGGTTCTACCTGGGTCAGGTGTTCCGCCGGGCGGCCGACCGGCACGGAGCCGTCTTCGTCACCCTGGACCGGCCGCTGGACACCCACCCCGCCCTCGGCGTCGACCTCACCTACTCGGCGCTCGCGGACGCCGTCGAGGACCTGTCGGGCCGACTGTGGGCGGCCGGGGTACGGCCCTCGGAGCAGGTGGTCGTGCACAAGACGGACAACGTCGACATCGTGTTGCTGACCTGCGCGATCTCCCGGATCGGCGCGGTGCCGGTGCTGCTGTCCCCGGCCTTGTCGGGCGAGGTGGTGGGGCAGTTGACCGAGCGGCTGCGCGAGCCTTGGCTGATCACCGACCGGGCCAAGCTGGAGGGGCCGCTGAAGGGGCTGAAGCCCGCCGTGCGGTGCGTGGTGTCCGTGGACGACGCGCCCGGCGCCGAGCCCCTGGCCGAGCACGCGGGCGCCGAACGCCCGGCCCCGGTGCGTCTGCATCCGCGCGAACCGTCGCTCATCACCCACAGTTCGGGCACGACCGGCTTGCCCAAGCTCGCCGTGCACTGCGCGAACACCATGTGGAACCGGCTGGTGCCGCAGAAGGCGATGGGCTGGCCGACGCGCGGCGAGACGGCCGCGCTGCACATGTCGTTCGTGCACTCGCGCTTCTACCATCTGCTCGGCGTGCTGCTGCACTTCGGCAGTCCGCTGGTGCTGATCACCGACCCCGACCCGGCCACCGTGGGACCCCTGCTCACCCGGCACCGGCCCGGCATCGTCGAGACCCACCCCAACACCTTCGTGCTGTGGGAGGAGTTGGCGGACGCAGCGGGCGCGCCCCTGTCACGGGTGAAGTCGTACGGCTCGACGTTCGACGCGATCCATCCGCGCACGGTACGGCGGCTGCTGGACGCCTCCAGGCGCCGTACGCCCTGGCTGATCCAGCTGTACGGGCAGAGCGAGACCGGGCCGGTCGCCTTCCAGTGGTTCACCCGGCGCAGTGCCGCGCGCGCGGACGGACGGCGGGTCGGGATCGCGATACCGGGGTTCACCCGGGTGCGGGTCACCGGGCCCGACGGGCGGCCCGTGGCGCCGGGCACGCCCGGACGGATCGAGGCGCGCACCCGGGGACGGATCCTCACGTATCTCGGCATGCGGGACCGCTACGACCGGCAGCTGAACGACGGCTGGTGGGAGATGGGCGACATGGGGCATCGCAGCCGCTTGGGCGCCCTGTACCTGATCGACCGGGAGATCGACCGGATTGACTCCGTGCACAGCAATCTGGAGGTCGAGGACGCGCTGATGGACCGCCTGGAGGAGCTGCGTGAGGTCGTCATCGTGCCGGGCGCGGACCGGGAGCCGGTGCCGGTGGTGTGTGTACGGGGCGAGCGGCCACTGGACCCGGAGCGCTGGCGGGAGGCGACCGCCGATCTGCCGGCGTTGGCCGAGCCTCGGCAGTGGCGGTTCGAGGAACTGCCGATGACCGCGACCTGGAAGGTCAAGCGGGTGGAGATCAGCCGGATGCTGACGGAGGGCGCACGCGCGTGATTCCGGTCGTGGTGGTCGGCGCCGGGCCCGTGGGGCTGTCGGCGGCGCTCGGGCTGCGGGCGCGCGGGCTGCCGGTGGTGCTGCTGGAGGCGGACGCCGAGGGCCGCGAACGGCCGGGCAGCCGGGCCCTGTTCGTGCACCGCGAGACTCTCGCGCTGCTCGACGGGATGCTGCCGGGGCTGGCCGGGGAGATCACGGCGTACGGGCGTGTCTGGCAGACGAAACGGACCCTGTACCGGGGGCGGGAGGTGTACTCCCGCACCTTCCCGCCCCCGTCCGGCCCGCCGCCCTTCACCAGCCTGCGTCAGGTGGACACCGAGCGCTTTCTGCGGGGGGCCTGCGAGCGGGCGGGGGTGGAGTTCGTGTGGGGCACGCGCGTCACGGGCGTGCGGACGACACCGGACGAGGCGGTGCTGACCTGCGCGGACGGGCGGGAGTGGGGCTGCGGGTACGTCGTGGCGGCGGATGGCGCGCGGTCGGCCGTGCGGCGGGGGCTGGGCATTCCCATGGAGGGCGAGCGGGGCGAGGGCTTCCACGTGGTCGTCGACGTGGCGGAGGCCGAGGGCGCCGAGCCGGTGTCCGAGCGGGTCTTCCACTACGAGCATCCGGGCGTCGGCGGGCGCAGTGTGATGCGGGTGCCGTTCGCCGGGGGGTTCCAGGTCGATCTGCAGTGCCGGGACGACGACGCGCAGGAGGACTTCGGCACCCGGGAGACGGTACGCAGGTGGCTGCCGGCGGTCGTGGGCGACGGATACGCCGAGCGGATCCTGTGGGTGTCGACGTACCGCTTCCTGCGGATGGTGGCGGCCTCCTTCACGGATCAGCACCGGCGGGTGCTGCTCGTCGGTGAGGCGGTGCACCTCTTCCCGCCGTTCGGGGCGCGCGGGATGAACAGCGGGATCGCGGACGCGGCGGCGGCCGCGGAGGCGGTCGCTGCGGGTACGGCGGACGCGGTCGGCGAGTTCGCGCGAGTGCGGCGGGCCGCGGGGCTGTTCAACAGCGCCGCCGCCCAGACCGCGCTGGACCATCTGCGGCCCCGGCGCCGGATCGTCCGGGCCAGACAGCGCGCGGCGGCGGTCCTCGCGCCCGTGCTGCCCTGGTGCGGGGCATGGCTGGAGCACGCGCCGTACGGGCCGCGGAACGGAGCCCCGGTGGTCGCCGGCGGCAAGTACTGAGGGAGGAGCAGCTGTGACGCAACCTGTCATCGCCGAGGGGTTGTCGGCGTGGACGCCCGCCGGTGGGCTGGCTCCGGCGGGCGAGCCCGGCGGGCGGCTGCTCGTCGCGGACTCGTGGCTGGTGCGGGACGGCAGGGTGCGCGGTCTGGAGCGGCACCGGGAGCGGTTCCTGCGGGCCTGCGGAGAGGTCGGCGGGCCGCCGCTCCGACGGCTGCTGGAGTTCTGGCGGGACGTGACCGACGCGCTGCCGCGGACGGGCGAGTGGTTCCCGCGTGTCGAACTGGCTCCGGGCGGCACGGAGTTGCGGCTGCTGCTGCGGCACGCGCCACCGCTCGCGACCGGTGTACGGGTCTGGGCCACGGGCCAGTCCGACCCGCGGACCGTGCCCCGCCGCAAGGGCCCGGACCTGGACACGCTGGCCCGGGTCCGCAGACGCGCCTCGGGCGAGGGAGCCGACGAGACGGTGCTCGTCGCGCCGTCCGGAGTGGTGCTGGAGGCGGCCACGGCCAGCGTGCTGTGGTGGGAGGACGACACGCTGTGTCTCCCCCCGCCCCAGCTGCCCGTCCTGCCCGGCGTCACGGTCGCCCTCATCCAGGAGCGGGCCCACCGTGAAGGCGTCCGGCTCGCCCACCGCACCCGGACCGTGGCCGAACTGGACGGCCGCGAGGTGTGGCTCGTCAACGCGCTCCACGGGATCCGGCCGGTGACGGACTGGGTGGGCGGGTCGATCAAGGCGGCCCCCGCGACCCACGCCCCGGAATGGCGCTCCTGGCTGGACGACATCATGGAGCCGCTGCCGGAGAAATAGCCGGAAAAGCGGGAAAGGGCGCATGGAATACGGGCATCGGCGCGGATCGCCGATGCCCGTATCAGGTATTCCTGTATCCGGCCCTATTCATGTGTCCGACCCTATTCCTGGGATCGGCCCTATTCCTGGGACCGGCGTTATTTATTGGCGGGCTGATAACCGCCCGGTGCCATCCGGGTGGCGATGGCGATGCGGTTGTAGGCGTTGATGACGGTGGCCGCCCAGATGAGTGCCGCGATCTGGTCCTCCTCGAAGACCTCGGCGGCCTCCGCGTAGACGGCGTCCGGCACCCGGCCGTCGTGGACCAGGGTCACGGCCTCGGTCAACGCCAGTGCGGCGCGCTCGCGTTCGGTGAAGAAGGGGGTCTCCCGCCAGGCGTTCAGGGCGTAGATCCGCTGCTCCGTCTCGCCCGCCGCCCGCGCGTCCTTGGTGTGCATGTCGAGGCAGAACGCGCAGCCGTTGATCTGCGAGGCGCGAATCCTGATCAGTTCCAGGAGTTCCGGTTCGACCTTGGCGTCCTGGGCCGCGGAAACGGCGGCGGTGTGCAGGGAGCCCATCGCCTTGGAGACGTCGGGGGTGATTTTCTTGAGGGGCACACGGGATATCGCGTCACTGTTGCTCATGGGGCGACTCTATCCGCGCGACCGCATTCGGGAATGCTGAATGAGGCAATTACGGCGGCGTCATTCGGGCAGTGCCGCGCACAGGGCGTCCAGCGCCCCCGACCAGGCGTGGTCCGGCGGTGTCCCGTAGCCGACGACCAGCGCGTCGCGCCGCTCGACCCTCGCCTCGGGGTGCTGGTAGCGGTGCAGCCCGTGCACCGCGAGCCCCTGCCAGGCCGCCGCCCGCAGCGCCTCCTGCTCGGTGCCCGGCGGGAGCCGCAGGACGACGTGCAGCCCGGCCGCGATGCCGGTGGCGCGGACCTGCGGGGCGCTGCGGGCGAGCCGGGCCACCAGCGCGTCGCGGCGGCGCCGGTAGCGCAGCCGGGCGGCGCGTACATGGCGGTCGTAGGCGCCGGAGGTGAGGAACTCGGCGAGGGTCAGCTGGTCCAGCGCCCCGCAGCTGTCCACCCTGCCCTTGGCCTTCACCGCCTCCCGCACCCATCCCGGGGGCAGGACCAGCCAGGCCAGCCGGAGGCCGGGGGCGAGGGACTTGCTGGCCGTGCCGGCGTAGACGACGTGTTCGGGGTCGAGGCCCTGGAGGGCGCCGACGGGCTGGCGGTCGTAGCGGAACTCCCCGTCGTAGTCGTCCTCGATCACCAGGCCCCCGGTGCGGCGGGCCCAGTCGACGACGGCCGCCCGCCGGTCCCGGTGCAGGGTGTGGCCCATCGGGAACTGGTGGGCGGGCGTGAGCAGGACGGCGCCCTGGTCCGCCAACTCGCCCGGGTCCGTGCCCCGTTCGTCGAAGGGCAACGGGACCGTGCGCAGGCCGGCCTCGGCGAGCAGGTGCCAGTGGACGTGGAGCCCGTACGACTCGACGGCGACCGTGCCGGCGCCGTGTGCGCGCAGGACGGCGGCGAGGATCCGCAGTCCGTGTGAGATGCCGGCGCAGACCAGGATGTGGTCCGGGTCGGCGCGCACGCCCCGGGCGCGGGCGAGGTAGTGCGCGAGGGCGGTGCGCAGTTCGGCGCGGCCGCGCGGGTCGCCGTAGTCCAGGGCCTGGTGGGGGGCGGCGGCCAGGGCGCGGCGGGCGGCCTTGAGCCACTCGGCGCGCGGGAAGGAGGCGAGGTCGGGCAGACCCGGGACCAGGTCGTAGGCGGGGCTGCTCGGGGCGCGCGGGTGCGGCGGGGGCGCGGAGGGCGGACTGACCGGGCGGTCGGCCACCCGGGTGCCGGAGCCCTGCCGTGCGGTGAGCCAGCCCTCCGCGACCAGGTCGGCGTAGGCCTCGGCGACCGTGTTGCGGGCGACACCCAGGTCGGCGGCGAGGCTGCGGGAGGAGGGCAGCCGGGTGCCGGGGGCCAGCCGGCCGGTGCGGACCGCCTCGCGCAGGGCGTCGGTCACGCCCCGGCGCACGCCCGGTCCCGTCGGCTCCAGATGCAGGTCGACACCCAAAGTGGCCCATGATTTTGCCATGGAAATGGACCATACCCCTGGGCTGCCTCGCTTCTAGGGTCGAGGACATGACCACAGAGCAGACCACCGAGTACGCGCCCGAGCGGCCCGCCCGGCTGCGCTGGGCCCAGCACGCGCCCGAGGTCTACAAGGCGATGGTCCGCCTCGAGGCGGCCGCCAGGCAGGGCCTGGACCCCAGGTTGTACGAGCTGGTGAAGATCCGGGCCTCGCAGATCAACCACTGCGCCTTCTGCCTGGACATGCACACCAAGGACGCGCTCGCGGCCGGGGAGAGCGTGGAGCGGGTCGTCCAGCTGGGCGCCTGGGAGGAGTCGAAGCACTTCTACACGGAGAAGGAGCTCGCGGCGATCGAGCTGACCGAGGCGGTCACCGTCCTGACCGACGGATTCGTGCCCGACGAGGTGTACGACCACGCGGCCAAGCACTTCGAGGAGGCCGAGCTGGCCCAGCTGATCGCCGCGATCACCGTGATCAACGCGTGGAACCGGTTCGGCGTGACCACCCGGATGGCACCGGGCCACTACACGCCGGGGCAGCACCAGTGAGCCGTACGCAGGTGCTCGACCGTGCCGTCGGACAGGCCATGTCGGCACTCAGCGCGGCGGCGAAGCGGGGGCTCGGGGATCCCGCCCTCGCCGAACTGGTCGTCATCCGGGCCTCGCAGCTCAACCACTGCGCCTTCTGCCTGGACATGCACCTCACCATCGCCCGCGAACACGGGGTGAGCGAGAAGCAGCTGGATCTGCTGGCCGCGTGGGAGGAGGCCGGGGACGTCTTCGACGAGCGGCAGCGGGCCGCGCTCGCGCTGACGGAGGCGATCACCGTGCTGACGGAGGGCTTCGTACCCGATGAGGTGTACGACCGTGCGGCCGAGCACTTCGACGACGGCCGGCTCGCCCATCTCGTCGGCCTGGCCGTCGCCATCAACAACTGGAACCGGGTGATGGTCGGCCGCCGGATCCCGCCGGGAGGGTACACACCATGAGCAAGGTCGATGTCTTCCGCGCCCTGCACCGCGGCCGCCTCCCCGGCGACCCTCTCATGCTGCCGGGACCGTGGGACGCGGTCAGCGCGCGGACGCTGGAGGAGGCCGGGTTCCCGGCGCTCGCCACGCCCAGCGCGGGGATCGCGGCCTCGCTCGGGTACGAGGACGGGTCGACCCCGGCCGACGAGATGTTCGCTGCGGTGGCGCGCATCTGCCGGGCGGTGGACGTGCCCGTGTCGGCCGACGTCGAGGGAGGGTACGGGCTGGCGCCGACGGAGCTGGTGGAGCGGCTGCTGGCGGCCGGTGCCGTCGGCTGCAACCTGGAGGACTCGCACCGGGGCGTGCTCAAGGACCCGCGCGAGCACGCCGACTGGCTGGCCCGGGTGCGGTTCGCGGCCGGTGACCAGCTGTTCGTCAACGCCCGCGTCGACACCTTCGCGTACGGCGACGGCGATCCCGCACGGGCCATCGAGCGGGCCGCGTTGTACGTCGCCGCGGGCGCCGACTGCGTCTATCCGATCGGCGCCCCGACGAACGTACTGCCCCTGCTGCGGTCCGGCATCCAGGGCCCGATCAATGTGAACGCCACCCTGGAGGGCGGCCCCGAGCCCTCCGAACTCGGTGAACTCGGGGCCACGCGCATCACCTTCGGGCCGACCCTGCAGCGCTGGGCCGCGCTGGCGTTCAAGGGGATGACGGACGAGCTGAGGAAACGCTGGTGATCAGGACAGCCACGCCTTCCATGTGGACGCGTGGCCGTCCACCCACTTCTTCGCCGCCTGTTCGGGCGACAGTTTCTGGTCGGCGATCATCAGGGAGACCTCGTTCTGGTCCTCGGTCGTCCATTTGAACTTCTTCAGGAAGGCGGCCGCCTTGCCGCCCTTCCTCGCGAAGTCGGCGTTGAGGTACTTCTGCAGCGGGGTGTGCGGATACGCGCAGGCGACCTTGGCCGGGTCCGCGTCGCAGCCCTCCTTGTACGGCGGCAGCTTCACCTCGGTCATGGGGACCTTCTTGAACAGCCACTGCGGGGCGTACCAGTACGTCAGGAAGGGCTTCTTCTCCTTGGCGAACTGTTTCATCTGGGTGATCTGCGCGGCCTCCGAACCGGCGAACACCACCTGGTAGTTCAGCTTCAGGTTCGTCACCAGCGCCTTGTCGTTGGTGACATACGACGGCGAGCCGTCCATCAGCTGGCCCTTGCCGCCGCTCTCCGCGGTGCGGAAGAGGGAGGCGTACTTGTTGAGGTTCTTCCAGTCGGTGATGTCGGGGTGCTGCTTGACCAGGTACGTCGGCACGAACCAGCCGATGTGCCCGGTCACCCCGAGGCCGCCGCCGCGCGCGATGGTCTTCTTGTCGTCGACGTACCGCTTCTCCTGGTCGGGGTGGCCCCAGTCCTCCAGGATCGCGTCGACCCGGCCCTGGCTGAGCGCGTCCCAGGCGGGGACCTCGTCGACCTGCACGGTGTCGACGCGGTAGCCGAGCTTGTGCTCCAGCAGGTACTGGGCGACGGCCACGTTGGCCTGCGCGCCCACCCAGGACTGCACGGAGAGGGTCACGCTCCCGGTGCCCCCGGCGTTGGCGAAGGGGGACGCCTGCTTGGTCATGTCGGCGGCGCCGCAGCCGGTGAGCAGCGCCAGCGAGGCGACCGCGGCGGTCGTGGTGACGCGCAGTCGCATGTCACGCTCCCTTCGTCGCGCGGCGCTGCGTCGGCTGGGTCACCCGGTCGAGCATCAACCCCAGGCACACGATCGCCGCACCGGCCACCAGTCCCGTCGCCAGATCGCCCTGTGCGAGGCCGAACACGACGTCGTAGCCGAGCGCGCCGCCGCCGACCAGGCCGCCGATGATGACGACGGCGAGGACGAGGACCACGCCCTGGTTGACGGCGAGCAGCAACGCGGGCCGAGCTAGCGGGAGTTGGACCTGACGCAGCTGCTGGGCGGGGGTCGCGCCGAGGGAGCGGGCCGACTCCAGCGCGGCCGGGTCGACCTGGCGCAGCCCCTGGGTGGTGATCCGGACGACGGCGGGCAGGGCGTAGACCACGGCCGCCGCGACGGCGGGGGCGCGGCCGACGCCGAACAGGGCCACCACCGGGATCAGGTACACGAACTGGGGCATCGTCTGGAAGACGTCCAGGACGGGCCTGAGCAGGCGCTCGAAGCGGTCGCTGCGGGCGGCCGCGATACCGGTCGCGAAACCGAGGACGAGGGTGACGGCGACGGCGGCCAGGACCTGGGAGAGCGTGTCGAGAGAGGGCTTCCACACGCCGAGCACGCCGATCGCGGCCATGGCGAGGACCGCGGTGAGCGCGGTGCGCCAGGTGCCGATCAGCCAGGCCAGGGCGGCGACCAGGAGCAGCACGGACCACCAGGGCAGCCACTGCAGACCGCCGCGGACCGGGTCCAGGACCCAGGTGGTGAAGTGGCCCGCCCAGTCGGCGGTGCCGCCGACGACCGGGACGCCCGAGTAGAGGTGGGCGGTCATCCAGTCGACGGCGCTGTTGACCGGGTCGGCGATGTTCAGGGTCCATGCCTCGGGCCAGTCGAGACGCCCGGCGAGACGTCCCGCCAGCGCCACGGCGACGGCGCCCGCGGCCGCGTACAGCCAGGGGCGCACGCCCGCCGGCTCCTCGCCGGCGTTCTCGCCCGCGGCGCAGGTGACCCGGTCCAGGACGACGGCCAGCAGCACGATCGGGATGCCGGCCGCGAGGGCGGCGCCCACGTCGACGGAGGCCAGGGCCTGGTAGACGCGGTCACCGAGGCCGGCGGCGCCGATGACGGACGCGATGACCGCCATCGACAGGGCCATCATGATCGTCTGGTTGAGGCCGAGGAGGAGTTCCTTGCGGGCCAGCGGGATGCGCGCGGTCAGCAGCCGCTGGCGGGCGGTGGCACCGAGCGAGTCGACGGCTTCGAGGACCTCCTTGTCGGCGCCGCGCAGGCCGAGGGAGGTGAGGCGGGCCATCGGCGGGGCGGCGTAGACGACGGTGGCCAGGACGGCGGCGGGGACGCCGATGCCGAAGACCAGGACGACCGGGAGGAGGTAGGCGAAGGCGGGGAGCACCTGCATGGTGTCCAGGACCGGGCGCAGGGCGCGGTCGAGGCGGTCGGAGAGACCGGCGGCCAGGCCCAGGAGGGCGCCCACCACCACCGACGCGAGGACGGCGACCACCATCAGGGCGAGCGTCTGCATCGTCGGGATCCACATGCCGAGCAGCCCGCAGGCGAGGAACGCGACGGCCGTGCCGAGGGCCAGCCTGAGGCCGGCGACCCGCCAGGCGACGAGGGCGCCGATGGCCGTCACCCCGGCCCAGCCCGCGGCGAGGAGGACCAGATAGACGGCGCGTACGGAGAGGACGACCGCGTTGCTGACGTAGCCGAAGCCGTAGAGGAACAGCGGGTGGCTGTCGCGGTTGTCGATGATCCAGTTGCTGGCGCCGGTGAGCGGCTTGGACAGGTCGACCGTGAGGGCGGCGGGCCAACTTCCGCTCGCCCACTGGGCGTTGGCGAGCGGGACGAGGACCGCGGCGGCGAGCGCGAGCAGCAGGAGTTTCCGGACGGCCCGGTGTTTGAGGAAGCCCGCGGACAGCGGGACGGGCGCGGTGAGGGTGGCCATCAGGCGGCCTCCCGCTGCGGCTCGGTCCCGGCGACCACACCAAGGAGCCTCTCGTGGTCGACGACGCCCAGACAGCGGCCGTTCTCGACCACACAGGCCGGCCTGCCGCTGGTGGCGACCACCTTGATGGCGTCGGCGACGAGCTCGTCGGGGGCGAGCGCGCCGGGGTGCTCCGGGCCTTCGCAGCCGCCGGGGCGCATGGCCGTACGGACCGTCATGACCTGCTCCCGCGACACGTCCCGGACGAACTCGCGGACGTAGTCGTCCGCGGGGCTGCCCACGATCTCCTCCGGGGTGCCCAGCTGGACAACCCGGCCGTCGCGCATCAGCGCGATGCGGTCGCCGAGCTTGAGGGCCTCGCTCAGGTCGTGCGTGATGAAGACCATCGTGCGGCCCTCCTCGCGGTGCAGTCGCACGACCTCCTCCTGCATGTCACGCCGGATGAGGGGGTCGAGGGCGCTGAAGGGCTCGTCGAACAGCAGGACCTCCGGGTCGACGGCCAACGCCCGGGCCAGGCCCACCCGTTGGCGCTGGCCGCCGGAGAGCTGGCCGGGGCGGCGCTGTTCCATGCCCTCCAGGCCGACCTTGGCGACGACCTGCTGGGCGCGCGCCCTGCGCTCCGCCTTGCCGACGCCCTGGATCTCCAGGCCGTAGGCGACGTTGTCGAGGACGGTGCGGTGCGGGAGGAGGCCGAAGTGCTGGAAGACCATCGCGGCCCGGTGGCGGCGCAGTTCACGCAGCCGGGACCTGTCCATGGCGCGGACGTCCTCGCCGTCGATGGCGATCGTGCCGGCCGTCGGCTCGATGAGGCGGGTGAGGCAGCGGACGAGCGTGGACTTGCCGGAGCCCGACAGGCCCATCACCACGAAGACCTCGCCCTTGCGCACGTCGAAGGAGACGTCCCGGACGGCGGCCGTGCAGCCGGTGCGGGCCCGGAGCTCGGAGGGCGCCAGCGCGGACAGCTCGGCGTCGCCGGGCACGCTGTCCGCCTTGGGGCCGAACACCTTCCACAGGTTGTCGACGGAGAAGACGGGCTTTTCGATGGCCGTGCTCATCGCACACCACCCCCGATCAGGTCCACGGCCCGCTCACCGACCATGAGCACTCCGATCATCGGGTTCACGGCGGTCATCGTCGGGAAGACCGAGGCGTCGGCGATCCGGATGCCCTCAAGGCCGCGGATCCGCAGCTCGGGGTCGACCACGGCGAGGTCGTCGTCCGTGGCGCCCATCCTGCAGGTGCCGGCGGGGTGGTAGACGGTGTGCGCGACCTTGCGGGCGTACTCGCTCAGCTCCTCGTCGCCGGTCACCTCCGGCCCCGGGCACACTTCGCGCTTGAGCCAGCCCGCCAGCGGTTCGGTGCTCGCGATCTCGCGAGCGACGCGGATGCCGTCGACGAGGGTGCGGGCGTCGTAGTCGTCCTCGTCGGTGAAGTACCGGAAGTCGAGGGCCGGTTTGACCGACGGGTCCGCGCTCGTCAGGTACAGACGGCCGCGGCTTCTCGGCTTGGGGATGTTGGGCGTCATCGAGACGCCGTAGGCGGGGCGTTCGTAGCCCAGCCGCTCCGGGTTGTCCGTGAACGGGATCTGGTAGAAGTGGAACATCAGGTCCGGGCCCGGGTGTTCGGGGTCGCGGCGCACGAACAGGCCGGCGTCGCTGTCCATCGCGGAGTTGTCCGGGATGGGTCCGTTGGTCTCCCAGACGATCACCGACTCCGGGTGGTCGAGGAGGTTCTCTCCGACGCCGGGCAGGTCGTGCACGACGGGGATGCCGAGGGCTTCCAGGTCCGCGCGCGGGCCGATACCGGAGTACAGGAGCAGCCGCGGGGAGTCGACGGCCCCCGCGCACAGGACGACTTCGTCGCGGGCGCGTACGAGGATCTCCTCGCCGTCCTTGGTGCGGACGTGCACGCCTTCCGCGCGCGTGCCGTCGAGCTGAAGCCGGTACGCCCAGGTCTCCAGCAGGATCGTCAGGTTGGGCCGCTCGTCCATCACCGGGTGGAGGTACGCGACCGACGCGCTGGAGCGCTTGTTGGTCTCGGGGTGGTAGGCCAGGTCGAAGAAGCCGACGCCGTCGTCGAACGGCTTCTTGTTGAAGCCCTCGACGCGGGGGACGTCCAGCGCCTTCTGGGCGGCGCCGACGAAGTCGCGGGCGATGGCGTTCCGGTCCTTCTCGTCGACCGGGACGATGTTGTTCTTCAGTCGCGCGAAGTACGCCTCCATCGGCACCGCGCCCCAGCCCTTGGCGCCGGCCGCCTCCCACTCGTCCCAGTCGGAGGGCAGCGGCTTGAAGGCGATCAGCGTGTTGTGGGAGGAGCAGCCGCCGAGGACGCGGGCCCGGCTGTGCCGGATGTGCGAATTCCCGCGTGGCTGCTCGGTGGTGGGGTAGTCGTAGTCGAGCTCACCGCCGAGCAGGCCCATCCAGCGGCGCAGCGTCAGGACGTCCTCTCTGCCGACGTCGCTGGGGCCGCCCTCGATGACGGCGACGGTGACGTCGGGGTTCTCGGACAGGCGGGAGGCTATGACGGAGCCGGCGGTTCCGCCGCCGATGACGACGTAGTCGTAGAGATGGGGGGTCTCGGACATGAGGGGGTTGCTCCAAGGTGCGGGGAACGTACGGGAGTCGGGGGCTTCGTACGGGAGTGGGGGGCGTACGGAGGTCGCTGTGTCGTACGGAAGTCGCGGGTGGGTACGGGAATCGGGGCTCAGCCCGCGAACCAGCGGACCGGCTTCGGCGCCAGGTTCTGGTACACGTGCTTGGTCTCGCGGTACTCGGCGAGGCCGGCCGGCCCCAGCTCGCGGCCGACGCCGCTCTTGCCGAAGCCGCCCCACTCCGCCTGCGGAAGATAGGGGTGGAAGTCGTTGATCCAGACGGTGCCGTGCCGCAGCCGGCCGGCGACCCGGCGGGCACGGCCCGCGTCGGAGGTCCAGACGGCGCCGGCGAGGCCGTACTCGGTGTCGTTGGCGAGGGCGACGGCCTCGTCCTCGGTGCGGAAGGTCTCCACTGTCAGCACCGGTCCGAAGACCTCCTCGCGCACGACCTTCATCTGGCGGTGGCACTGGTCGAGGACGGTCGGCTCGTAGAAGTAGCCGGACGCGGGACGCTGCGGCGCCGGTACGGGCCGCCGGCCGCCCGAGCGCAGCACCGCGCCCTCCTCCAGCGCTGAGGCGACGTACGCCTCGACCTTGGTGCGCTGCTGCTCGGAGACGAGGGGGCCGCACTCGACGCCGTCCTCGGTGCCGCGGCCGAGGCGTATCCGGCCGGCGCGGCGGGCGAGTTCGGCGACGAAGCGCTCGCGCAGCGACTCCTCGACGATGAGGCGGGCGCCGGCCGAGCAGACCTGGCCGCTGTGGATGAACGCGGCGTTGAGGGCCTGGTCGACGGCGGTGTCGAAGCCCTCCTCGGTGACGCAGGCGTCGGCGAAGACGACGTTGGGGTTCTTGCCGCCGAGTTCGAGCGCGACCTTCTTCACGGTCGGGGCCGCCGCCTGGGCGACCTTGGTGCCGCTGACCAGGCCGCCGGTGAAGGAGACCAGGTCGACGTCCGGGTGCTCGGCGAGCCGGGCGCCGACGGAGTGGCCGGGGCCGGTGACGACGCCGGCGACGCCCGCGGGCAGACCGGCCTCGGTGAGCAGGTCGACGAGGGCGACGGTGGTGAGCGGGGTGATCTCGCTGGGCTTGACGACGAAGGTGTTGCCGGCCGCGAGGGCCGGGGCGATCTTCCAACTGGCCTGGAGGAGGGGGTAGTTCCAGGGGGTGATCAGCGCGCAGACGCCGACCGGTTCGTGCACGACCACGCTGTGGACGTCGGGCGAGCCCGCGTCGACGACCCGGCCCGGTGCCTCACCGGCCACCAGGTCGGCGAAGTAGCGGAAGGCGTCGGCGACACAGTCGATGTCGACCCGGCCCTCCTCCACGGTCTTGCCCGCGTCCTGGCTCTCCAGCCGGCCGAGGCGTTCGCGGTCGCGTACGAGAAGATCGGCGACGCGGCGCAGCAGCGCGGCGCGTTCGGCCACGGGGGTGCGGGGCCAGTCGCCGTGGTCGAAGGCCTCCCGGGCGGCCGCGACCGCCAGGTCCGTGTCCTTTTCGTCACCCTCCGCGACCAGGGCGAAGGGCTGCCCGTCCGCGGGGTCGAGGATCTCTCGCGTGGCGCCGGAGACGGCTTCTCGCCATTCTCCCGCCACGTGGATGGTCGCCTGCGCGTCGAGTTCCGGTGCTTGCGCCCTGTCCGCCATGTTCGGTACTGCCTTCCGTTCCTGTTCAGCTCCCGTGAGTCACACCGGTGTCACCCACCGGGACCGTGAGCACCTGCCCTCCACCCCTGATTGCATGCGCAATCCATGGCCGAAAGTGCGCTGTGTCACTGAACATGCGGGCAAATAGAGCGAACCGTAGGCTGAGCCGTGACGCGCACCACGGAGGTGAGGTCATGCACGGCAGGGCTCTGGTGTGTACGGCGGCGAGCGTGGCCCTCGCCCTCACCCCGGCCGCACTCGCCGCCGCGGACGACGGCGGTGGGCTCTCCGCCCGGCAGCTGGCCCAGCAGGCGAAGAAGAACCTCCTCGACGCCACGTCCGTCCACCTGAAGCTGACGGACCGCGGGGCGGGGGTGGCGCACGGCAAGACCCAGCCGACGTTCATGGACCTTTCCCTCGACCGGGACGGCAACTGTGTCGGGACCCTGCGGATGGGCGGTCACGGTGGCAGTGTCGAGCTGGTCAAGCGGGGCGAGCAGGTGTGGATGAAGCCGGACACCGCGTTCTGGAAGGCGCAGGTGCCAGGGCCGCAGGGTGCGGCGGTCGCCCAGCTCTTCAAGGGCCGCTACATCCACGGCACGACGAAGGACGCCATGCTCAAGGGGCTGTCGGACACCTGCGACCTGTCCGCCTTCCAGCGACAGGTGGACACCGGGTCGTCGTCGGGCGGCAAGTCCCTGACGAAGGGCGCCGAGACGACCGTCGACGGCACGAAGGTGATTCCGCTGAAGGGCACGGAGGGCGGGCAACGGTCGGTGCTGTACGTCACTTCGGGCGCGCCGCACCGGCTGGTCGAGGCCACACTGAAGGGCGGCCGCACCGACACGACGCTGGCCTTCTCGGACTACGACAAGCCGGTGCCCTCCGCCACACCGTCGCCGGACCAGTCGGTGGACATCGGCAAGCTGCAGCAGCGGTTGCAGAACACCTGAGTCAGTCGGTGCCCGGGGCGGGGTCGCAGGTGGTGTTCGGCGGGCAGAACCAGTCCAACGCGGTGGTGAGCTTGGCGAGTTCGTCGTCGCGGCCGTCGGAGTCGGGGCCGTAGGAGGCGATGGCGTAGATGTTGCCGTCCTGGGCGACGAAGCGTTCGTCGTAGACGTGCCAGGTGCCGACGTCGGGCTCGCCCTTGATGGCGCCGGCGAGGTACTCCAGCCGGGAGCCGGTGAACTGCCCGTCGTCCAGGGTCTGCAGGCCGAGCTTCTTGAAGCCGGCGGGCTTGGGGGTCTGGTCGGACAGGTACAGGTCGAAGGAGGCCTGCGGGGACTCCTCCTGCACCTGGTAGACCTGCAGCCGGTGTGTGCTGTCGGCGCTGCGGTAGTTGACCACGTCGATCCCGAACAGCGAGGGCGCGGTGGTGCGGGTCCAGCCCTCCGGTACGGCGATCCGGAACCCCTCCTCGTCGTCGCGCAGTTCGTATCCCGCGGGCGGTGCGGAGGGCGAGGGCGAGGACGTCGTGGTGTCCTCGACGAGCGGTGACGGCGACTGGGTGGGCGACTCGCTCGCCGTCGTGGAGGACCCGGCGGCGACGGGCTCCTTGTGTCCGCCGCCGCTCCTCCCCACGACCAGGGTCACCACGAGACTGACGGCGACCCCGACCACGGCGGCCCCGACCACCACGGACCACACGAGCCGCCGACTGAGCCCACCACCGCCCGCGCCCTGCTGCTCGGGGGGCGTCCACGAGGCCCCGGAACCCCACTCGGGCACAGTCCCCCAGGAAGCCCCGCTGGACCACTCCGGCGCAGGTCCTCCGGCCCCGCCGCCACCGGCTGCGCCGGAGGAACCGGAATCAGCAGGAGAACCTGCGACGCCCGAGCCGGCCGACGCCGCCCACGCCCCACCGCCCCCGGCCGAACCCGAACCACCGTTTCCGGCACCCGAATCCACCACGGTCCCCCCGGCCCCGGGCCCATGCCAGCCGCTCCCGGCCCCCGTACCGGGCCAGCCACCGGGCAGGGGCGGAACGAGGGGAGCCGGCGGTTGAGAGCCGACAGCCCCGGCAGCCCCGTCCGGCGAGACACCGGCGTCAGCCCCGCCGGCGCCGGCCCCACGATCAGAGCCCGGATCTTCCGCCTCACCACCGGCGTTCTCCACGCCGAGACCGTCAGCCGTGCTCCCCACTCCCGAGCCACCGACCTCGGCCCCCGATCCCCCCGCCCCCGGCCAGCCCGGCGGCGCGGACGGCGGCTCGGCCGTCGGATGACTCCCCGTGCTGTCCTCCCAGCGCTGGGTGTCCTCGTTCCAGTACTGTCCGCCCCCGCTCATCGGCTGACTCTCACATCCCCAGGAGGCCGGCCAGGGAGCCGGCGGAGGCCAGGAAGGTGACCAGGGCCTGGGAGTCGGTCAGCAGTTCCCTCAGGCGTTCGCGGCGGGTGGGGCCCGCCTGGCCCGTGGTCGCGATCTCCGTCTCCGTCTCCGCCAGGGCTTCGTCCAACGCGGCCGTCTGCTCGGTGCCGCGCACCCGTTGGGCCAGGTCGGCTCGCAACTCCCGTACAGCGGCGAGCAGTTGTTCGGTCGCCTCGTCGCGCTGCGGGCCCGTGCCGTGGTGCACGTGGTGGCTCTCGGCGTGCGACTGGCTGCCGATGGCGAAGGTGTTGTTGCCCGAGATGTCGCCGATGTTGACGCTCGGCTCGTTACTTGCCACTGGTGTCGGCTCCCTTCGGCGGCACCGCACCGCCCGAGACACTGGAGGAGGCGGCGGACGAACCACTGCCGACCGCGAAGGTGGACCCCTCGATCCGGCCGATGTTCACGTCCCCGTTGCTGATGTTGACGACCTTCTGGACGAACTCCCCGGTCTCGTAACCGGATTCGGCGAGCGCGGCCCGCACCCCGTTCGCCACCCTGTCCTGCACGCTCTTCAGGTAGCGCACCACGTCCATCTCCTGGAAGGTGGAACCGGCCGGCGCCGCCCCCAACTCCCGTACCGACGCCCCCGGCCCGTCGGGCAGTGCCCCCGCGTAGCCGCCCGTGAGCAGCCGCCACACGTACACCAGCCCCCGGCCCAACTGCCCCAGCGAGCGGCCGACGGACGACGGCACCAGGACGAGCGCGCCCGCCGCCTTCCCGGCCAGGTTGTTGTGCCGGAACCGGTGCGCCACACGGTCGGCGTCCTTGAAGTCGGCGCGTACCGGCGTCAGCACGTGCGGCGCGATCTCCAGCATCAGCATCCGTCCCTGCGTGTGGATGCGCACGAAGACCGTGACGACCAGTTCCTCCTCCCAGCCGCCGACCCGGATGCGCAGGAAGTGCCGCCGCTTCTCGGCGCCCTCCTCGACCGCCCGGGCCCGGTGCTCCTCGAAGGCCTGCGGGGTGTACGGCGCCTGGTCGCGGGTGAGCAGCCCCTCGGCCGGCAGGAACACGCACTCGTCGATCTCCAGCCAGCGCAGCCGGTCACGGACCCCGGGCCCCGCGAACTCCGCCGGGACGCGCAGCTGTTCGAGCAGCGGACGGATCCGCTCCAGGACCGTGCGGTTGCTCAGCGGCTGCTGCTTGCGCTCCTCGTCCGGGCGGAGTTCGACGGCCAGCACCCAGGTGTCGTACGCCGCGCCCGCCCCGCAGAACGGCCGCGCCTCGTGGTACATGATCAGCGGCGCGTGCTGCTCGAGCCGGATGCGCTGCTTCAGCCGCTGGAAGCGCGGGTTGTCGGCCTGCTCGGCGGGGTCGTTCGCCGCGTCACCGAAGCGCTGCGGGGAGAGCTCGGCGGCCAGCGCGCGGCTGACCTGGTTGCGCTGGGCGTATCCGCACCAGGCGATGAGCGCGAGCACGCCCAGCCCCAGCCAGGCCCGCCAGGGCTCGATCAGGTCGGTGATGGAACTCGGCGAGAACACGTCCGTGAAGCTCGACGAGTCGGAGTAGGAGCCGGTGTAGGGGTCGTACCGGGGGGAGGAGGAACCGCTGTCCGAGCCGCTGCCGAACGCCGCGATCAGGGTGAACACCAGCATCAGCGCGAAGAACAGCCGACCCCACCAGCGGGCCAGGAACGCGGGGACCAGCCGCCACAGCGGCGGCTGCTCGGCCCGCCCCCTGATCCAGGGCGCGAGGGCGAGGGCCACGCTGGGCCAGATGAAGAAGGCCAGCAGACCGCCGCTGAGCACTCCTCCTACCACCCACAGGCCGAGGATCGCCCCGGCCCAGAGCAGCTCGAAGCGGCGGGCGCGCAGGGCGTGGGCGAGGACGCGGGCGGCGTCGAAGCCGAGCGAGGGCGCGACGATCCGCTGTTCGTTGAGCTGGAGTTCCTCGATGACCCGGTCGCGGTAACCGGAATCCAGATAGGTGCCGGCGCACAGCAGCCGGGTCGCCTCGCTGGCGTGCGGTGGGACGGGCGGTGTCGGCGGCGCCCCCGTGGAGACCACGGGCTGCGGTTGCTGAGGCACGTAAGCGGTACTCACGCTACTCCCCCGATGCGTGGAAAGACCGTTGTCAGACATTCAGTTGACAAACCATCAGCATAGAGGTGCAGGTGGGATGGGGAAAGCGGAATGCCGAGGGACAGGCGCAGGCGATGTACTGGCCTGCTGGTCCCGGCGGCGACGGCGGCGGTCGTGGGCGGGTACGGCAGGCACACCGCAACGCGCACTATCGCGTCGAGCGATAGACGCGTACTATCGCGTTCAGCTCGACCCTGACCTCCAACTCCCTCCCTCCGCACGCGAGTTCCCAGGAGCCGCCCCATGCCCGCTCTGCTCTCCCCGGTCCTGGACCTGCTGACGCTCCAGGGCACCATCACCGAGGCCGAACCCGTCGCCGACCGGATGCGCCGACTGCGCATCGAGGGCGAGGCGCTCACCGGACTCGCCGTCCGGCCGGGGCAGCAGGTGCGCGTGCTGGTCGGCGGCGGGCTGACCCTGCGCACGTACTCGATCCGGAGCTACGACCCCACCGGCGCCGTCGAGTTGTGCGTGCTGGACCATCCCGGGGCCGGGCCCGGGGCGCGGTGGGGACGCGGCGTCGAGGTGGGCGAGCGGGTCCGGCTGCGCAGGCCGGAGGGGACGTTCGTGCTGCGGCCGGACGCCCCGCACCATGTGTTCGTCGGTGACGAGACGGCGTCCGTGGCCTTCGCCGCGATGCTGGACGCGCTGCCGGAGGGGGCGCGGATCTCCGGCTGCGTGGAGACCGAGAGCGAGGGCGACCGGCTCCCCCTTCCTCACGGTGACCGGCTCAACTGGGTTCTGCGGCATGACGGTTCGCTCGTCGACGCCGTACGGGAGCTGGCGCCCGCGCCCGGTGGGGTCGCGTATGTCGCCGGGGAGGCGCGGGCCGTGCAGCGGGTGCGGCAGGTGCTCGTGCGGGAGGCGGGCTGGGACCGGCGGGCGGTCCTCACCAAGCCGTTCTGGGCGCCGGGCAAGAAGGGGCTGGAGTAGGACCTAGGTGCACTGGGCGCCGGTCGGGCAGAAGTACCGCACCGCCGCCCTCAGCGGCTCCCGTACCTGCTCGGGCGCCAGGCTCGCGGGGCCGCTGGCGCGGATCGCGTACAGGGTGCCGTCGGCGGCCTCGAAGCGGTGGTCGATGACCTGGCGGTCGCCCTTGTCCTGGTCCGTGTAGCGGTACGTCAGCTCCGCCCAGGTGTCGCCGTGGTCCCGCTGGACCACCTGGTAACCGGGCTGCTTGGCGAAGCCGAAGCCGGGATCGGTCTCGGCCAGGGTCAGCGACTCGTAGGGCGTGGACTCCGTGACCCGGAAGATCTGCAGCTGGCGGCCGTCGGCCGGGGAGTCGTAGTAGACGATCGGCGCGAGCTTGCCCTGCTTCTCACGGCGGGTCCAGCCCTGCGGGACGTCGACCGCGTAGCCGACCGGGTCCTCGGCGCGGCGGTAGCCGGCGGAGGGCGAGTTCAGCACCGAGGCCGACGGGGTCGTGGTGGGCGTGTCCGACGGGCTGCTCGGCGGCTCGGAACTCCGGCCCGGGGTCGAGCTGGTCGAGGCCGCGGCGCTGACGGAGCTCCCGGTGACGGGCCCGGCCCCGGTGCCGGAGCGGTGATCCCGGATCAGATACCAGGTCCCGGCACCGGTCCCCGCGCCGACCGCGACCACCAGGGCGATGACGGCGAGCACCCGTCCGACACGACGCCGGGGCGCCGGCGGCGGGACGGGCGGCAGGGTGTACGGCGGTGTGGGAACCCCGGTGTAGGCCGGGCCGGGCGGCAGGGGGGACGCCATGTACGCGGGGCCCGGCGGTATGGCGGGTCCCGGCGGCGGCGTCACGGGGCCCGGCGGCGGTGTCGTCCAGGGCGGCGGGAAGGCGCCGCCGGTCTGCGTCTCGGCGGACGCCCACGGCGGGGTGGCCCCCGTCTGCCCGTCGGACCAGGCGGCCCGGCCTCTCTCCTCGCTCGGTTCCCGCTCCGGCCCGGAGCCCGAGCCGGCGTCGTACTCGTCCCATCCGCTCATCGCGAACCCCCCGAATCACCCCTGGTGGTACCGCCTTAGACGGTAGCGGCGAAAACGGGCGCGGGCCCCGTTCCGGCCGAAACCGGAACAGGGCCCGTGCGGGCTCGTGACGAAACCGAGGAAACGGCGACCGTCAGATGGCGATCGTCAGATGAGGCCGAGACCGCGGACCGCCTCGCGCTCCTCCTCGAGCTCCTTGACGGAGGCGTCGATGCGGGCGCGGGAGAACTCGTTGATGTCCAGGCCCTGGACGATCTCGTACTGGCCGTCCTTGGTGGTGACCGGGAAGGAGGAGATCAGGCCCTCCGGGACGCCGTAGGAGCCGTCCGACGGGATGCCCATGGAGACCCAGTCGCCGTCGGCGGTGCCGTTGACCCAGGTGTGCACGTGGTCGATGGCGGCGTTGGCTGCGGACGCGGCGGAGGAGGCGCCACGCGCCTCGATGATCGCGGCGCCGCGCTTGGCGACGGTCGGGATGAAGTCCTCGGCCAGCCACTTCTCGTCGTTGACGACCTCGGCGGCGTTCTTGCCGGCGATGGTGGCGTGGAAGATGTCCGGGTACTGGGTGGCGGAGTGGTTGCCCCAGATCGTCAGGCGCTTGATGTCGGCGACCGTCGAGCCCGTCTTCTTCGCGAGCTGGGTCAGCGCGCGGTTGTGGTCGAGGCGGGTCATCGCGGTGAAGCGGTCGGCCGGTACGTCCGGCGCGGCGGCCTGCGCGATGAGCGCGTTGGTGTTGGCCGGGTTGCCGACGACGAGGACCTTGATGTCGTCCGCCGCGTGGTCGTTGATGGCCTTGCCCTGCGGCTTGAAGATGCCGCCGTTGGCCTCGAGGAGGTCACCGCGCTCCATGCCCTTGGTGCGCGGGCGGGCGCCGACGAGAAGGGCGACGTTGGCGCCGTCGAAGGCGACGTTCGGGTCGTCGCTGATGTCGATGCCCTGGAGCAGCGGGAACGCGCAGTCGTCCAGCTCCATGGCCGTACCCTCGGCGGCCTTCAGCGCGGGCGTGATCTCCAGGAGGCGCAGCTTGACCGGCACGTCCGCGCCGAGCAGCTGGCCGGAGGCGATGCGGAAGAGGAGGGCGTAACCGATCTGGCCGGCCGCGCCGGTGACGGTGACGTTCACGGGAGTGCGGGTCATGGCGTTCTCCGTAGGACAGCTGGCGGTGGTCGTCCGGGTGGGACGTACAAATGATCGATCTCTTGGTATCAAGAGAGATCCACCGGTCAGGCTATCGCGCATCCGGGATCCCGCACCGCCGGGCCCCTGTGGCCCACCCCATAGAGTAAAGCCGTGCCGAAAAATTCGTTGCGGCACGCATGGGCCTGCCCATCCCGGGCACGCGAACCGTACCCCCACGGGAGTCCGGCACAGTCGGTACCCCCCACCAGGCGGCCGCCCAGTCCCCCCTCTCCCGGACGGGCGGCCGCCCCTTGTGTGTGCCGCAGGGCCGCTAGGGGGTGCACCCCTTCTGCCCGGACGCCAGCGTCGCGCAGGCCTTCGCATCGCCCGCGTCCTTCACGGCGACCATCGGCGTGTACGCGATCGTGTCGCCGGCCTGGGTGATGCTGTCGTTCTCCTTGGCGGTGCCCGCGGTGACCTGCACCGAGTCGCCCGGCGCGGCGGCGGTGATACGGCCCCACGCGGCGCCGCAGGTCTTGCTGTAGCGCACCTCCAGGGTGACCGTGCCGACGGTGGCGGTCTTGGCGGTCGTCACGGCGGCGGTGTCCTTGGTGCACCCCATGGCCTCGGCGTCCTTGCCGGTGCAGGAGGCGCCGGCGCACTTCACGCCGGCCGGGAGGTCGACGGAGCTGACCGAGGGCGAGGGCGAGGACGAGGCCTTCGCGCTCCCGTGCTTGCCGCCGCCCCGGTCGGTCAGGAAGAACACCGCCGCCATCACCACCAGGACGCCGACCAGCCCCGCGAGGAACATCGTCAGCCGCCGGCGGCCGGCACCGGAGGAGGGACCTCCGCCTGGCGGGGGAGCCTCGCCGAATCCACTTGGTGTCTCCGGCGTCCGGACGGGACCGTCGGACGCGGATCCCCGCGCGGGTGCGCCGAGCACCGGCGAGCGTCCGCCGGCCGGCGAGGGGCCCTGGTAGCCCGCCAGCCGCCAGGAGTTGACACCGGAGGAGCCCTCCGAGGATTCGACCTCGGACGACCCCGCGCCGCCGCCGTCCGGTGCCTCGGAGACGACCGGCTGCGGCGACACCGTCGGCGCCACTCCCGCAGGTCCCGCGATCCCCGGTGTCACCGTCGCGCTGCCGCTCCTGACGGCCGCCTTGCCGCCCTTGGCGACCGTCGCGGGGGGCGCCCCGAACTCCCCGAGCGCGGCACGCGCCTGGGAGATGCGGATGGCCTCCATGGTCATGTCGTGGCGCATCTCCGACTTGCTCCAGGCACGCTCGGCGAGCTCCCACATGGTCGTCAGATGGACCGGGTTGGTCCCCGTGACCTCGGCCAGCGCCACGATCGCGCCCTTGGGTGCGAGCAGCCGGCCGTTCAGATACCGCTCCCAGGACGTCTTGCTGTAGCCCGTACGGTCGGCCACCGACGCGATGCTCAGGCCGCCGCGGTCCACGAGCCGACGCAACTGGCTCGCGAACTCCCTGACCTGCGGATCGAGTTCATCCGGCAAGGCCCTCCAACGAGGCATTGCTTCCCCCCTCTTCCCCCCTGCTTGGTGCTGCTCTCCTCGCGTCTTCCCCGCCCGTCCAGGGTCTCAGTTCCCGGAGTGGGGGCGCACGGGTGCATCCGCGGTCGGACTCGCCCACGCTAGCCCTCTCCTCGAACAATCCCGTGTCAGAGAGGCAAACTTGTTAATACATCGACACAGCAGCCACACATGGACAACCCCACTCGTCCCGGACTTTTCACCTCGCTCAGCGGCACCTCACCCCAGGGCGACCACGCCCACGACCGCGATCAGCGCGGTGAGGACGAGCAGCAGCACCGCGTAGCGAAGCAGTCTCCCCCCGTCCTCGGACGGTGACGGTTCCGGGGTGTCCCACCAGGGCAGCGTGGGGTCGTCCTCGTACTCGCCCGTCCCCTGTTCCTCCGCGGGTCGCGCCGGCCGGGGCCAGGCCTGGACCGCCAGTTCCCAGCGGACGACGAAGCGCTCGGCGTCCGTCTCGGGCAGGCCCGCGATCCGGCACAGCGCGGCCACGGCCTGGCGGGGCGGGGGCTGGGTCCCGTTGAGATAGCGGTGCCAGGAGGACTTGCTGTACGCGGTTTTGGAGCCGAGCGCGACGAGACTGAGCCCCGTCCGGTCCTTGAGGAGCCGCAACTGCTCCACGAAGTGCCGCACCTCCGGCGGCATGTCCCCCGCCAGCGGCTGCCAGCCGCCCATCGCACACCTCCCGCATCGTTCTGAGCAGGTGACGACGCCGGTTCACCGATGGTTCCCGCGTGCCGTGCGCGTACCGGAACGGTCACTTCCGTGCCACAGCGCGCTGACAGCCGTTGAACAGGCCCTTCGCCGTACAGGAGGGTGGTTCCCACGACGGCCCGTCCTTGCTCGGGGGAGAGGACGGGCCGTCGCCGTGCCGGGTTCCCTACGACTAACTGCTGCTCACCGTGAAGTGCAGCGTGTCCTTGAGGAACGGGATCTGCAGCCAGGGGTTGGGCTGCACCATCAGCGCCAGCAGCACGATCGCCAGGCCGAGGCCGCCGTAGGTGACGATGTCGGTGAAGCGGGAGCGGACGGCGAGCATGCCGACGTCGGGCAGGACCCAGCGCAGCACGGCACCGGCCACCAGGGCGCAGCCGATCAGCAGGGTGCCGTAGCGGAAGGCGTCGAACGCGGTCAGCAGCAGCCCCAGCCCGACGACGCCGAGCACGGCGAGGATCGGCCACTGCCGCGCGGGCGCGGGAGCGTCACCGGGCGCGGCCCGGCCACCGCCCTCGGGACGCGCGGTGTCCCGCGTGAACAGCGGAAAGCGCCGGGTGGTACGACGCGGCACACCTTCGGCATCGGGAGCACTGATGGCATCCCGCACGGTCTCCTCCACGGCATCCTCCCCACCGCTTCCGCCCGCGCGCTGCGCGGTGCCGCCGACGCCGGACGTGTCCCGGCCGGCCCCGGGGGCACGCTGCGAGGCGCCCCGGGCGCCTGGCGCGTCCCGACCGGCCTTCGCGACGCCATGCGACGTACTGTCGGCGTCCGACGAGTCCCGGCCGGCCTTCGCGCCCGCGCGCCGGGACGTGCCCTCCGTGTTGCCCGCGGCGCGTCCGGTCCCCGCCGCCTCCCGGCCGTCCGTCCCCTCGGTGCCGCGTGCGTTCCGGCCCGGCTTCCCTGACCTCCGGCGCGCCGTGCCCTCGGTGTCACGGGCGTCCCCGGCCGGCCCGCCCGCCTCACCGCCCGCCGTGCCCTTGGTGTCGGTCGCCGCGTTGATCGCCTCGCGGACCGCCGCCTCCGCCTGCTTCTCCGGGTCCTGCGGCACGCTCCCGCGCCGGGCGTCCCGGGCGTCAGCCGACACTGCGCTCCGCCGCCTCGACCACGTTGACGAGCAGCTGGGCGCGGGTCATCGGGCCGACGCCGCCCGGGTTCGGGGAGATCCAGCCGGCCACCTCGGCGACGCCGGGGTGGACATCGCCCACGATCTTGCCCTCGGCGCTGCGCGAGACACCGACGTCGAGGACGGCGGCGCCCGGCTTGACGTCCTCGGGCCGGATCAGATGGGCGGAACCGGCGGCCGCGACGATGATGTCCGCGCGCTTGAGGTGGGCCGAGAGGTCCCGGGTGCCCGTGTGGCACTGGGTGACGGTCGCGTTCTCGCTGCGCCGGGTGAGCAGCAGCGGCATCGGCCGGCCGATGGTGACACCGCGGCCGACGACCACGACCTCGGCGCCCTTGATCTCGACGCCGTACTGACGAAGGAGGGTGAGGACACCGTTCGGGGTGCAGGGCAGCGGCGCCGGCTCATTGAGCACCAGCCGCCCGAGGTTCATCGGGTGCAGCCCGTCCGCGTCCTTGTCCGGGTCCATGAGCTCCAGGATCCGGTTCTCGTCGATGCCCTTCGGCAGCGGCAGCTGGACGATGTAACCGGTGCACGCCGGGTCCTCGTTGAGTTCCCGTACGACCGCCTCGATCTCCTCCTGCGTGGCGGTGTCCGGCAGTTCGCGCTGGATGGAGGCGATGCCGACCTGGGCGCAGTCGCGGTGCTTGCCCGCGACGTACTTCTGACTGCCGGGATCGTCGCCGACGAGGATCGTGCCGAGGCCGGGCGTGACGCCCTTCTCCTTCAGCGCCGCCACGCGGGCGGTCAGATCGGACTTGATCGCGGCTGCGGTGGCCTTGCCATCGAGAATCTGGGCGGTCATGACCCCATCCTCGCGGATGACCGCCCCCCGGTTCCAATCCGGGTCCCACCAGCGCCCACGCCCGCCCTCACGCCCATGATCAGCCCTATTGCACTTGCACAACACATCTGATTTCCGGCTGGACAAGCCACACAGGGGTGAAGAACCATGAACGGCGCAGTATCGCGGTTCATGTTCGGGGGGCAAACCGCTCACATCGTGTGATTCCTCCGCGCAATCCGCATCGTCCCCGCAGAGCGCAACGGAGGAAGACCGGCCATGAGTTTCGGCTCGCCCAACAATCCCTACGGTCAGCCGCAGAACCCGCAGCAGCCCGGTTACGGCTACCCGCAGCAGTCCCCGCAGGGAGTCCCGCCGCAGCAGGGTTACGGCTATCCCCAGCAGCCGGGTCAGCCCGGTTACGGCTACCCTCAGCAGCCAGGCCAGCCGGGGTACGGCTACCCCCAGCAGCCGGGCTACCCCCAGGGCGGCGGCTACCCCGGCGGCCCCGTCCCCAACGTCGCCTCGATGGGCCGCCGCTTCGGCGCCCGCCTCATCGACGGACTGATCATCGGCGTGGTCTACATCGTCCTCACCTTCGCCGGCATCGCGGGCGCGGCGAACTCGGTCAAGGACTGCGACCCCAACGCCGCCGACTACAACACCTGCATCAACAACGCCGGCTCGGACTTCCTGGCCAAGTTCGGCGCGGTCTTCGGCATCATCATCGTCGCCAGCCTCCTCTACGAGGTGCTGATGATCGGCCTCCTCGGCGCGACGCTCGGCAAGATGGCCGTCGGCCTGCGCGTGGTGAAGGTCGAGACCGGCGAGAAGCCCGGCGTCGGCTCGTCGTTCATCCGCTGGGTCATCCCCCAGGTCGGCAGCCTCCTGTGCGGCATCGGCTCGCTCCTGGTCTACCTGTCCCCGTTCTGGGACAAGTCCGGCCGCCAGCAAGGCTGGCACGACAAGGCCGCGAGCACGATGGTCATCCAGAACTGACCCCGCCCCACCCCACCGAACACCGAGGGCCGTGCCCACCCACCAGAGGGGGGCACGGCCCTGGTGCGTCACCTGAAGGTTGCCATCAGGAAGCCACCGCACCCATCGTCGCGGTCACCTCACACCACACGACCTTGCCCCGAAGGCCGCCCCTACCCGAAGGCCGCCACCCCCACACGCTGGAACACGCCCGCACCAACCCCAGCCCCCGCCCCTCCTCCGCCTCCTCAAGCCTCTCCAACTCCCCTGGCAGCTCAGGCGGTTCGGGATCCGCGTCCCACGCCCCGATCCACAACACCCCCGCCGCCCAGGAAACCCGCAGAGCGGCCGGCCCCTTCGTATGCCGTACGGCGTTGGAGACCAGCTCCGCAGCGAGCAGTTCGGCGACGTCGACGAGGCCGATGAGCCCGTGCAGGGTGAGGATCAGCCGCAGGGTACGGCGACTGACGGTGACCGCACGAAGGTCGTTCGGAATATGGAGGCAGTACTCCCAGGCTTCGGATTCATCCTCAGACATACGTCAACTCCGTTCAGGAGGTGGGGGGTTACGGCAGTCGGGCGGTGGCAGTGCCGCGGCCGTCATGGCATGACGGGGCGGTGCGCTTCCGAGGTCCTGTGGTGCCGCAGCGTGTGCGTCACGTCACCGACGGTAAATCTAAATCTATAGACGAAGCAAGCCGATCGCGTAACCTGACGCCGAACGAGTAGCGCCGACAGGCGCGTTGGACGTAGGAGCGGTCGAGACTTGAGGCGCGAACCGACGGCACGCCAGGCTCGGCTCGCGACCGAGCTGCGCAGACTCCGCGAAGCGGCAGATCTCAGCGCCCGCGAAGCAGCGGCACTGCTCGGCGTGAGCCCCGCCCAGATCACGCACATCGAATCCGGACTCGCGGGCGTGAGCGAGAAGAGACTGCGTCTGCTGGCCGCCAACTACTCATGCGCCGACGATGAGTTGATCGAAGCGCTGTCGGTGATGGCGACCGACCGCACGCGCGGCTGGTGGGAGGAGTACCGAGAGCTGCTTCCCACACCGTTCCTCGACCTCGCGGAGCTGGAGCACCACGCCACGTCACTCCGGGAGGTGCAGTTCCTGTACATCCCCGGCTTGCTCCAGACGGAGGAGTACGCCCGCGCGGTCTACGGCTACCGGGTCCCCGAACTCCCGAGCGAGGACCTTGAGCTGCGCGTACGCCACAGAATGCGGCGCAAGGTGATCCTCGACGGCCCAGCCCCCACGCCCTACGAGGCCGTCATCCACGAGGCGGCACTCCGCATCATGGTGAGCGACCGAGCCGCCTCCCGCGCCCAGCTCGTCCGCCTGGCCGAACTCTCCGAAGCGGATCACATCACCGTCCGCGTCATCCCGTTCGACCTGGAGGGCTTCGCCGGCGCCACGAGTGCGATGACGTACGCGGAAAGCGCCCTGCCCAAACTCGACACCGTCGTACGCGACGGCCCGCACGGCGCCGCCTTCATCGACTCCGAGGCCCAGCTCAGCGCTTTTCGAACGCTCTTTCATAGAGTGGAAGCCGTGTCGCTCGCCGCTGTCCGGTCGCGCGACTTCATCCACCGGCTGGCGAAAGAGTTGTGAGGCACCCATGGACACCCCCGGCGACTGGCGCAAGTCGTCCTACTCCGGTCCCGGCGACGGCGACGCCTGCGTGGAGATATCCACCTCCCCCACCCGCACAGCCATCCGCGACTCAAAGGCCCCGCCCGTCGGCATCCTCACCTTCCCCTGGACGGCCTTCACCACCTTCATCGAAGCCCTGAAGACCCAGCCCCAGGATGAAGCGCCCCGAACCTAACCCAACCTTCTCCCCCTCGCCTCCACGTAAGCCGAAGCAGCCGCCGCACACGTGACCCGCGGGTTCCCAGCCGGCAATCGCACACGGCGCCCCCGCACCGCTCAACAGGTGCGAGGGCGCCGTCAGTTCCGGCAGGCGGGGGTCAGTGGAAGAAGTGCCGCGTCCCCGTGAGGTACATCGTCACGCCCGCCTTCTTCGCGGCCTCCACGACCAGTTCGTCGCGGACCGAACCGCCGGGCTGGACCACGGCCTTGACGCCGGCCGCGGTGAGGATTTCCAGGCCGTCGGGGAAGGGGAAGAACGCGTCGGAGGCGGCGTAGGAGCCGCGGGCACGCTCCTCGCCGGCCCGCTCGACCGCCAGCTTCGCGGAGTCGACGCGGTTGACCTGGCCCATGCCGACGCCGACCGAGGCGCCGTCCTTGGCGAGCAGGATGGCGTTGGACTTGACGGCGCGGCAGGCCTTCCAGGCGAAGGCCAGTTCGGCGAGTTCCGCAGGGGACAGTGCCTCGCCCGTGGCCAGCGTCCAGTTGGCGGGGTCGTCGCCGTCCGCCTGGAGGCGGTCCGTCACCTGGAGGAGCGCGCCGCCGTCGACCGGCTTCAGCTCGACGGGGTTCGAGGGCGCGCCCGCGGCCTTCAGGACCCGGATGTTCTTCTTCTTGGCGAGGGCTTCGAGGGCCCCCTCCTCGTAGTCCGGCGCGACGATGACCTCGGTGAAGATCTCGGCGACCTGCTCGGCCATCTCCTTCGACACCGGGCGGTTGACGGCGATGACGCCGCCGAACGCCGACAGCGGGTCGCAGGCGTGCGCCTTGCGGTGCGCCTCGGCGACGTCCGAACCGATCGCGATGCCACAGGGGTTGGCGTGCTTGATGATCGCGACGCAGGGCTCTTCGTGGTCGTACGCGGCACGGCGCGCGGCATCCGTGTCGGTGTAGTTGTTGTACGACATCTCCTTGCCGTGCAGCTGCTCGGCCTGCGCGAGTCCGCCCGTGCCGGAGACATAGAGCGCGGCCGGCTGGTGCGGGTTCTCGCCGTAGCGCAGGGTGTGCGCGCGCTCCCAGGTGCCGCCGAGGAAGTCGGGGAACGGGGAGTCGTCGACGGGGGCGTACGAGGACGCGAACCAGCTCGCCACCGCCACGTCGTACGCGGCCGTGTGCTGGAAGGCCTCCGCGGCCAGACGCTTGCGGGTGTTGAGGTCGAAGCCGCCCTCGCGGACCGCGGCCAGGACGTCGGCGTAACGAGCCGGGCTGGTGACGACCGCGACGGAGGGGTGGTTCTTGGCGGCGGCGCGGACCATCGACGGGCCGCCGATGTCGATCTGCTCGACGCACTCGTCCGGGGTGGCGCCGGAGGCGACGGTCTCGCGGAACGGGTAGAGGTTGACGACGACCAGGTCGAACGGCTCGACACCCAGCTCTGCCAGCTGCTCCCGGTGGCTCTCCAGCCGCAGGTCGGCCAGGATGCCCGCGTGCACCCGGGGGTGCAGGGTCTTGACGCGGCCGTCGAGGCACTCGGGGAAGCCGGTCAGCTCCTCGACCTTGGTGACGGGGACGCCCGCGGCGGCGATACGGCCTGCGGTGGACCCGGTGGAGACGAGCTCGACGCCTGCCTCGTGCAGGCCGCGCGCGAGGTCTTCGAGGCCCGTCTTGTCGTAGACGCTGACGAGCGCCCGGCGGATCGGCCGCTTGTTGGTCTCGGCGTTGGCGGTCACTGGATAACTACCTTTCGTCCCTCAATGCGATAGCCGTTGCGGGCGAGCCGCCCCACGACATCGACGAGCAGCCTTCGCTCGACTTCCTTGATGCGCTCGTGCAGAGCGCTCTCGTCGTCCTCGTCCCGGACCTCCACCACGCCCTGAGCGATGATCGGTCCGGTGTCGACGCCGTCGTCGACGAAGTGGACGGTGCATCCGGTGACCTTGGCGCCGTACGCGAGCGCGTCGCGCACACCGTGGGCTCCCGGGAAACTGGGCAGCAGGGCCGGGTGGGTGTTGACGAACCGCCCGCCGAAGCGCGCGAGGAACTCCTTCCCCACGATCTTCATGAACCCGGCGGAGACCACGAGGTCGGGTTCATGGGCGGCGACGGTCTCGGCGAGGGCGGTGTCCCACTCCTCACGCGTGCCGTAGTCCTTCACCTTGCGCACGAAGGTGGGCAGTCCGGCGCGCTCGGCCCGCGCGAGCCCCTCGACGCCCTCGCGGTCCGCGCCGACGGCCACGATCTCGGCGCCGTAGGCCTCGACGCCGGTGGCCGCGATCTCGTCCAGGAGCGCCTGCAGATTGGTGCCGGATCCGGAGACCAGCACGACGAGGCGCTTGACCACGGGCTTGGCGGCCACGATGGGGCCCTTTCTCGGGGGTACGTCGGGTGCGTTCTTCGCGCGGCCGGTTCGCACGCTGGACGAGCACGGGCTTTGTACATTCGTACGAATGCTTCGCGCCCCGGGATACGGGGAAGTCTACGAAGCGGCCGACCGTCAGCAACGATACCGGCACATGCGGCGGCCCCCACGGGACGGGGGCGTGGCCGGAAGGTAGCGTCTGGGAGGAGCCTGCCCGGGAACGCGATCGCCGTGCGGCGCGTTCATGGGGTGAAGCCCTTTGCAGGACCAGCCGTAATCGCCCAGTTCGCTGGGTTCGCCCAGTTCACGAAGTCACCAAGGGGAAGACGCTCTCTTGATGTCGGACCGCAGTCTGCGCCTCCTTACGCTCTCCCCGCTCCCGGCACAGGGAGGGGAGCGGGACGCCGTGCTGCTGCGGGAGCGGCCGTCCTCGCCGCCGGACGCGCCGTCGGAGCGCGGACAGGGCAGCGACCAGGACGGCGACCACCAGGAGGACAACCCGTTCGCCCCGCCGCCGGAGGGCACCCCCGACCGCCCCTGGCAGCCGCGCCGGCCGGCGAACGGCGACGACTCCCAGGGCGACGACAACTCCGACTCCCCGTGGGGCAGCCAGTGGAGCGACCGCCAGCCGGGCCGCTCCTCCGGCGGCTTCGGCGAGCGCCCCGGCGCCCCCGGCCCGGAGGGTCCCGGCGGCAACACCCCCGACCAGGGCATGCGCTGGGACCCGACCGACCCCGCCCAGCGCCGCGCGCGGTACGCCCTGCTGTGCGGCATGTGGGCCTTCTTCTTCGCCCTCTTCAGCTGGCCGTCCGTGGCCCTGCTGCTGGGCGCGCTCGCCCTGTACTGGGGCATCAGCGCGCTGCGCACCAAGCCCCGCGAGAACCCCGGCGCCTCCCCCGCCGAGCAGGGCCGCCCCCAGATGACGGCGGCGGTGACGGGCCTGGTCACCGCCTCCCTGGCCATCACCCTCGTCGCCGCGGCCTTCACGGCCCAACTGGTCTACCGCGACTACTACACCTGCACGAACGACGCCCTCACGAACGAGGCGAAGCAGGCCTGCACGGACCATCTCCCCAAGGAACTACGGGGGTTGCTGGGCACGAACAGCTGACGCGGCGGACGGGGTCGAACAGGGCGTTGGTGAGCCGCCCGGCGGGCGGGGCGGTCACTGTGGGACGGGGGCTGCGGCACGTCGGCGGTCCGCCGTGCGTCCGGCACCTGTGGTTTGGCGGTGGCTTCCTGCCCGCCCGGCGGCTGCTCGTCCGGCGGCTGCTCGTCGGGGGTACGCGCGCGTGCGCCGACTGAAGGATGCCGGCGGGGCACTGCACGTCCGGCGACTGCGGCACGTGGGCGGTACGCGCGCGTCCGCTCATCGCTACAGGTCGCTGGGTGTGTGCGGTGGCTGAGGCACTTCGCTGCAACACCGCGCGTCGGGGCCCGCGACGCGTCGGTCGTCGCTGGGACCTACGACTGCGGCACCTCGGCGGTTCACTCCGTTTCCGGTGGCTGCGACTCGTCGCCGGCCTTTTTGAGCGCTGTCCAACGTGCCTCCCGTGAGGCGTCGTCCTCCCGTGGAGCGAGCGGGGGTTCCGGCAGGGGGTCGGTGGGCAGGAGGTCGAACGCCGTGTCGGCCTGGTCGCGTACGACGCCGTAGAACTCGTCCCCGTCGTACGCCCCGCCACCCTCCGGCACCGCACCAGGAGCCGTCTTCTGGAAGCCGAGCCACGCCACGAAGGCGGCCAAGGCCCCACGCCGGCCCTCGGCTTCGGCCGTCTCCGACCTCGGCGCGGCGACCCGTGTCTCGGCGCGATACGGCTCGGTGATCCTCGGCCCGGTGTTCCTCGGCTCAGTGATCTTCGAGTCGGCGTTGCTCTGCTTGGTGACCTCCCGTCGGCTCACCTCCCGCCCACGCTCCTCCCGTCCGCCACCCCTGCGCCGCCAGCCCCGCACCCCGAGCGCCACCGGTACGGCCACCGCCAGGACCCATGCCAGCACCGCTCCCCCCGTCTCCCACCACACCGGCCCGAACCGCGCCAGCGCCGCGACCCCGAGCCGCCCGCCTGCCAGCGCGGTGAGCACGGCGACGCCCGCCGCACAGAGCACCGTGGCCAGCACGGCCGTACCGGCGGTCCTGCCGCCCGACCAGGCCTCGGCGCCGTCTCCCCCGCCCGCCGCCCCCCGCGATGCGGCGGCCGCGCCCACGAACCACCCCACGACCATCCCGGCCACCACCGGCACCACCCCCGTCGCCCGGTCGGCCCATCCCCCCTGCCCCGACCCCGGCACGGCGGCCAACAGCGGGAACGGCGGGAGCAGCGGTGCCCGTGCCGAGGACAGCGGGGTCACCACATGCCCGACGCTCAGCACGAACCCCGGGCCGAGGGCGTACGAGGCGCCCCACACGGCCGCATTGGGCAGCAGGGTCAGGCACAGCAGCAGTACCGCGAACCGCCCCGACCAGCCCGCCGTGACGTGCAGAAAGGACGCGCGCGTCGCCTCGCCGTGCCACAGCAGCGAGGCGCCCACCAGCAGCGCCCCGCCCCCGACGAGGACCGTCACCCCGGCCGCCGCGGCCCGCGCCGCGACCCCCCACCGTTCACGCGCCCGCGTCCCGAACACCAGCCGACGTACTCCCGCGGGCAGCAGCAACAGCACCCCGTCAACGGGCTCCCGGGGACGGCCGTAGGCGGTCCGGACCCCGACCTCCGCCGCCCCCGCCACGACGAGCGGCACGCAGATCCCCGTCCACATCCACGACGGCCGCAGATCGCCCCCGGATGCGTACAGGGCCGCCGCCGCTGCGACGCCGAGGTAGCCGAGGACGACGCCCGTCCACGCCGTACGGCCCGGAAGCAGCGGCACCGGCCCCTCCGTCCGCTCCCCCTCCACCGCGTCCCGGGCCGCGCGGTGCACCAGCCACACCGGCAGGGCGAGCAGCAGCAACGGCGTCACGCCGACGGGCGCGGGGGCGCCGGAGAGCGTGTTGGTGCGGACCAGTTCCACGCCGTGCGCGAGCAGCCACAGCGCCGCCGCCACGTGCAGCGCGCCCCCGGGCCCGCTGTCGGGGTACGGCGAACTGATCCACAGCATGATCATGAGCATCGCGAACACCCCGAGCCCCAGCCCGGCGGCGACCGCGCCACCCAGAAGGCTGGCGCCCAGTCCGGGCGATCGGTGGCGCAGACGGATGAGCAGGGACGACAACGACATGCGGCGAGCGGTCAGCTGGGTCACGACCGTCATGCTCCCAACGACACGCGCTTTCCCGTCGTAACAGGCGAACCTCCGCTGTGTCGCTCAATATATGTTTATGTACTTTTTCGTACGAAGGGGCGCCCAGTGACGCAGCCTCAGGAACCGGAACAGGCAGCGCCCCTGACACCCGCTCAGGCCTTCGACGCGCTGTACGCGTTCTGCGCCCCGGCCCTCGTACGGCAGACCTACCTGCTCACCGGCCGGCGCGAACTCGCCCGTGAGTCGGTGGAGCGGGCCTTCCAACTCGCCTGGCAGCGCTGGCCGGAGGTGGCCCGCGACCGGAACCCGGGAGGCTGGGTGCGCGCGGCGGCGTACGACTACGCGCTCTCCCCCTGGCACCGCTTCCGCCCCCGCTACCGCCACCCCGAGCCCCCACCGGCGGACGCCCCCGACCGAGCGCTGCTGTCCGCGCTCCTCGATCTCCCGCCGCCGTACCGCCGCACGCTCGTGCTGTACGACGGTGTGGGGCTCGGTCTCCCGGAGACGGCGGCGGAGACGGAGGCCAGCACACCGGCGGCCGCGGGCCGTCTGCTGCACGCCCGCGAGGCCGTCGCCGCGCACGTCCCGGACCTCGTGGACCCGACCGAACTCCACCACCGCCTGGCGAGGCTGGCCTCCACGGAACGGCTGCGCGCGGCCAGGCCGACGCGGGTGCGGGTCGGAGGCGAGCACAGGACGCGCTTGTGGACCCGGGCCGCCATCGCGTGCACGGTCGCCCTGATCGGCACGACGACGTTCACCGTGCAGACGGCTCCGACGCACTACGAGCCACCGGTACCGCCCGGCGTACAGGTGCGGGGGCTTCCGCCCCGGGTGGCGCAGGGGCCGCTGTCGCAGGAGGAGGCCGGCCTGCGCAAGAAGCTGCGGGCGCAGATGGTGCCGGGGCGCGACAGGCTCGTACCGCTGGACCGGTGAGCGGACCGGGGAGGAAAACAGTGGTAGGCAGGCCGATGGGCCCGTCCCCATCCCGGGAACGGGCCCATCGGTCGTGCTTCGTGCTGGATGGGCCTCAGGCGCTGAGGATCTCCCGGGCCAGCTTCGCGGTCTCGGTCGGGGTCTTGCCGACCTTGACGCCCGCGGCCTCGAGAGCCTCCTTCTTCGCCTGCGCCGTACCGGAGGAACCGGAGACGATGGCGCCGGCGTGGCCCATCGTCTTGCCCTCGGGCGCGGTGAAGCCCGCGACGTAGCCGACGACCGGCTTGGTCACGTTCTCCTTGATGAAGGCCGCGGCCCGCTCCTCGGCGTCGCCGCCGATCTCACCGATCATCACGATCAGGTCGGTGTCGGGGTCGTCCTGGAAGGCGGCCAGCGCGTCGATGTGCGTGGTGCCGATGATCGGGTCGCCACCGATGCCGACGGCGGTGGAGAAGCCGATGTCACGCAGCTCGTACATCATCTGGTAGGTCAGCGTGCCGGACTTCGAGACCAGGCCGATGCGGCCCGGCTTGGTGATGTCGCCCGGGATGATGCCGACGTTCGACTGACCCGGGGTGATGATGCCGGGGCAGTTCGGGCCGATGATGCGGGTCTTGTTGCCCTTCTTGCCGGCGTACGCCCAGAAGGCGGCCGTGTCGTGCACGGCGATGCCCTCGGTGATGACGACGGCCAGCGGGATCTCGGCGTCGATCGCCTCGTCCACCGCGGACTTGGTGAACTTCTCCGGGACGAAGATGACCGAGACGTTGGCGCCGGTGGCCTCGATGGCCTCCTTGACGGTGCCGAAGACCGGTACCTCGTTGCCGTCGAAGTCCACGGTGGTGCCCGCCTTGCGCGGGTTCACGCCGCCCACGACGTTGGTGCCGTCGCCCAGCATGAGCTTGGTGTGCTTCATGCCCGTGGCACCGGTCATGCCCTGGACGATGACCTTGCTGTCCTTGTCGAGCCAGATAGCCATGGTGTGTTGTGTCCTCGTCCTGAGTGCTTACTTGGCGGCGTGGGCCAGCTCGGCGGCCTTGTCGGCCGCGCCGTCCATGGTGTCGACGCGCTGCACCAGCGGGTGCGCGGCGTCGGTGAGGATCTGTCGGCCCAGCTCGGCGTTGTTGCCGTCGAGACGGACGACCAGCGGCTTGGTGACGTCCTCGCCGCGCTCCTCGAGGAGCTTCAGGGCCTGCACGATGCCGTTGGCGACCTCGTCGCAGGCGGTGATGCCACCGAAGACGTTGACGAAGACGGACTTGACGTCCGGGTCGCCGAGGATGATCTCCAGGCCGTTCGCCATGACCTGGGCGGAGGCGCCACCGCCGATGTCCAGGAAGTTGGCGGGCTTGACGCCACCGTGCTTCTCACCGGCGTAGGCGACGACGTCCAGGGTGCTCATCACGAGACCGGCGCCGTTGCCGATGATGCCGACCTCGCCGTCGAGCTTGACGTAGTTGAGGTTCTTCTCCTTGGCGGCGGCCTCGAGCGGGTTGGCCGCGGCCTTGTCGTGGAGCTCCTCGAAGTCGGGGTGACGGAACTCGGCGTTGTCGTCGAGCGACACCTTGCCGTCGAGGGCGATCACATCACCGGAGGCGACCTTGGCCAGCGGGTTGACCTCGACCAGGAGGGCGTCTTCCTTGATGAAGGTGTCCCACAGCCTGACCAGGACGTTCGCGACCTTGTCGGCGACCTCGGCCGGGAACTTGGCGGCCGCGACGATCTCGCGGGCCTTGGCCTCGTCCACCCCGTCGATGGGGTTGATCGGGGTCTGCGCGACAGCCTCCGGACGGGTGGCCGCCACCTCCTCGATCTCCATGCCGCCCTCGACGGAGGCGATGGAGAGGAAGGTGCGGTTGGCGCGGTCGAGGAGGAAGGAGACGTAGTACTCCTCGACGATCTCAGGCGCGGTCTCGGCGATCATCACCTTGTGGACCGTGTGGCCCTTGATGTCCATGCCGAGGATGTCCGTCGCACGGGCGACGGCCTCGTCCGCGGAGGCGGCCAGCTTGACGCCACCGGCCTTGCCTCGACCACCGACCTTCACCTGCGCCTTGACGACGGACTTGCCGCCCAGACGCTCGGTGATCTCGCGCGCCGCCTCAGGCGTGTCGATGACTTCACCGGCCAGCACCGGTACATCGTGCTTGGCGAAGAGGTCCCTCGCCTGGTACTCGAACAGGTCCACGCGCTTCCGTCCCTATCAGTGATCTCGCGGTTCGTTGGATGCGTGGGCGTGCCGCGAAGGGCAACGTGACGTCCGCATGGGTCACAGGGGAAGCGCACACGGTGTCCGAGCGCGCGGCATGTCCGTCTCGCAGGTTATCTCCGCTTGCGGGGGTGCCCTAAATCGAGGGTCACACCTGAGCGGTGATACCTGTCACATGATGCCGGAATCACTGGCACGGGGTGCCGAATGTGAGGGCGGAGGGGAGAGCGCGAAGGCCACGGGGGAGGACGCGGGGAAGGGCCTCACCGGGCTGGGGTTGACCCGGTGAGGCCCACTGAACAGCCCCGCGGGGGCACGAATGGGCCACCCCTGGGGGCTGGGGCCGGTGGTTCCCACCCCAATGGGAACCACCCGCCCCGTTCCGCGCGGCCACGACCGGACGGACCGACGGCTTCGGCCGTCCGTGTCCCGCACCTCACGGAGTCAGCGACCCGACGCGCTGCTCACGCGCCGGAGGAGGGCGTCCTACGACGCCGGTGGTGGGCCGGTCGCATGCCGTGGCGTACGACCGTGGTGGACCGCTCATATGCCGTGGCGTCCCGCGACGCCGGCGCTGATGCTTCGGATGCCGGGGGCGGGAGCGCGCCTGTGGCGGCAGTGAGTGACCGGTCGGGTGGTCGAGGGGGGCGTACGGCGCCGAGCCTCACCGCGACATTTCCGGCGCCGGATCCGGTCACGCTCCGGGGAGTGGGACCGGCGGGCCGGGGGGTCGGCGGGCTCCGTCCGGAGGTTTCGGGGATCCGGACCGGCGGGCGGCCTGTACCGCCCCCGCACGGCGGGTCAGCCGCGCGGGAGGGCCGCCCTAGGCGGGGGAAACCGGAACGTCCCGGTGCCTGTCCCGGGTGGCGTCCACGTCGGCGCGGGCCGCGGCGCCGGCCAGAAGCCGCAGCGGCGCCCGCCGGTCGAGCGCGACGGCGTACGCGTCGCCGTGCCGCGAGGTGCCGCCGTCGACGGCGTTACGGCTGCTCAGCTCACCGGTCGGGTCACCGCCGGGAACCTGGTGCACCGGAACGTACCCGGTGACGTCGCTCCGCTGTCCGCCGCCTGGGCCCGAGGCATGCGCCGTACCGGCGCCCAGGCCCGGTTCCGGCCCGTACGTCGTCCCGCGCACCGCCACTCCGGAACGGCCGTCGGCGGAACCCGCGCCCGTCGCCGACCGCCCCGCACCGTCACCCGGCTGCGGAACCGGCGCCGGCAGCGTCTGCTCCGGGCCGGTCGGAAGTCTGGGCACCGAGGGGAGCGGGGGCAGGCCGGGCACTCCGGGCACTCCGGGCAACGACGGTGCGCCGGGCTGGGTCGGGACGACCGGCAGCGCCGGGAGCGCCGGCAACGACGACAGCGGCGGTATCTGCGCGGTCACCTCTCCGAGCGCGTCGGTCACCGCCACGACGAGTCCGCCGACCGGCTGCAGGACGTGCCCGCCTGCACCCTGGACGAGGCCGTCGACGGCGGACCCGAGGATCTGGTCACCGGCGCCTGGGAGGGTGAGGGGAGCGGCCGGGGGCAACGGCGCCGGGCGGCCCGACCGGGCGTCGGGGGTGGCTCCGGTGGGCTGTGGGTCCGGGTTGGGGTTCGGGCTCGACGGCGTCGGGTTGGCCGGGCTCGCGGGCCTCGGGGACGGTGATGAGGGGTGCGTGGGAGCCGTCGGCCCAGGCTTGGCCGGAGTCTCCGGCTGAGGCGGGGCCGGGGATTCGGCCCGGGAGGCCGGGGGTGCGGCCGGGATCACCGGCCGGCCGTCGATGAGCGCGGCCGGCGCCTGGACGATTCGGCCGACCGCCCGCTCCGCCACCGCCCCGACGCCGCCCAGCCGCAGGCCATCCGCCCGCACACCGCCCGCCCGCACGCCATCCTCCGCGGCGAGCGGCCCGGCCGTCCGTACGGACGTCACCGGCGCCCCCTCCGCCGCGTGCGCCTGCTCCCCGCAGAGGAACCCGAGTACGAACAACCCGCCCGCCAGCAGCGCCACTTGCAGCGCACGTCGGACAACCGCCGTGCGCATCACGCGCAGAGCGGTGCCGGGCAGGGCTGCTGGCCAGGTCAAGAGGGGGTCGATCCTCCCGTGCTGCGGAACGGTCTCGGTCGAGAAGGCGTCGATCCTTGCACGCCCCTCCGGAGGTTGCGCAAGCCCTCCGTTACCGATGGGTAGTCATGTCCCTTTTGCTGCTCCGAGTCGGACGACGACTGGTCGACAAATCGTCAGCGAACACCCGGTGCCCGGCCCGCTGTCACCCCGCCTCCGGTATCGGCAGGGGCCGCTTCTCGATCGCGGCCGCCATCACCTCGGGGAAGAGATCGGGCGTGCAGGCGAACGCCGGTGCCCCCAGCGCGGCGAGCGCGGCCGCGTGCTCCCTGTCGTACGCCGGCGCCCCTTCGTCCGACAGCGCGAGCAGCGCCACGAACTGCACCCCGGACGCCTTCATCGCGGCGACCCGCTTGAGCATCTCGTCGCGTATCCCGCCCTCGTACAGGTCGCTGATCAGCACGACCACCGTCTCGGTGGGCCGGGTGATCTGCGACTGGCAGTAGGCGAGCGCCCGGTTGATGTCCGTACCGCCGCCGAGCTGGGTGCCGAACAGGACGTCCACCGGGTCGTCGAGCTGGTCGGTGAGGTCGACGACGGCCGTGTCGAAGACGACGAGCCGTGTGTCGATCGACCGCATGGACGCGAGCACCGCCCCGAACACCGACGCGTAGACCACGGACGCCGCCATCGAGCCGGACTGGTCGATGCAGAGGACGACCTCCTTCTTCACCGACTGCGACGCCCGCCCGTAGCCGATGAGCCGCTCGGGCACGATCGTGCGGTACTCGGGGAGGTAGTGCTTGAGGTTGGCCGCGATGGTGCGGTTCCAGTCGATGTCGTGGTGGCGCGGCCGGTTGATCCGGGCGCTGCGGTCGAGGGCGCCCGTGAGAGTGGCCCTGGTGCGGGTCGCGAGCCGCTTCTCCAGATCCTCGACGACCTTGCGCACGACCGCCCGCGCCGTCTCCTTCGTCGTCTCCGGCATGGCCTTGTTGAGGGACAGCAGCGTGCCGACGAGGTGCACGTCCGCCTCCACCGCCTCCAGCATCTCCGGCTCCAGCAGCAGCGTGGAGAGCCCGAGCCGGTCGATGGCGTCGCGCTGCATCACCTGGACGACGGAGGAAGGGAAGTACGTCCTGATGTCCCCCAGCCACCGCGCCACCGAGGGCGCCGACGCCCCGAGCCCCGCCGAGCGATCCCGCCCCGACTGCCCCTGCCGGTCCCCCTTCCCGTACAGCGCGCTCAACGCCCCGTCCATCGCCGCGTCCTGACCCGCCAGCACACATCCGGTACCGTCGGCCGCCTCGCCCCCGAGCACCAACCGCCAGCGCCGCAACCGCTCCTGCGCCGGGTCCATCGCCTCCACGGTCATCGGCACACCCCCACGCGCGGGCGGTCCCAGAGCGGGACGACCACGACGACAGCGGTCGGTCGGTCGGCCACCCCCACGCCCGCCGCCGGGCCACCTCGTGCGGAAGGCCCGCCGAGCTGCCGCCCCTCTCGGCGCCCGCGCTCGACGGCATCCCTCACCATCACTCCCCCGTCCGTTTGCCTCGGTACGTCGTGCGTCATCCCGCCACCCCCACAAGGCCGTTGTCCACGTCCTGCCGCCCCTCCACGTCCTGCCGCGTCCCGTCCAGCCCCAGCAGCAGCCGCACCACCGGCACCACGGCGTCGGCGCGTTCCGCGTCCAGCTCCGCGGCGAAGCCCGGTATGCCGGAACCGGCCGCCCCCGTGCTCTGCTGCCGCCCGGGTCCTCGGCGGACCAGCTCGCCGAGGGTGCGCCGGACTCCCGGTTCGTACGCGGAGAACGTCCGCCTGAGCAGCGGCAGTACGTCCGTGAAGGCCTCCGCCGGCACCGCGGTCAGCCAGGCGTCGACCAGACCGAGCAGCCGCTCGTCGTGCACGAGCAGCATCCCGCCGCCCGAGCCGCCACCGACGAAGCCCTCGATCCACGCGGCCGCGTCCCCCGGCGCCGTCCCCGGCGACAGTACGAGCCCCATGAGCCGCGCCGCCTCGTCCTGCTCCAACGCCCCCTCGTCCAGCAGCAACCGCACGGCCCGCCCCCGTACGACTCCCGGCACGGTGTCCCGCAGCCCCAGCACCCGCAGCACGGCCCGCCAACGCCCACGCAGACCACGATGCCCACCCGCGTCGTCCACAACGTCCCGCGCGGGTTCCGTGGATGGGTGTGTCAGGTCGGGTACGTCCGCCAGGAGCCCCACCGCCCCGTGCACCGCGTCCACATGCCGGCGCATCTCCTCGGCCCCGTCCTGGTCGAGGGAGGCGCAGGCGGGAGGGAGGCCCACGAATACCCGCTCGGCCAGGCCCGCCGCGACCTCGGCCAGGGCGCGGGTGTCGGTGCCGCGTACGTCGCCGTACCGCAGGGAGCGGACCAGGGCGGGCAGGGCCTGGGCGAGATGGCCGACGTCCGCGTCGAGGGCGGCCCGGTCCGCGAGGACCCGCATCACCACGGGCAGCGCCTGCGGCAGTTCGGCCAGCAGACAGTGCTCGGCAAGCCCGGTGACGTCGGCGAGTCCCTGCGCGGCCAGCGCGTCCGCCTCCGCCTTGGCGGTCGCGGCGCCGAGCACGGTCGTCCCCCACACCCCGGCCTCCGCCACCCGCACCGACAGCTCCGGCTCCCAGCGCAGCCGCCAGGTCTCCCGGAACGTCCCCGTGCTCCCCCGGGAGGCGACCGGCTCGCCCCACCCGATGCCCAGCAGCCGCAGCCGGTGCAGCAGCCTGCTGCGCCCGGCGTCGGTCTCCTTGCGCAGGTCGAGCTCCACCTCCCGCTCCAGCGCCTCGGGTTTGAGCCGCAACCGACGCTGGGTCCGCTCGAGGTCCCGCTGCAACGGCACCGCCGGCGCCGTCCGCGGCACCTCTCCCAGCACGTCCCCGACGACCAGCCGGTCGTGCACCAGCCCCAACGGCACGTCCGAGCCCTCGCACATCACCGCGCGCACGGCGTCGGTCGTCTCACCGAGTCCCGGCAGGGGGCGCCCCCGCATCGCCGCGAGCGTCTCGGCCAGTCGTACCGCCTCGATGACATGCGCGGAGGAAACGAGCCGGTCCTCCTCCCGGAGCAGTCCGGCCACCTTGGTCATCCACCGCTCGACCGGCCGGTCCGGGGCGGCGAACAGATGCCCGTACCAGCCCGGCGACTCGATCCCCGCGCCGTACCCGCTGACCCGGGACAGCCGCCGGTGCGTCCACGGCACCCATGTCATGTCCGCCTTGACCTTCGGCAGGCCCTTCAGCAGCGCCCGGTCGGCCGCGACGGGCGTCCTCTCCCGCAGCGCGGGCACATGCCAGGCTCCGCACACCACGGCCACCCCGTCCCCGAACTCCCGCTCGGCAGCCCGCATCCGGAGCCGCATATGGGCCTCGCGCACGAGGTCCCGGTCCCGCCCGCCGACGCCGTACGTCTCCCGCAGCGCCCCCATCGCCTCTTCGAGCACGGCGAACGGCGCGAACGCGTCCCTCTCGCCCACTCCACGGTGCTCGACGACGTCCTCCCACCACCGCTCGGGGTCGTCATATCCGGCAGCGTCCGCGAGCACGGCCAACGGGTCGATCCGCACGTCGACTTCGGAGGCGGCATCGGGGCCGTTTCCCGGGAGGTCCACAGGTCCCGTTCCCGGGACGTCCGCAGCTCCCGCCTCCGCGGAGTCGCCGCCCTGGACGACCTCGACCCCCTCCGCTCCCTCTCCTTCGGCCCCGTCGGCTTTCCGCTCCGTCGGCCCCTCGGTCCCGTCCTGCCCCCACGCCAGCGTGTGGGTCGCCGGCAGGTCGATGAAGCGGGCCGGGACCTCGTGGGCCAGGGCCCAGCGGATCGCCACCCACTCCGGGGAGAACTCGGCGAGCGGCCAGAAGGCCGAGCGGCCGGGCTCGTCCACGGCGTGGGCGAGGAGCGCGACCGGCGGCCGCATGTCCTCCTCGGCGGCCAGCGGGATGAGGGCGTCGGCCTCGGGCGGCCCCTCGATCAGCACGACGTCCGGCCGGGCCGCGTCCAGCGCCGCGCGCACCGCCCGCGCCGATCCAGGCCCGTGATGCCGCACCCCGAGCAGCAACGGCCGGCCGCCCCCCTGACTCGTCACGCGCTCACCTCCCGGCAGGCCCGGTAGAAGTCCGTCCAGCCGTCACGCTCGCGGACGACCGCCTCCAGGTACTCCTGCCAGATCACCCGGTCGGCCGCGGGGTCGCGGACGACGGCGCCGAGGATGCCCGCGGCGACGTCACCGGCCCGCAGCACGCCGTCCCCGAAGTGGGCGGCCAGGGCCAGCCCGTTGGTGACGACGGAGATCGCCTCGGCCGTCGACAGCGTGCCGCTCGGCGACTTGAGCTTCGTCCGCCCGTCGGCGGTGACCCCATCGCGCAGTTCGCGGAAGACCGTCACGACCCGGCGGATCTCGTCGACGCCGTCGGGCACGGCGGGCAGCTCCAGGGAGCGGCCGATCTGGTCGACGCGCCGGGAGACGATGTCGACCTCGGCCTCGACGCTCTCCGGCAGCGGCAGCACCACCGTGTTGAAGCGGCGGCGCAGGGCGCTGGAGAGGTCGTTGACCCCGCGGTCGCGGTCGTTGGCGGTGGCGATCAGGTTGAAGCCGCGGACCGCCTGGACCTCCTGCCCCAGCTCCGGTATCGGCAGCGTCTTCTCGGACAGGATCGTGATCAGCGTGTCCTGGACGTCCGCCGGGATACGGGTCAGCTCCTCCACCCGCGCGGTCATCCCCTCCGCCATGGCCCGCATGACGGGGCTCGGCACCAGGGCGTCCCGGCTCGGGCCGTGGGCGAGCAGCTGCGCGTAGTTCCAGCCGTACCGGATCGCCTCCTCCGGCGTACCCGCGGTGCCCTGCACGAGCAGGGTGGAGTCGCCGCTGACCGCCGCGGCCAGGTGCTCGGACACCCAGGTCTTGGCGGTGCCGGGCACACCCAGCAGGAGCAGGGCGCGGTCGGTGGCGAGGGTGGTGACGGCGACCTCGACGATGCGGCGCGGGCCCACGTACTTCGGTGTGATCAGCGTGCCGTCCGGCAGGGTGCCGCCGAGCAGATACGTGGCCACCGCCCACGGCGACAGCTTCCAGCGGGCCGGGCGCGGCCGGTCGTCCTGCGCCGCCAGCGCGGCGAGTTCACCGGCGAAGGCGTCCTCGGCGTGCGGCCGCAACGCCTCGGCCGGTTCCTCCACCTGTACTTCGGCTGCTTCGACGGTCGTCGATTCCACGGACACAGACATGGCTGAGGCCCCCTCCAGCTCGGCCGGTTCGGATCTGTCACCCACCGTGCACCACGCCACTGACAATGCGATGTGACCTGTGCAAACGCCCTCGGAGGGCCGATTGTCAGTGGCGGGATCTACCGTCGGGGACATGACTCAGCAGGGGGTGCGCTGGAGCGCGGAGCAGGTGCTGGCACTGGCGCCTGACGCCGCGTCACGCAAAGCGGGAAGCAAACTCGGCGCGGCGGGGCCGTGGTCCGAGGCGGGGAGCTGTGACGAGGGGACGGTGTGGGGGCTGTGCAAGGGCAGTGGCAGCAAGCCGTATCAGACGGTCGTCGACATCGCGGACGCGACGGGGCCCGCGTACAAGTGCAGTTGTCCGAGCCGCAAGTTCCCGTGCAAGCACGCGCTCGGGCTGCTGCTGCTCTGGGCGGGCGAGGACGCCGCGGTACCGACGGGCAGTCCGCCGGACTGGGCGGCGCAGTGGATGGAGGGGAGAAGGAAGCGGACGGAGGAGAAGCGGGCGGCGGACGTCTCCGGTGCCGCTTCGGCCTCCGCTGATCCGGAGGCGGCCCGGCGCCGGGCGGAGCGGCGGGCCGAGCGGGTCACCGCGGGCGCGACCGAGTTGGAGCAGCGCCTGGCGGACCTGCTGCGCGGCGGCCTGGCCGGCGCGGAAGGGGCGGGATACGGGCTGTGGGAGGAGACGGCGGCCCGCATGGTCGACGCCCAGGCGCCCGGACTGGCGGCGCGGGTGCGCGAGTTGGGGGCGATCCCGGGGTCCGGACCGGGCTGGCCCGTGCGTCTGCTGGAGGAGTGCGCGCTGCTGCACCTCCTCGACCAGGGCTGGCTGCGGCGCGAGCAGTTGCCGGACGGTCTGGCGGCGACGGTCCGCTCCCGCATCGGCCTGCCCGGCACGGCGGACGGCCCGCCGCTGCGGGATCACTGGCTGGTCCTGGCCCAGTACGACACGGCGGACGCCCGTCTGACGACCCGCCGCATCTGGCTCCACGGCGCCGACTCGCGGCGCACGGCGCTGATCCTGTCCTACGGAGCGGCGGGCCGCGCTCCCGAACTGGCGCTGCCGGTGGGCCTGGCCCTGGACGCGGAGGTGTCCGCGTATCCGGGCGGCGGCCGTCAGCGCGCCTCCCTGGGCGAGCAGTTCGCTCCCCCGGCGCCGACACCGGTACGGCCGCCGGGCATGACGACGGCCGAGGCCGCCGCCCACTACGGCACGGCCCTGTGCGGCGACCCATGGCTGGACTCCGTCCCCGTCACGCTGGACCGCGTCATACCGACCCCGGCCGGCGACTCCTGGCAGCTCGCGGACGCCGACGGCGACACGGCACTGCCCCTGACCCCGAGCGCCCGGTCCCGGCCCGGCCTCTGGCGTCTGGTCGCGCTGTCGGGGGGCGCCCCCGTCAAGGTCTTCGGCGAGTGCGGTCACCGGGGCTTCACACCGCTGACGGCCTGGCCGGAGGGCGAGGGCGAGGCGGTCCGGCTGTGCTGAGCGGCGGCCACGACCGCCGTCCGCGGCACGCCCGGGTGGCGTCCGCGGAGAATCCCGCCGACCGCTTCATCACCTCTTCCATGGATACATCCCGTCCCACGGGACACCCGCAACCGACTGAGCCTTCAACCACTCCCGGGCACGCCAGGGAAAGGAACCGCATGAACAGGACGTCCACACCTGTGGATGCGCCCGCTCCGGGCGTCTGGGAGGAACTCGTCACGGCCGCCCTGCTCGGGACGGAGCGCCGTACACCGCCCGGCGGCACCGCGGGCCGCGAGGCACCGGTCGCCCTGCTGGACGCGGCCGCCCTGGAGACCGTACGACGGCGGGCCGGCCTGCGCCCCGCCCCGGCGGCCGAGCGTCCCGTGCCCGCCCCCGACGACCCTCGCCCCCCGTTGCCGCCCGCGGCGGCCCGCAGACTCGCGCTGCTCCTGGCCGACCGCCCCGGCACCGCTACCGGTGGCCGCAGGGGCACCGCGCCGGACCTCATGGAGCTGCTTCCGCAGTGGCTGGCGGCGGCGAACGCGCGCGGTTTCGCCCCGCCCCCGCAGGTGCTGCCCGCCCTTCTGGACGCGGCCCGCGGCCGTACGGACCTGCGTCCGGCGGCGCTGACGTTCGCGGGGCCACGCGCGACCTGGCTGGCCCGGCTCAACCCGGACTGGCGCTTCGCGCTGCGCGCGACCCCGGGCGGCGGTGCGGCGCTGCCCCGTCCCCAGGACGAGGAGCAGACGCGCAGGCTGTGGCAGGAGGGGCTGTTCGCCGAGCGGGTCGCCCTCCTCGGTGCCCTGCGCTCGCGCGAGCCCGCCGCCGCCCGCGAACTGCTGTCGACGACCTGGTCGACGGAGCGGGCCGAGGACCGGCTGATGTTCCTCGACTCGCTGCGCACGCGGCTGGGCCCCGAGGACGAGCCGTTCCTGGAGCAGGCGCTGGCGGATCGCAGCCGTAACGTGCGCGCGACGGCGGCCGAGCTGCTCTCCGCGCTGCCGGACTCGGCGCTCGCCGAGCGGATGGCGGTGCGAGCCTGCGCGTGCGTGGCCGTGGACCGCACACGCGAGACACCCACGATCACCGTCGAGGCCCCGCACGAGTGCGACGCGAGCATGGAGCGTGACGGTGTCGTGCCGAAGGCACCGGCGGGACGGGGTGAACGGTCGTGGTGGTTCGGCCAGTTGGTGGAGGCGGCACCGCTGCGGACGTGGTCCGCGCGGCTCGGCGGCCGGACGCCCCGCGAGATCGTGGCCCTGCCGGTCGCGGACGACTGGCAGAGCGAACTGCACGGGGCGTGGTGCCGGGCGGCCGTACGGCAGGGGGACGCGGAGTGGGCGCGGGCGCTGCTGGGCGCCCCCTCGGCCCCGGAGGCCGGCGGACCGGGGGCGGTGTCCCTGGCCGAGCGCGCCAAGCTGCTCGGCACGCTGGACGCCGCCGAACGGGCCGGCTGGGTTGCCGGGTTCATCGCGGCGCACGGGCTGTCGGAGGCGTTCCAGCTGCTCGGGGTGTGCGCGGTGCCCTGGGCCGAGCCGCTCGGCCGGGCGGTGGTCGACGCCCTCAACATCGCTCGGGACGCAGGGAGTTACCCATGGAGCTTCAGCGGAGTGATGGGCCTGGCCGAACGCTGCCTCGACCCGTCGGAGGCGAGCAGGCTCGACGGCCTGCTGGCGGTACCGGACGAGCACGAGGACGCGTCGCCGGGAGCGGGCGGGTACTGGGCGGAGGCGTTCCAGCGCCTGGTCACGACGTTGCGCCTGCGTGCGGCGATGGCTCAGGAGCTGGGGGCGGGGGCGGCCTAGGGATTCCCGCGACCGGCCGGGCGTCAGAGGGCGAGGTCCTTCGGGCCGGCGAGGGGTCTGGGGGCAGGGCCCCCAGGTCCGCGCGCTCCCACGCACCGGTACCGCACCGGGGCTCAGGCTCCGGCCGGCTGCCTGACGTTGGCCCGGACCCAGTCCACGATCGACTGCGTCGTCGCCCCGGGCGTGAAGATCTCCGCGACGCCCTTCTCCTTCAGCGGGGCGATGTCCGCCTCGGGGATGATCCCGCCGCCGAAGACCAGGATGTCCTCCGCGTCCCGCTCCTTGAGCAGGTCGATCACGGCGGCGAAGAGCGTGTTGTGCGCACCGGAGAGGATGGACAGCCCGATCGCGTCGGCGTCCTCCTGGATCGCGGTGTCGACAATCTGTTCGGGCGTCTGGTGGAGCCCGGTGTAGATGACCTCCATACCGGCGTCGCGCAGCGCCCGCGCGATCACCTTGGCCCCTCGATCGTGGCCGTCGAGCCCCGGCTTGGCCACCACCACGCGGATCGGACCGGCTGCCACACCCATCACTGCCTCCATGAAGCGACTGCATTCATTCCTACCGACGAGTACAGGGGTACCCGAATCGGCCCGGAAAGTGAACGAACGTTATCGACAGCATCCCGCAACCGGCAGTTTCGCGGTGCGGACCGAGGGGGAAATCACACGGTGGGACACGTTCACCGCGCACCGTTCCGGCGGGAACAGGCGCAACGGGAGCCGCAACGAGGTCGCCGCACCACCGCGCCGCAGGCCGCGCGTCGTGGCGGTGAGGCGTTTCGGCGTCGGCTGGAAGGGCACGCGGGGCGCAGCAGCGACCCCACGCATCCCTCAGTCGCGCCGTCGACCGTCTTCGTCGAGGCTATCCACGAGGGCACACGGGGGACACAGGCGTCCTCCAGTGTGCCGACAGGAGGTCGGCCATGACGGTCACCAAGGCGGTGCAGCCCTTTCTCCCGTTCTGCCAGCGACTGCTCCCGAGCAGGCTGGCGGGGCTCTCCCTGGCCCTGCTGAAGGCCACCGCCCTGGAACTCGCGATCCTCGCGGGCCACCTCCTGCTCTATCCCTCCGGCATCACCCCGGAACGCCGGACACCGGCCGCGCTTCCCTCCCCCGACGGCACGGCCAAGCTGCCGACCGAGGCGAAGCCCCCGGTCGTCCTGCTGCACGGCTTCATCGACAACCGCTCGGTGTTCCTGCTGCTGCGGCGCAGCCTCATCCAGCACGGCCGGCAGCAGATCGAGTCGCTGAACTACTCGCCGCTGACCTGCGACATACGCACCGCGGCGGAGCTGCTGGGCCGCCACATAGAGGAGATCTGCGAGCGCACCGGCAGCAGCCAGGTCGACGTCGTGGGGCACAGCCTCGGCGGGCTGATCGCGCGGTACTACGTGCAGCGGCTCGGCGGGGACCTGCGTGTGCGCACCCTCGTCACGCTCGGCACCCCGCATTCCGGCACCCGGGTGGCGCCGCTGGCCAACGCGCACCCGATCGTGCGCCAGATGCGCCCCGGCTCGGAGCTGCTCGAGGAGCTCAGCCGGCCCGCGCCCGGGTGCCGTACGCACTTCGTGAGCTTCTGGAGCGACCTCGACCATCTGATGGACCCGCTGGAGAGCGCCTGCATCGACCATCCCGACCTGCTCGTGGAGAACGTACGGGTGAGCGGGATCGGCCATCTGGCGCTGCCCGTGCACCCCGCCGTCGCGACGGGGATACGCCAGGCCCTCGACGCCGCGGGGTCCGGCGCCGCGGCCGCTGCCTCCACCGGCGGTCTGACGGTGGCGTGAGACCCCCGAACAGCCGATCCACGGCCGCCGGAAAACCGTTTCACACCGACCGGGCATCGAACACTCTTCGAACACAAGGCCAAACCCGCGCCCGCACTCCCCCGAAAGACGGCCGAATGCCCGTTTCCTGCGCGCCCGAAACCAGTTGAAGATTGTCGCGCCCGCATACCGCCGGGTACAGTCACCGCACTGCTCTGGCAGCCCCTGTTGTCGAGGCGAAAGAGAAGTTGGTGAACGACCGTCACCCGTCGGGGACCATGACCACCCCGGCTCCGGCTTCCGACGCCGCCGCGGCGCACTACGCGTCGTACGGCACCGAGGAGGCCCAGTACGGCGACTTCACCACGTACGGCGGCTACGACGCCAACGGCTTTCAGACCGGCGCGCACACCACCACGACCTTCGCCGCCGACCCCCTCTTCGGCAGCCTCCCCGACGACGCCACCGGCCCCTACGACAGCACCCAGTGGGCGACGGGCCACCACCAGACCTCGCACTACGACGCCTACGCGGCCCAGCACCACGCCGCCTATGACACCGGCGTGTACGACACGGCCGCCTGGACCGGCGAGCACCAGCATCTCTCGGTGATCCCGCCACAGGCCACCGGCCACGATGTCTCCGGGCAGTGGGACGCGAGCGCCTGGCTCCAGCCCGACCAGTCCGGTGGCGCGGCCGACCAGACCCAGCACTGGGAATGGGGCACGCGGACCTTCGACACGGGCGCGTACGACGCGACGCAGTGGAACTCCGACGCCCCGGTCGATCAAGGCGAACCGTTCGACCAGCAGGCGACCGCCCTCTTCGAACAGGTCGAGGACGGCTCCTACGAGGAACCCGCCGAGGACGAGGGCGAGTTGACCGCCACGGGTGAGCTGCCCGCGGTGACGCCCCTGCTCGACGACCAGGAAGAGGTCACCCCCGCACCGGCCTCACGCGCCGCCGCCCGCAACGCGGCGCGCTCCCGCCGCCGTACGCCCGCCAGGCGCTCCGCGCTGCTGACCATCGCCGTGCCCTCGGCGTGTGTGATGGGGGTCGCGGGGATCGCCGCCGCGTCGGTCGGCACCTTCTCCAGCGACGACACCTCGGCCACCGCCTCCGACGCGCAGGCCGTGAAGCCGGCCGTCGCCAACAACAAGCTGGACGCGCAGCTGCGGACTCTGTCCGCGGGCGCCGACGACTTCGCCGACCGGGCCAGCCGGACGCAGGAGCGCATCGACCTCAAGGCGCAGCAGGAGGCCGAGAAGAAGAAGGCGGCCGCGGAGGCGGCCCGCAAGGAGCGGCTGCGCCCCAAGTACGTCCTGCCGGTCACCCAGAAGGGGCTCAGCGCCTACTTCGGCCAGGCCGGCGTCAACTGGATGTCGGTGCACACCGGCATCGACTTCCCCGTCTCCTACGGCACCACGGTGATGGCCGCGACCGACGGCACCGTGCGCACGCAGTGGAACAGCGCCTACGGCAACATGTTGATCGTGACCGCGAAGGACGGCACGGAGACGTGGTACTGCCACCTCTCCAGCTACCGCGTCGCCTCCGGTACGACGGTGAAGGCCGGCCAGCCGATCGCGTACTCCGGGAACTCGGGCAACTCGACCGGCCCGCACCTGCACTTCGAGGTGCGCCCGGGCGGCGGAGCGCCGATAGACCCCCTGCCGTGGCTGCGCAGCCACGGACTGAACCCGACGTAGACAGCCCAACTCTGCGGTGAGCCCCCGCCCTTGGGGTGAACTCAAGGGGCGGAGGCTCAGTCCGTCACAGCTTCTCGACCGGCGCGTACCGCAGCAGCAGCCGCTTCGGCTTGGCGTCGCCGAAGTCGATCGTCGCCTCCGCGTTGCCGCCCGTGCCCTTCACGGCCACGACCGTGCCGAGCCCGAACTGGTCGTGGGTGACCCGGTCGCCGACCGCCAGCGACACCACCGGCTTCTCGGAGGTCCGGCTGGTGGCGAACCCGGGCACCCCCGACGCCGACGAGCGCGAGCGGGAGGACGACAGGGAGGCCGCGACGCCGGACGCCGGTCCCGAGGAGACGGGAGACGTGGCGCCCGTCCGCTTCCAGTCGACGTGCTGCGCCGGAATCTCCTCCAGGAAGCGGGAGGGCGGGTTGTACGACGGCTGCCCCCAGGCGCTGCGCAGCGCGGAGCGGGTCAGATACAGCCGTTCACGCGCGCGCGTGATGCCGACATAGGCGAGCCGCCGCTCCTCCTCCAGCTCCTTGGTCTGGCCGAGCGCACGCATGTGCGGGAAGACGCCGTCCTCCATGCCGGTGAGGAAGACCACCGGGAACTCCAGGCCCTTGGCGGTGTGCAGGGTCATCAGGGTGATGACCCCGGAGCCGTCCTCCTCCTCGTCGGGGATCTGGTCGGAGTCGGCGACCAGCGCGACCCGCTCCAGGAAGTCGGCGAGCCCCGGGGACTCCTCGCCCTCACCGGACTCCTGCTCGAACTCCAGGGCCACGGCCGCGAGTTCCTGGAGGTTCTCGATACGGGTCTCGTCCTGCGGGTCGGTGGAGGCCTGCAACTCGGCGAGGTAGCCGGTGCGTTCGAGCACCGCCTCCAGGACGGTCGCCGGGCCCGCACCGGACTCGACGACCGTACGGAGGTCCTCCATCAGCGTGTTGAACTTCTTGACCGCGTTGGCGGAGCGCGCGGCCATGCCGTACGCCTCGTCGACGCGGCGCAGCGCCTGCGGGAAGCTGATCTTCTCGCGCTGCGAGAGGGCGTCGATCATCGCCTCGGCGCGCTCGCCGATGCCGCGCTTGGGGACGTTCAGGATGCGGCGCAGCGGCACCGAGTCCTCGGGGTTGGCCAGCACGCGCAGATAGGCCAGGACGTCCCGGACCTCCTTGCGCTCGTAGAAGCGGACGCCGCCGACGACCTTGTAGGGCAGGCCGACGCGGATGAAGACCTCTTCGAAGACACGGGACTGGGCGTTCGTCCGGTAGAAGACGGCGACGTCCCCGGCCCTCGCGTCGCCCGCGTCGGTGAGACGGTCTATCTCGTCGGCGACGAACTGGGCCTCGTCGTGCTCGGTGTCGGCGACATAGCCCGTGATGCGCGCGCCCGCGCCGGCGTTGGTCCACAGGTTCTTGGGGCGGCGGGACTCATTGCGCTCGATGACCGCGTTGGCCGCGGACAGGATCGTCTGGGTGGAGCGGTAGTTCTGCTCCAACAGGATCGTCGTCGCGTCCGGGTAGTCCTCCTCGAACTGGAGGATGTTGCGGATCGTCGCCCCGCGGAAGGCGTAGATCGACTGATCCGCGTCACCCACCACGCACAACTCGGCGGGCGGGACGTCGTACTCGTTCGGCGGGACGTCGACGGGGTGCTCGCTGGTCCCCACCAGCTCGCGCACGAGCGCGTACTGGGCGTGGTTGGTGTCCTGGTACTCGTCGACCAGGACGTGCCGGAAACGGCGGCGGTAGTGCTCGGCGACGTCCGGGAAGGCGCGGAGCAGGTTGACCGTCGTCATGATCAGGTCGTCGAAGTCGAGGGCGTTCGCCTCGCGCAGCCGTGACTGGTAGAGGGCGTAGGCCTGGGCGAGGGTCTTCTCGAAGCCGTCGGTTGCCTGGGCGGCGAAGTCCTCCTCGTCGATCAGCTCGTTCTTCAGGTTGGAGATCTTGGCGCTGAAGGACTTCGGCGGGTAGCGCTTGGGGTCGAGGTCCAGGTCGCGGCAGACCAGGGCCATCAGGCGCTTGGAGTCGGCGGCGTCGTAGATCGAGAAGGAGGAGGTGAAGCCGAGCTTCTTGCTCTCCCTGCGCAGGATGCGCACGCACGCGCTGTGGAAGGTCATCACCCACATCGCGTTCGCGCGCGGGCCGACGAGCTGCTCGACCCGCTCCTTCATCTCACCGGCGGCCTTGTTGGTGAAGGTGATCGCCAGGACCTGGCCCGGGTGCACGTTCCGCTCGGCCAGGAGGTAGGCGATGCGGTGGGTGAGGACACGGGTCTTGCCGGAGCCGGCGCCGGCCACGATGAGCAGGGGGGCGCCATGGTGCACGACGGCCGCGCGCTGGTTCTCGTTCAGCCCGTCCAGCAGTGCCGCCGGGTCGATCGCCGGACGGGGGGCGCCGTCGCGGTAGTAGGCGTCCCGGTCCGGCGGCACGTCGAACTTCCCGCCGAACAGGTCGTCCGGAACGGGCTCCGGTGCCTGATCGTCCTCGGGCGGCGGCGGGGGTTCCTCCGCGTGCCCGCGAGGGGCCTGGAGGTCCGCCAGGAAGCTGTCGTCAAAGAGGCTGCTCATCGCTCTCCGAGTCTAGGGCGCCCCACTGACAGCCCGCCGCCGCCCTGAGAACATCGCCCGATCCGATACCCCGCACACGCTCCGTGGCGCGCCATCACCGCACGTGGCCGGGCGGGCGGGGCCGGTCGAAGGTCACGGAAATGTATCGGACAAATCGAACATCAACCTTCACACGGGCCACACGAGTTGGCTACCGTTCGGACGGGCCGTACGACCCCCACCGGCGAACCTCGCCGGGCCGTGCGGCCTCCGCCGAGTCCGGGGCGCCGCCGCGCAGCCGGAGCCGGGGACCCACGAGGACCTTGGGGTGAATCGGCCGACCCCCTTCCGGGGCCCCGGCCGTAGGGCAACCCTTCCGAACCACCCGCCCGAACCCGACAGCTAACCCGGTAGGCGGACGATGGAAGGAGTCGCCGGTCTTGGCGTCGCACCGCAAGACGCGTCCCGCCGTTACGCGCGTAGCAGGCATACGCACCCCCGCTCTCGCCACGGCCGCTCTCACCTCCGTGGCCCTGCTCTCCCAGTCGGCCAACGCCGCCCCCTCGGCCGACGGCGGCCCGAGCCTCGAGGAAGTCGAGAAGAAGGTCGACGACCTGTACCGCCAGGCGGAGTCGGCCACCGAGAAGTACAACGCGGCCACGGAGAAGACGACCAAGCAGCGCAGACGGGTCGACTCCCTGCTCAACGACGTCGCCAAGCGCGCCCAGAAGCTCAACGAGGAGCGCGACCGGCTCGGTTCCTTCGCCGCCGCCCAGTACCGGACGGGTGCCGCCGCGCCCGACACGGCGACCTTCCTGCTCGCCGACTCCCCGCAGGACTACTTCGACCAGACGCAGCTGATGGGCCGGCTGACCGCCCGCCAGAAGAGCGAGGTCGACGACTACTTCACCGAGCAGTCCGCGACGATGCGGAAGCGCGAGGAGGCCTCCCGGAGCCTTGAGACGCTCAGCACGTCGCAGAACGATCTGCAGACCGCCAAGGCCACGGTGCAGAAGAAGCTCTCCGACGCGCGCGAGCTGCTGTCGAAGCTGACGGCCGAGGAGAAGGCGCGGCTCGCGGCGATCGAGGAGAAGCAGCAGCAGGAGGCCGCGCGCAAGGCCGCGGAGCTGGCACAGCAGCAGGCGGCGGCGCGCAAGGCCCAGGAGGAGACCGCGTCCCAGGACGGCACCTCCCCCTCGGACACCGGCACGACGGACACCACGGACTCCTCCTACGCCGCCAAGGCCGCGAAGGCGCTCGCGTTCGCCCGCGCGCAGATAGGCAAGCCGTACGTCTGGGGCGCCACCGGTCCCGGCTCCTACGACTGCTCCGGCCTCACCCAGGCCGCCTGGAAAGCCGCGGGCGTGGACCTCCCGCGCACCACCTACGACCAGGTGAACGCGGGCACCACCGTCTCCCTCGCCGACGCCCAGCCCGGCGACCTGATCTTCTTCTACGACGACATCAGCCACGTCGGCGTCTACATCGGCAACGGCATGATGATCCACGCCCCCAAGCCGGGCGCGTACGTCCGCGAGGAGTCCATCTACTACGCCGGCGAGTCAATCATCCACAGCGTGGTACGCCCGGCGTGAGGCGGTGAGCCGGGGCGCGCGGACGGTCTCGTGCGCCCCGAATGAGGCCGCCGGGCGCACGACGCACTTGGCACGCCACCGGCGGTGGAATGCGGGCGCGTGACAGTCCTGAGCGCCCGCCGACCGAGCGCCCGGCAGGCGTGCGAGGCCGCTTCGCGCGCCGACGCACGGCCGTGGGGTGCGGGCCGCGCAAAACACCTTGGCGCAGCCCCCAGACGTGCTGCAGCGTGCGGCATCGCTTCGCACGCCACCGGGCGGTGGGATGCGCGGCGCGCGAAGGTCTCCGAGCGCCCGCCGACCCAGCGCGTGACAGGCGTGCAGGGCCACTTCGGGCGCCGCCCGGCGGTGGGATGCGCGGCGCGCGAAGGTCTCCGAGCGCCCGCCGGCCCAGCGACCGGCAGGCGTGCGAGGCCCCTTCACGCGCCGGCGCACGGCCGTGGGGTGCGGGGCGCGCAAACTGTTGCGATAGGCGTGGGGTGTCGTTCGTGTGCCGTGGTGCACAACCGCACCTCGGCGCGTAGGCATCGGTCCGCGCCCCTCCCCTGCTCCGCGCGCCCGCGCGTATTTCCCTCCGCCCGCGCGCGTGCCTTCTCGGACTCCGGGCCGGGCTCCCTACCATCGGCCGCATGCCCGGCAGCAGCAGCCCCGTGCCCGACCGCTCCGCTCTCCTCGTGTGGTGGGCGCAGCGGCCGCCCGCGGCCGGGGCCGCCGTCATGGCGACCGGGATCCTGTCGGTCGGGCTTCAGCTGACGGGACACGAGACGGTGTCGCGGATCGCCCTCGTGCTGACCTGCGTGGGGTGGCTGGGCCTGGCGGCGGACTTCGCCGCGCGGCTGCTGTGGGACCGGGAGAGATGGCTGGCGGAGGCCGGGACGCCCGGGTCGCTCGCCGCCGTCGCGGCGACCACCGTGCTCGGCACCCGCTTCGCGGTCCTGGGATGGCAGACCCTCGCGGAGGCTCTGCTCGCGCTGGCGGCCGTACTGTGGCCGGTGCTGCTCGTGGACGTCGTACGGCACTGGCGCAGGCGCATGCCCGGCGCGGTGTTCCTGTGCTGCGTGGCCACCCAGGGGCTCGCCGTGCTCGGCGCCGTGCTCGCGGCCGCGGAGTCGACGGCGTGGCTCGCGCACACCGCGCTCGTGCTGTTCTGGCTCGGGCTCGTCCTCTACGGTCTCGCCTTCGTCCGGTTCGAGCTGCGGCAGGTCGTGGAGGGCGCCGGCGACCAGTGGGTCGCGGGTGGCGCGCTCTCCATCTCGGCGCTGGCCGGCGCGAGCCTCGTGGCCGCGGACAGCCCGCCCCTGTATCTGTGGAGCGGCGACGACCGCGGTGTCCTGCGCACCGTCACCTTCGCACTGCTCGCGCTGGACGCGGCCTGGTACGCCGTACTGCTCGTCGCGGAGGTGATGCGGCCGCGGCCCGCCTACGACGTGCGCCGCTGGGCGACCGTGTTCCCGATGGGGATGACGGCGACGGCCGTCCTGTCGGTCGCCGCCGCCCTGCACGTGCCGTGGCTCAAGGGGCCGGGGCAGGTGTTGCTGTGGATCGCGGTGGCGGCGTGGCTGGCGGTCGCCGCTCAGGCCCTCGCCGCCGCCCTCGCAGGCTTCAGGTCCACAGCACCGCGATGAAGATGTTCGCCGTGGTGAGCGCGCCGACCAGCCCGAACAGGCTCTTGTCCACCTTCTCCTCGTCCCGCTTCACATAGACCAGGCCGAGGATGACGACCAGCAGCGCCAGCTTGACGCCGATCTTGATGTTGTTGACGTGATGGTCGTCGGCCTGGTTGAGCCCGACCAGGATCGCGCCGGTGACCAGCATCGTCAGCGCGCCGTGCAGCATCCCCGGGACGAAGCGGGCCTCACCTCGGCCCATCGCCTTCAGCTGGGTGAGGAAACCGCCGAGGAGCGCGGCGATGCCGACGATGTGCAGGCCGACGAAGAGGTGGATGAGTACGTCCATGAGGCCGGAGCTTAAACAGGGGCGCATGGGGCGTCCGACACCGGCCCGCCTTCCCTGACCCGATCCCGCATATATGCGGCCCATAGCACCTTGCCGCCCGTACGTGTCCCGAAACCGTCACTTCGGTCAGCGTCCTGCGCGAAGTCGACGGTCCCGGATCGCCTTCACGGTCGTATACGGTCACCCGCCGGTCCGCTCGCGGCAGTTCCGCACAAGGCGTTACCCCGCCGACACCGTCAGGTTTAGCGTCCTCCCCCAGGTGACCGGCTCCCCACCGCCGCCCGGGCCAGGGGCGGCAGCCGGCCACCACCGCCGAGAAGGTCCGGCGGCGGGCCGTTCCCCCTGTGCGGGCCGTCGCCGGACGCGTAAGCCGCCTCGGTACGGGGCGGTCGTACGAAAGGACGTGCAGTCCACGTGGCAGCGCACCGCAAGCCCAGTCGGCGTTCGCTCGGCGGCAACACGGCCCGCACCGCCTTCACCATCGCGCTCGCGGGCGCGGCCACCGCCACGGCCTTCGACGGGACCGGACACGCCGAGCCGAAGCTGACGCCGGCGCAGGTCAAGGCGAAGGTGGACAAGCTGTACCAGGAGGCGGAGACCGCCACCGAGAAGTACGACGGGGCGAAGGAGAAGGCGGACGCGGCCGAGAAGCGGCTGTCGGCCCTGCGGGACCAGGCGGCGCGCAAGACGGACAAGCTGAACTCGGCCCGGGACGCGCTGGGTTCGATGGCCGCGGCACAGTACCGGGCCGGCGGCATCGACCCGGCGGTGCAGCTCGCGCTGTCCGACGACCCCGACCGGTACCTCGACGGGGCCGAGTTCGTCGACCGGGCGGGCACCCGGCAGGCGGCGGCCGTGGCGGACGTCCGCAGACAGCTGCTGGACATCGAGCGGTTGCGCGGAGCCGCGCGCGTGGAGCTGACCGCGCTCAAGGCGCGCCAGGCCGAGCTGCGGCGCCAGAAGAAGACGATCACCGGGAAGCTGACCGCGGCACGGCGACTGCTGGACACGCTGCCGGCCGAGGAACGCGCCCGGATCGGGGCGGACGGGGGCACGCGTGCGTCACGGTCCGGTTCGGACGCGCGGGTCGGTCTGGAGGCTCCCGGTTCCGCGACCGCCCAGGCGCCCGGCTCCCGGGCCGCGGCGGCCGTCTCGTACGCCTACTCCAAACTCGGCAGCCCCTATGTGTGGGGCGCTACCGGCCCGGGCGCCTTCGACTGCTCGGGCCTGGTCCAGGCCGCCTACCGCTCCGCGGGCCTCTCCCTCCCCCGCACCACCTACGCCCAGATCGACGCGGGCACCCGCGTCTCGCGCTCCGAACTCCTCCCGGGCGACCTGGTCTTCTTCTACTCCGGCATCAGCCACGTCGGCATCTACATCGGCAACGGCCGGATGATCCACGCCCCGAACCCCTCGGAGCCGGTGAAGATCGCCCCGGTCGACGAGATGCCGTTCGCGGGCGCCACGCGCGTGGTGTGAGCGCGCGTGGCGCGAGGCTCACACCAGCCGGCGCGCCGTCGCCCACCGGGTCAGCTCGTGCCGGTTGGACAGCTGCAACTTCCTGAGGACCGCCGAGACATGGGACTCGACCGTCTTCACCGAGATGAACAGCTGCTTGGCGATCTCCTTGTAGGCGTACCCGCGGGCGATCAGGCGCAGCACCTCGCGCTCGCGCTGGGTGAGGCGGTCCAGGTCCTCGTCGACCGGCGGGGCGTCGGTGGAGGCGAAGGCGTCCAGGACGAAGCCGGCCAGACGCGGCGAGAAGACGGCGTCGCCCTCCTGGACGCGGAAGATGGAGTTCACCAGATCGGTGCCGGTGATCGTCTTGGTGACGTAGCCGCGGGCGCCACCGCGGATCACCCCGATCACGTCCTCCGCCGCGTCCGACACGGAGAGCGCGAGGAAACGCACCGGCTGCTCGGCGTCGGCCATCAACGCGGCGCAGCGGCGCAGCACTTCCACGCCGCCGCCGCCCGGCAGATGGACGTCGAGGAGGACCACCTCGGGCCGGGTCGCGGTGATGACGGTGACCGCCTGGTCGACGTCCGCGGCCTCGCCGACGACCTCGACGCCGGTCTCGTCGGTCCGGCCGATCTCGGCCTGCACACCGGTACGGAACATACGGTGGTCGTCCACGAGGACCACGCGCACGTGCCGCTCGCCGGCGCTCCCGCCGGTCGCCTCCACGGGCTCGTTCGCCCCGGTCGGGTCGCTCATGACGTCTTCTCCGCCCTCTCCATCTCCAGCTCGACCTCCGTGCCGCCGTCCGGCACCGCGCGCAGCCGCGCCGTGCCGCCGTGGCGCTCCATGCGGCCGATGATCGATTCTCTGACCCCCATGCGGTCGGCGGGTATCGAGTCGAGGTCGAAGCCTGGACCGCGGTCCCTGACCGACACGAAGACCGTCTTCCCCTCCACCTCGGCGTAGACCTGTACCGCGCCGCCCTCGCCACCGTACTTGGCGGCGTTGACCATCGCCTCGCGCGCGGCCTGCATCTGTGCGCCGATTCTCTCGTCGAGCGGGCAGTCGCCGACGACGACGACCTCGATGGGGACGCCGTGCTTGTCCTCGACCTCGGCCGCGCTGCGCCGCACGGCGTCGGCGAGGTTGGCGGGTTCGTCGGCCTCGTCCTTGCCGGTGCCCTCCGGTTTGTAGAGCCAGGTGCGCAGGTCGCGCTCCTGGGCGCGGGCGAGGCGGCGCACCTCGCTGGCGTTCTCCGCGTTGCGCTGGATCAGGGTGAGGGTGTGCAGCACGGAGTCGTGGACGTGGGCGGCGACCTCGGCGCGCTCCTGGGCGCGGATGCGCATCAGGCGCTCCTCGGAGAGGTCCTGGGTCATACGGACGAGGTACGGCCCCGCGAGGAGCGTTATCCCGACCAGCACCGCGAGCGCGGCCTGGAGGACCGAGCCGAGATGGGCGGCGGAGCCCTGCAGGACGAAGACGCCGGAGACGCCCGCCGTGACGAGGAGGACACCGCCCGCCGCGCGCAGCAGGGTGAGGGTACGGCGGCGGCTGCCGACCTCGGCCCAGCGGGCCCGGCGGGCGTTGTCCGCCTGGCGCCAGACGAGGGCGACGCCCGCGCCGACGAGGACGGCCGGCCACAGGTAGGCCTTGGCGCCGCCGCTCAGATTGACGTTGCCCACGAACACCATGGCCACCACGACCATGAGGAGCAGGGCGACGATCTGACCCCGGTCCGGCTTGCGGGCGACGAGTCTGCGACGGCCGTCGGGCGAGGTCTCGGTGCCGACGAGCGACGGGGGCCGCTGCCCGCCGACACCGCCGACGCCGAGCGGTACGAAGAACCAGAACGCGGCGTACAGCAGCGCGCCGAGGCCGTCCGCCATGAACAGGCCGACGAAGACGAGCCGCACCCAGACCACGGGCAGCCCGAGATGCCCGGCGAGCCCCCGCGCCACACCACCGAGCCAGCGGCCGTCGCTGCTGCGGTAGAGCTTGCGCGGCGGCCGCGGTTCGACGAGGGGCGCTGCAGCGGCTTCCGGCATGGCATCGATACTCACACGGTCGGCGGAGCCGGGCATCAGGGTCGACCCCCGAGACTCCCCTGATCTTCGCCGATTCCCGCTTTTCCCCGTCGAACGCTCCCCGGGCGCCGGCTCAGGGGCGATATCAGGGTCCGGCCAGGGTCGTCCCGACTCCCGTCGGGGGCGCCCGGCCGTCACCATGGACACATGACAGATCACCAGCACGCCGCGACGGGTCCGGGACCCGGCACCGGCCCGAGCCCCACTCCGGGCGCCGGGCCGCGGGATGCCGCACCCGCCGCGCCCCCCGGCACCCCGTCCGACGCGGGCACGCACGCACCCGCGGGCGCGCCCGGGCAGGCGGGCGCGGGCGCGCGGACACAGGGGGGCGCGGGAGCGGCTGCTGGAGCACGGGAGACCGGGGACGCGGAGAGCACGGACGCCAAGAGCGACTCGCGCGAGGCGGGAGCCATGGGCGGGGAGGCTGGAGCTGTTGGCAACGACGCCGGAGCCGTCGGTGGTGACCAAGCCGCCGCCCCCGACAAGTTCCGCCGGGACCGGCAGTTCAAGATGCTCGCCGGGGTGTGCTCCGGGCTCGGGCGGCAGTGCGACATGGACCCGGTGATCTTCCGGATCACCCTCGCCGTGCTCTCCGCGACCGGCGGCATCGGTCTGATCTTCTACGGCTTCGTCTGGCTCCTCGTCCCGTTCGAGGACGACGAGGAGAACGAGGTCCGCAAGCTGCTGACCGGCCGCGTCGACGGACAGGCGCTGGCTGCCGTGCTGTTCGCGCTGGTCGGCTGCGGAGTGTTCCTGACCATGCTGAGGAACGGCGGGGTGCTGGCCTTCGCCGTGGTCCTCTCCCTGCTCCTCGCCGGCGCCGGGTACTGGTCGCGCCGGCGCGGCGCACCCGACCCGGACCCGCTGGCCGCCCAGGCCGTCGCGGACGCTCCGCCGGAGGCGAAGGCGCCGCCGGTTCCCGCCGCCTACCCCTCCTGGTGGCGCGACCCGATCGTCAAGGACGGGACGCACGTCGGGGGCACCGGTTACCTCTGGGGCCCCCGCGACTCCCGCGACCGGGACATCGCCGCGGCGGTCGACATCAGCCTCGGCACCCCCTGGACCGCCCACCCGAGCCCGCGGACCCCGCGTCCGGCGGCACCCCGGCCGCGCGGCCCCCGCTGGATCGGCGGCTGGATCTTCCTGCTCGCCCTCGTGGCCGGCGGCATCGGCACCGGAACGACCTGGCACGACCACGCCCTGGGCACCAGCCTGCAGACCGGCCTCGCCTGCGCGCTGCTCGTCTTCGGCCTGGGCATCGCGCTCAGCGCGTTCCTGGGACGCACGGGAGCCGGCTCGGTCTTCCTGGCCGTCGTGACGGCGGCGCTGCTCGCCGCGTCGGCCGCCCTGCCCAAGGACATCAGTACGCACTGGACACGCACGACCTGGCAGCCGGCCACGGTGACCGACGTCGGGACGTCGTACCACCTCGGGAGCGGTGTCGGGACTCTGGACCTGAGCCGGCTGCGGGTGCCCGAGGGGCGCACGGTGACGACGGAGGCCGAGGTGGGGGCGGGCCAGTTGAAGGTCGTCGTACCGAAGGACGCGACCGTGAGGCTGAGCATCGACGTGGGGGTGGGCGACATCCAGTTGCCCGGCGACGAGAAGAGGGACGTGGACGTGGAGCCGGGCAAGCACAAGGACGTCACCCTGACACCGGCCCAGGGTGCCGGGAAGGGCGGCACGATCGACCTCGATCTCCGGGTCGACGTCGGACAGGCGGAGGTGGCCCGTGCTGCGTCATGAGTTCCAGCCGGGAAGGCTGGTCGCCGGTGTCTTCCTCACGCTCGCGGGGACGATGTACGCCGGTGACGCGGGGGGGTTGTGGGAGACGCCGTGGTTCGCGGTGATACCCGTCGTCACCGTCGGGCTGTTCCTCGCCGGTGTGGTGGGGATGGTCAGCCGCGGGATACGCCGGCGACGGGCGGTGACGGCTCGGCGGGACGGTGCCGACAGGGAGCCGGCCGCGCATGGCTGACGGAGCGTCAACCCCGTACGGGTCGGCGCTCCGCCACCGTCAGCCCCCGCCGACCAGGAGCTACCGGTAACCTCCCGCCCGTGTTCGCCGCGCTCGGAGTGCGGCATCCAGGGAGAACACGGGGGCCCCCGCCAGGACGAGGGGGAGCCAGGCCATCAGGTAGGCGAGGTCGTTGCCGTAGTAGTACGGGTCCGACGCCCAGCTCACCGTCAGCCACAGGCTGAGCGAGATCAGTGCTCCGCCGAGGGCGGCGAGGCGGGCGAGCAGGCCGATCAGGGTGCCGATGCCGACGGCCAACTCGCCGAAGGCGATGGCGTAGCCGAAACCGGTCGGGTTCTTCAGCGCCAGGTCGACCAGGGCCGGAATGGCGGACGAGTCGCGAACGGACCGCATGGTGTCACCGATGGAACCCGCGCCGGAGGACTTCATGAAGGCGCTGTTGGTGATCTTGTCCAGGCCGGCGTAGATGAAGGTGACGCCGAGGAAGATCCGGAGTGGAAGGAGGGCGTAGCGGGTGGCGCTGTCGCGCCAGTTCCGGTCGCCGTCGAGATAGGGGGTGTGCGTGTCCGTGCGTATGCCGTGAGTCATCACTGTCGCCTCTCGCCCGTGTGCCGGGGCCCCTTGGAAAACGATACGTACGTCGGGGGCCGGGCGCTCAATGTGTTCGTGCCGATTTCTGACGGAGTGCGCGGGATCGAACAACGCGTCCGTGTCGACAAGTGCCGTTCCCCTCACGGCGTCACATGAATCACTCGGTCACGTCGACCGCGTACCGGTTCGTCTCCACCCCCGCGGCCGTGACGACCTGCACCTCGACCCGTCCCGGTTCCACGTCCGCCGGTACCGGGACGGTGAGAACCGCGTCGGTCGGGTTGCTGAAGCCGCCGCTCACCGGGACGAGGGGGACATGGACGTTGACCGGGCCGATGCGGACGACCATGCGCGACAGTCGGTCGGCGCCCTGGGCGCCCGGGGGCACGAAACCGGCACCGCGGATCTCGATGTCGTCGCCGGTGCGGATCGGGGCGTCCAGGTCACCCGCCTCCCGGGCGCGGACGACGGAGAGGATCACCGGGCGGCCGCCCTCGGCGTACTTGCCGGCCAGGTAGGTCGCCGCCGAGACCAGCACCACCACGGCCAGTCCCCAGGGCAGGTCGGGCAGCTGGTCGGGGCGCCGGGCGAGCCGTACCGCGGCGAACAGCACGGCGACCGTGCTGATGACGACGTACTGGATGTCGGCGAAGCTGCCGCGGCCCGCGTCGTCGGTGAGCAGGTCGGCGGCCCTAGGCCGGTGCGCCCGTACCTTCTGCAGGCGTTGGGCGAGGACGCGCAGTCCGACCACGCGGCGCACCAGGACGGCGATCCCGCAGACCACCGCCAGCACGGTCACCACACCGGCGGCGCGGGCGAGTTCGAGACCGGAGATCAGCGTGTCCCGTTCCGCGTGGCCGGAGGCGGCGGCCAGGCGGCCCACCAGCACCAGGACCGCGAAGGCGACGAGGAGGACCCAGGCCGCGGCCACCGTGCGGGAGGTGGAGAGACGGTTGTCCTCGCCGATCACCGGGGCCAGCGCGCCGCCCCGGGCGCGGTGGAACCAGGAGGCGGCCGTGAGCACACCGGCGGTCAGCAGCGCCGCCAGCAGTCCGGCCGTGCGCGCCGCCGTCCATCCCGCGCCGATCGCCGTCAGGGACTGCACCAGCAGCAACACCAGCACCAGGGCCCACACGGTGATGGTCGTAACGAGCCACAGCCGGGCCAGCCAGGCCTCGCCCTCGGAGCGGCCGCGTTCGGCGACCAGTTCCGCGGACTGGCTGAGCTCCTCCGACACCCACTGGCGGGATGCCTGCGCGGAGTGGGCGACCGCGGCGGGCACCCCTTGTCCGGCCGCGAACCCGTCGCGCATCAGCAGGAACTCGGCGACCGCCCGCCGATGTCCCTCGCGCGCCCCGTGCGGGCAGTCCCCGCAGGTGCAGCCACCCGCGTGGGCCCCTCCCGGCGCGCCCATGTCCGCCCCGCCTCTCGCCTCCTGCACCGCCACGCCCGACGCCCGCCTTCCGCACGATCCCCTTGACCGGCGGCCCCCGTCCGGGGGTCGGCCGCCGTCCTGCAACTCCCCTGTGATGCCAGCGAATTGTGCCCTACGCCACCCCGTCCTCGTCGGCCAGGTCTGGTCAGCGCCGGTGAAGCGGGGGCCGCCGTGTTGACCCGGCTGCGAGAATTTCCCTATGGCCGAGATCATCCAGCGCGACGGGACCTGGGCCTTCGACGGCACCACGGTCAGGATCACGCCGGGCCTGCACCGTTCCGTGCCGCTGTTCCGGCAGACGTACGGGGAGGTCGCCGTACCCCTCGAGGCGATCGCGGGTGTGGTCTTCGAGCCCGAGCGCAAGCGGGGGCGGCTGCGCATGCGGCTGCGCGAGGGGGCGGATCCGTTGCTGCAGGCGACCGGTGGGCGGCTGCCGGACGCGGCGGATCCGTACCGGCTGCTGGTGGACGTGGACCGTTCGGGGGTCGCGGAGTACGTGGCGGAGGAGATCCGGCAGGCGCTCATGCTGGAGCAGATCCCCAAGGAGCCGACCAAGGCGTATCTGCTGCCGGGTCCGCCGGTGCCGGTCTCGGTCCGTTCCTCCGACGGCACGGTCTCCTTCGACGGCACCCAGGTGCGCCTCGACTGGGCCGACACCTCGGACCGGGTCAAGCGGGCGACGGGACCGCGGATCATGGCCGTCGGCGATGTGGTGCAGGTGGAGTGGCTGCCCAACTCCGGCTACGAGGACGGTTTTCTGCGGTTCGTGACCCGGGAGACGGTGTTCTCCAAACTGCCGCCGGAGAAGGACCCGTACGCCCTGGACCTGTGGGGCAGCGCGCGGCGCGATCTGCTGACCGCGCTGGTCGCCACCGCGGTCACCGCGCGACTGCCGCATCCGTCCACCCGGGGCGGCGGCGAGCTCGCCGGCCGCCGCCCCACCGGCGCCGTCTCGCCGCCGGCCGACCACCACGACGTACTGCTGCGCAGACTGCGGGAGTTGGGCGAGCTGCACCGGGACGGGGTGCTCACGGACGAGGAGTTCGCGATGACCAAGGCGGCGGTGCTGCGCGGTTTCTGAAGACCCGCGACAGCCCCCTACGACAGCAGGTCCGGTTCGCTGCGGCTGATGTCCTGCCACTGGGGCTGGTAGTTGATCCAGGCGACCAGGTCGCCGCCGAGTTGTTCGCGGGTCGCGACCGCGAGCCGGTGGTCGATGAGGAGGGGGCGGCCGGCCGCCTTGGCGGTCAGCTGGACCTGCGCGGAGCGTTCCATGGACAGGAACCACCAGGCCGCCGCGTCCACCGAGTCGCCGACCGTGAGCAGTCCGTGGTTGCGCAGCACGAGCGCCTTGCGGGTGCCGAGCGCGGAGGCGATACGGCGGCCCTCCTCGGCGTCGACGGCGACGCCGGTGTAGGCGTCGTACAGGGCGTGGTCCTCGTAGAAGGCGCAGCTCTCCTGGGTGATCGGGTCCAGGAGTTCACCGAGCGCGGACAGGGCGCGGCCGTGCACCGAGTGGCAGTGGGCGACGGCGACGACGTCCGGGCGGGCCGCGTGCACCTGGGCGTGCACGGTGAAGGCGGCCTGGTTGACGTGGTAACGGCCCTCGATGACCTGCCCGTCGGAGTTGGCGAGGACCAGGTCGCTCACCGTGACGTGCTTGAACGGCATACCGAACGGATTGACCCAGAAGCAGTCGCTGTACTCCGGGTCGCGCGCGGTGATGTGGCCGGAGACGCCGTCCTCGAACCCGTACCGGCCGAAGATCCGCAGCGCGCCTGCGAGCCGCTCCTTCCGGTGCCTGCGCTCGTCGTCGACCGAGTCGTGCATCGGCGGCATGGCGAAGCGCAGCCGATCGCTGGGCAACGGAGTCGGTGGGGTCGGCCCGGGCATGTGGTCCTCCGGCACTGGGTTGCTTGACGAGGCGGAAGTTACCCTCGGTCAGCGCAGGAGAACAGAGCTGTTTTGTAAAGATGACGCGTGCAGCCGATACACGACAGAAGATGTCCGGTATCGGCGGCACCCTGGGACGTATGGCATGGAACTGGGCGGCTTTCAGCGCCGCCGAACCCGAGTTCGCGAAGACCGCCGAGGAGCGCTTCGGGGCCTTCACCCATCATGTCCTGGCCACGCTCCGGCAGGACGGTTCCCCGCGTACGACCGGTCTCGAGGTCCGTTTCCTGAAGGGTGAGCTGTGGCTCGGCATGATGCCGGACTCGCTGAAGGCCCTCGATCTGCGCCGCGACGCGCGGTTCGCGCTTCAGGCGAACCCCGGCGAGGGGCAGACCATGGGCGGGGGCGACGTGCGGATCGCCGGGCGGGCTCTCGAGGTCGAGGATCCCGCGGCGAAGGCCGCATACGGCGAAGAGGTGGAACCGCCGGAGCCGTTCCACCTCTTCCGCACCGAGCTGACGGAGGTCGTGCGGACCTCCGTCGAGGACGACAAGTACCTGGTCGTCCAGGTCTGGAAACCCGGTGAACCCCTGCGCACGATCAAGCGCACCTGACCGTCCGCGTGCGGGGGCCTACTCCCACTCGATCGTGCCCGGCGGCTTCGAGGTGACGTCCAGGACGACCCGGTTGACGTCCCGCACCTCGTTGGTGATCCGCGTCGAGATCTTCGCGAGGACGTCGTACGGCAGACGGGACCAGTCGGCCGTCATGGCGTCCTCGGAGGAGACCGGGCGCAGCACGATCGGGTGGCCGTAGGTGCGGCCGTCGCCCTGGACGCCGACCGAGCGGACGTCCGCGAGCAGCACCACCGGGCACTGCCAGATGTCCCGGTCGAGGCCGGCCGCGGTCAGTTCCTCGCGGGCGATGGCGTCGGCGTCCCTGAGCAGGTCGAGCCGCTCCTTGGTCACCTCGCCGACGATGCGGATGCCGAGGCCGGGGCCCGGGAAGGGCTGGCGCTGGACGATCTCCTCCGGCAGGCCCAGCTCCTGGCCGACCATCCGGACCTCGTCCTTGAACAGCTTGCGCAGCGGCTCGATGAGCTGGAACTCGAGGTCCTCGGGCAGGCCGCCGACGTTGTGGTGGGACTTGATGTTGGCGGTGCCGGTGCCGCCGCCGGACTCGACGACGTCCGGGTAGAGGGTGCCCTGGACCAGGAACTCCACCGCCGGGCCCTCGTCCGCGATGATCTCCGCCTGGGCCTGCTCGAAGACCCGGATGAACTCGCGGCCGATGATCTTCCGCTTCTCCTCGGGGTCGGACACACCCTTGAGCGCGGTCAGGAAGCGCTCCTCCGCGTCGACGACGACCAGCTTGACGCCGGTCGCGGCCACGAAGTCCTTCTCGACCTGCTCGGTCTCGCCCTTGCGCATCAGGCCGTGGTCGACGTAGACGCAGGTCAGCTGGTCGCCGATGGCGCGCGCGACGAGCGCCGCCGCGACGGCGGAGTCGACGCCGCCGGACAGACCGCAGATGGCGCGCTTGTCGCCGACCTGCTCGCGGATGGCCGCGACCTGCTCCTCGATGACGTTCCCGGTGGTCCAGTCGGGGCTCAGGCCCGCGCCCCGGTACAGGAAGTGCTCCAGGACCTGCTGGCCGTGCGTGGAGTGCATGACCTCGGGGTGGTACTGGACGCCGTAGAGCTTCTTCTCGTCGTTCTCGAAGGCGGCGACCGGGACGACGTCCGTGGAGGCCGTGACGGCGAAGCCCTCGGGGGCGGCGGAGCAGGCGTCGCCGTGGGACATCCACACGTGCTGCTCGGCGGGGGTGCCCTCGAAGAGGGTGGAGGACGCCTTGGACACGTGCAGGTCGGTGCGGCCGTACTCGCGGGCGCCGGTGTTGTCGACCGTGCCGCCGAGGGCCTGGGCCATCAGCTGGAAGCCGTAGCACATGCCGAAGACGGGGACGCCGGCCTCGAAGAGCTCACGGTCCAGGCGGGGGGCGCCCTCCTCGTACACGGACGAGGGGCCGCCGGAGAGGATGATCGCCGCCGGGTTCCTGGCGAGCATCTCCGCCACCGGCATGGTGCTCGGCACGATCTCGCTGTAGACCCGGGCCTCGCGGACGCGACGGGCGATGAGCTGGGCGTACTGCGCGCCGAAGTCGACGACCAGGACGGTGTCGGTGGCGGCTGGGGTCGCTGATGACACGGGGTGCCTTCCGGCGGTTGGGCGAGGGCTGTGGTACCGAGTCTAACTGGGTTGGCGTGGGTGACCTCGCCGCCTCTGGGGGCTGCCGCCCCAGGCCCCCGCTTCGGCCCTGAACGGGCCTCGTCCTCAAACGCCGGACGGGCTGATGTATAGTCCCCGGCATGCTTCAGCACTCGACGTTTACCTATGGCACCCGGCCCACCGGCTGCCATGGTCGTGCTGCTTGAGCCACTGACAAGCGACTTCCCCAGGCGCCCCGGGCCGACAAGGTCCGGGGCGCCTGGTGTTTTCCGGATCCTGCCGACTCGGGGCACCCCCGTCACCGAGGAGCCCGACATGACCACCACACCGGAAGCGACCATCGCGGACGCCCGGGAGCGCATCGACGCGCTCGACGACCGGATCATCGGTCTCATCCAGGAACGGATGGCCGTCTCCGCCGTCGTGCAGCAGACCCGTATCGCCTCCGGCGGCCGGCGGGTGCACCTGTCCCGCGAGATGGAGATCCTCGACCGCTACCGCGAGGCACTGGGCAAGCCGGGTACGCCGCTTGCGATGACGCTGCTCGAACTGTGCCGCGGTCGCTCTTGAGTTCGGACTTTTCTCACCCGTACGGCGCGTGACCGCCCCGTGAACCGCTTCGTTGGTGGGGTGTCCGCGCCAGCCAGGGGCGGGCCCGAAAGAACCACGCGTGGCTTGCTGGAGCGATGAGACGCACGGGTCGTGCCGTGCGTCGTGGGACCTCGTTCCAGGGTCGTGACCGGACGGCAGGGGACAGCAGCCCGGTCACCCAAGTAAACGGTCGGCTCCGGGGACGCCCGGGGCCGACCGGCGGAAACTGCAAAAATGCACAACCCCGGGTCAAACGGTTGCGGAGGGCGCATCCATCCAGCACGATGCCTAGAAAGCCCCCAAGTCCCGCCGCAGACAACCGCATTGCGGTGTCCTTGCGGAGTGCCAGAGGTCCAGGCCATTCGTGCGCCGCTTGTGCGCCCGGTCGGCGACCCGGGGCACTCGGGACCACCAGGGCGCACTCAGGACAAGCGGCGCAACCCCCCGGCGCCGCTCCCCGGGCACCGGCGCTGCCCTGACGTCGGTGCTGACGGAGAAGGGCCCCGCGGCCTCAAGTCCCGCGGGGCCCTTCGCATGCCGGGTACGCCGTGTGCCCGCCCTGCCGCGCGTGTCCGGTACTAGGTGCGGCTCACCGTTCCGCAGGAGTCCGCCTGGCCGATGGGGCGGCTGCGGTCGTACGGGTCGACGGACGGGCCGGTCGGGGTGGTGCCGTCGGTGGGAGTCCGGGACGGGAACTGCGGGTGCAGGTAACCGTCGTAGACGTCGCAGGAGGTGTTGCCGCCGTCCTCGTCGTAACGCAGCAGGTTCAGCCGGCCGGGGGTGACCCGGTAGTGCACGGGGTCGGGGAGTTCGGCGTCGATGACGCGGCGCACGATGGTGCGGGTGACCTCGTCGGAACCGTCGGCGGGGGCGACCGGGTAGACGAAGGTGTAGTCGGCGTGCACCGCGACGCCGGCGAAGTCGCCCTTCTTGAAGGTGATCCGGCCGCGAACCTTGATGACCTTCCCTGCGGGCTTCACCTCCTTCGGGTCGAACCGGCTGAACAGGGACAGCGGGTCGTGGTCCTTGCTGGGCGTGCGCAGGGCCGTGTCGAGGTCGTCCAGCAGCTTCGGCTGCTTGGGGTCGAGCACCGAAAGGGCCGCCTCGGGACGGCCGCCGGCCACCACCTCGGGGTTGAGGTTGGCGTCGACCAGCAGCTTCCTGGTCTGCTGGAGGGCCAGTTCGACCCGGGCCCTGGGGATCGAGCCCAGCGCGGTGGCCTTCGGCAGCACGATGCCGGCCTCGCCGTCGGCCCACTGCTGTGCCGGGGATCCCGCGAACGGGCGGGCCAGGGTGGGCACTCGGGGGTCCGCAGAGGAGGGCGGCGCGGTGGGCTGGGCCGTCTCCTCGGGCAGCGGTGAGGCGGCCGCGTCCGACGTGCCGGAGCCGAAGGGGTCGCCGGGGATCAGCGACGGCTTCATCGCGACGACGGCCACGGCGGCGGCGAGCAGCACGGCGAACACCGCGCCCACCCGGCGGCGCCTGCGCCCGCGCCCGTTCCTCTCCTGCCAGGCCGGCCCGGTGCGCCAGCCCTCGGGCTCCTTGCCCCGCGCCTCCTGCTCGCGCAGCCGCTCGGTGACCATACGGGCCCGCGCGGACGGCTCCTTGGGCGCGGACCTGAGGTCGCGTTCGCTGTCCTGGAGGAACTTCTCCCAGACGTCGTCGGGTATGGAGGGTTCCCCGCCGGAACCCGACCCGGATCTCGGCTCGTCGGACGGTCTGTCGGCCACGGCGCGAACGCCTTTCTGTGAAGCGTGACATGGGATGCGTGACAAGCGCACGGGTTGCGTGACGGTGGTGTCGAGCACGAGAGCGTACGTGACGCAGGGCACATAAATAATCTGTGAAGGTGAACACAACCATTCACCCCGGTCACGGATCCAACTTGGCGAACCAAGGGCCACAACCCGCGCCCCACACGCGGAGCCCTCCACACTGGACTCCCTTGAGGTCTTGATGAAGCTTCGCCGTGCCATGGGCGTGGCGGCCGCGACGGCCGTTCTGGCTCCCCTTGCCCTGCTGTCCGCCCCGGTCGCGTTCGCGGACGGAACCCCGGACACGTCGACGAGCAGCCCGGCGGCGCCGGAGAGCACTGCGCCGGAGACCACCCCCGCGGCGCCGGAAACCACCCCGGCCGCCCCCGAGACCACCCCGGCGGCGCCGGAAAGCACCCCCGCCGCCCCGGAGAGCACTCCCGCCGCGCCCGCGAGCTCCCCGGCCGCGTCACAGAGCAGCTCCACCTCCCCGTCGCCGAGCCCCAGCGAGAGCTCCCCGGGCGGTGCCGAGCTCTGCGTCGACGAGAACGGCGACAGCACCGCCGAGCTCAGCGCCGACCTGAAGAGCGGTCTGTCCGGTCTGCCCGACACGATCGTCGCCGGAAGCGGCTGGGTGCCGTTCTCCTTCAACGTCACCAACCACGGCGACACCAAGATCAAGGACATCAAGCCGCTGATCGGCGTCGCCGCCGTCGGCTGGGAGGACGCGAAGGACTACTCGGGCCAGATCAAGGTCCAGGTCCTGGACAAGTCCTCCGGCACCTGGAAGACGATCGCGGACGCCGCGGGCGAGGGCGGCACGTTCACCGCGTTCTCGCTGGACGCGGGCAAGTCGGTCTCGTACCGGCTGCGCCTCAGCGTCTCCGGCAAGGTGCCGGACTCCCTCGGTCTGACCGGCGGTCTCGCCGAGTACGCGGACGACCAGGGCTGCTGGGTCGCCGACGACCCGAACGGCTGGGTCTACTTCTTCGACATCCTGGCCGCCGGCTCCGACGCCGGTAAGCCCGGCGACGCCAAGCCGCAGACGGGTGGCCGCAAGCCGCTGAAGGACGTCAGCGACGTGTCCGCCACCGGCAGCCTCGCCGAGACCGGCTCCAGCTCCGCGCTGCCCGTGATCGGCCTGGTCGGCGGTGTCGCGGTCGTCCTCGGTGCCGGCTCCGTCGTCGTCGCCCGGCGCCGCAGGGCCGGGTCGGACGCGTAACCGGAACCGGGAAGACCCACCGCAGGAAAAGTGAAGGACCCGCGCTCGGAGGGGAGCGCGGGTCCTTTCCTGTCCGACGCCGGAGCCGTACCGGCGTGGCCCTACGGCTTGGGCGGCACCGCCGGCATTCCCAGGAACGGCAGCCTCAGCGCGCCGAACGCCTCCGCGGGGACCGCCGGACTCTTCGGCTCGACCGGCTTCAGCCGCTCGTACGCCGCTCCCTGCGCCGGACGCGGGTCCGCCTCCCCCTTGTTGGGCCAGTACGACATCGCCCGCTCGGCCTGCGCGGTGATGGTGAGGGACGGGTTCACGCCCAGGTTGGCGGAGACCGCGGCGCCGTCCACGACCGAGATGCCGGGGTGGCCGTACAGGCGGTGGTAGGGGTCGATGACACCGGTCTCGCGGGAGGAGCCGATGGGGCAGCCGCCGAGGAAGTGGGCGGTGAGGGGGGTGCCCATGAGCTCGCCGACGTTGGAGCCGGCGAAGCCGTTGATGTCGGCGGCGATCGCGGACGCGGCCTCGGATGCCGCCTTGATCTGCTTGGGGTTGGGGGCGCCGTGGCCCTGCCGGGCGGTGAGCAGTCCCTTGCCGACGCCGTCCGGCTTCAGGTACGTCGTCAGGGAGTTGTCCAGCGACTGCATCACCAGGCCGATGATGGTCCGCTCCGACCAGTGGCGGTTGGAGAGGGAGCGCAGGACCAGCAGCGGGTGGCGGGCGGCGCTCCTGAGCCAGGCCAGCACCCTCGACGAGCCTTCCGCGTACGGCACTTGGAGGATCGACAGGCCGCCCATCGAGTTGGAGCCCTTGCCGTAGCGGACCGGCTCGATGTGGGTGTTCTCGTCCGGGTGGACGGACGAGGTGATGGCCACGCCACGGGTGAAGTCGACCTGCGGCGCGCCGGTGGCCTTGCGGTAGCGCCGGTTGTCGGTCTGCGCACCGACCAGCGCCTCGGAGTTGGTGCGGGTCAGCTCCCCCAGCCTGTCCGAGATGTACGGCAGTTGCCCGCCGGCCTTCATACGGTGCAGCAGGGTCTGGGTGCCGTAGGTGCCGGCGGCGATGACGACCTGGCGGGCCCGGAAGGTACGGCCCTCGGCGCTGCGGTCGTCGGTCGGCAGGGTGGCGACCGCGTACCCGCCCCGCGAGTCGCCCGTGACCGACACGACCGTCGTCATCGGGTGCACGACCGCGCCCGCCTTCTCGGCGAGGTAGAGGTAGTTCTCGTTGAGGGTGTTCTTCGCGCCGTGCCGGCAGCCGGTCATGCACTCGCCGCACTCGATGCAGGCGTTGCGGGCCGGGCCCGCGCCGCCGAAGTAGGGGTCGTCCACCTGTTGCCCGGGGGCCGCCTTCACCTTTCCCTCGGCGTCCTCGCCGTCGCCGAAGAACACGCCGACCGGCGCCAGGTGGAAGGTGTCGCCGACGCCCATCCGCTCCGCCGCCGCCTTCAGATGGACGTCGGAGGGGGTCATCGTCGGGTTGAGCCGTACGCCGAGCATGCGCCGGGCCTGGTCGTAGTACGGCTTCAGCTCCTCCTGCCAGTCGGTGATGTCCCGCCACTGCGGGTCGTCGAAGAACGGCTTCGGCGGGACGTAGAGGGTGTTGGCGTAGTTCAGTGAGCCGCCGCCGACACCCGCGCCGGCGAGGACCATGACGTTGCCGAGCAGGTGGATGCGCTGGATTCCGTACATGCCGAGCTTGGGCGCCCAGAGGTAGTTCTTCAGGTCCCAGGAGTTCCTGGGCAGGGTCTGGCGGGTGAAGCGGCGGCCGGCTTCCAGGACACCTACGCGGTAGCCCTTCTCGGTGAGGCGCAGGGCGGTGACGCTGCCGCCGAAGCCGGAGCCGACGACGATGACGTCGTAGTCGTGGGTGTCCTGGGGCACGTGCTCTCCTCGTTGAGAACCGAAGCGTTCCTACTTGAAGCGCAGAGCCTTCATCAGCCGCAGGCTCCGGCTCATGAACTGCGCGTACTGCTCGTCGTCCATCCCCAGCGACGGAGCCATCGGCAGCAGCCTCTGCTGGGCGACCGTCTGGGCCTCGGTGTACTTGAGGATGCCCTCGGAGCCGTGGCGCCGGCCGAGCCCGGAGTCCTTCATGCCGCCCATCGGGGACTGGACGCTGCCGTAGGCGGGGGCGTAGCCCTCGTTGACGTTGACCGTGCCGGTGCGCAGCCGGGCGGCCACCTGGCGGCCACGGGCGCCGTTCTTCGTCCAGACCGAGGAATTGAGGCCGTACGGCGTGGAGTTGGCGTGCTCGACGGCCTCGTCGTCGGTCGTGAAGCGGTAGAGGGAGACGACCGGACCGAAGGTCTCCTCCGTGCACACCGCCATCGGCTCGGTCACGCCGTCGAGGATCGTCGGCTCGAAGAAGTACGGGCCGATGTCCGGGCGTGCGACCCCGCCGGCGACGACCTTGGCGCCCTTCGCCACGGCCTCCTCGACGTGCCGGGTGACCGTCTCCAGCTGCCGCTCCCCCACCAGCGAGCCCATGTCGGCACCGTAGGCGAGGGACGTGCCGAGCCGCATGGCCCTGGTGCGGGCGGCGAAGCGTTCCAGGAAGGCGTCGGCGATCGACTCGTGGACGTACAACCGCTCGATGGAGATGCACAGTTGGCCGGCGGAGGAGAAGCACGCGCGGACCGCGCCCGCGGCCGCCTTCTCGATGTCGGCGTCCTCGAGGACCAGCATGGCGTTCTTGCCGCCGAGTTCGAGGGAGACGCCGACCAGCCGGGCGGCGGCGCCCTGGGCGACCTCGCGGCCGGTGCGGGTGGAGCCGGTGAAGGAGACGTAGTCGGCGTGCCGGACGACCTCGGGGCCGACGACCGGGCCCTCGCCGATCACGACCTGGAAGACGTCGGCGGGCAGCCCCGCCTCGATGAGCAGGTCACGGGCCCACAGGGCGGTGAGGCAGGTCTCGGTGTCCGGCTTCATGACGACGGCATTGCCCGCGACGAAGGCCGGCAGCGCGTCGCCGACGGAGAGCTCGAGGGGGTAGTTCCAGGGGGCTATCTGGCCGACGACCCCGCGCGGGTGGCGCAGCTCGGTGACCTTGGTGAGGGTCGGTACGGCGCCCGTGTGCCGCTTCGGCTTCAGATACGCGGGTGCCTTGCGGCCGTAGTGACGGGCTGCGACCGCGACGGCCTGCACCTCCTCGTGGGCGTGCAGCCGGGCCTTGCCGGTCTCCAGCTGGATCAGGTCCAGAACCTCGGCCTGACGTTCCAGGACCAGGTCGTGGAAGCGCAGCAGGACGGCCGCGCGCTGCCGTACCGGCGTCTGCGCCCACACGGCCTGGGCCTTGCGGGCCGCCTGGAAGGCCTTCTCCACGTCCTCGGGCGTGGACTCCGGCAGGTCGGCCAGCTTCTCGCCGGTGAACGGCGTGTGGTTGGCGGTGCGTCCGGAGCCGACCACGCCCTTGGTGAGCTGGGCGACCAGCTCCGGGGTGACCACGTCGGAGGCGGTACGGGCGCCCTCGGGCGCGGGGGCGAGGGGGTTGGTGCCGGCCTTGGCCGGGGCTTGCGCGTCCGTCATGAGCCGCAGGGTATTCCGGTACCGAAACTTTGGGTACCCGTGGGTAACGCGGCTTCACCGAGTACACACACACCGCCAGTGGTCACTGGCAAGGTTTGCGCTGATCAGGGCGTTGGGCTGGCACGGCGGGCGAGGGTTCGGCCTTTTCCGGTTCAGCCCTTTCCGATCCGCAGGCGCTCCCGCGCTCCCTTGAAGACGGCGGTGCCCCGCTTCTCGTCCGGGGTGCCCTTGGGCATCTGCACCTGGAGCTGGTACATCCGGTCGTCGGCGGTGCGGACGACGAGCTGGAGCACCCGGACCGGTTTGCGGTCCTGATCGTAGGTGACGTCGGAGAGGGCGGCCTGGTCGCCGTGGAAGGTGGTGGCGGTGTACTGGCCCGCGGTGCGCTGGTGCCCCTCCATGCCGTTCATGGTCTTCCTCGCCTCGGTCATCGGGGCGGCGGGGGCCTTCTTCCACTCGGAGAGGCGGACCGCGACGGTTTCGACGGCGCCGTCGGTGTAGACGCTCAACCGGGCGGAGTCGGCCTCGTCCGTCCAGTAGATCCGCCGGTACCGCTCGGGCAGATAGAGGACGGCGTCCATGTCGGTCTCCCGGTGGGCGGTCCAGGCCGCCGCACTGGGCGTCGCGCGGGCCGGTGTCTCGGTGAGGCTGGCGGTGTGCTCGGAGACGCCCGCGTCCTCACCCGATCCGGCGAAGTACGAGGTGCCCCACCAGATCCCGCCGACGAGGAGCGCGGCGACCGCGGCGAGCGGGACGGGACGGACGCGGAGGGCGCGCTTCGGGGCGCGCGGGACGCTCGCGGTGTCCGGCTCTTCCGCGCCGCCGGACGCGCTCACCGTCCGGGGCGTCGGCCCGGCGGACGGTTCGGCATCCGCATCCGCGTCCGCGTCGGGCCCCGGTTCCGGCGGCTTCGCCCCCAGCCGTACGGTCCCCAGGTCGTCCGCGATCCCCCGCAGCCGCCCGGCGTCCTGAGCCTCCGTCACCCGTACCTCGGCCCGCGGCACCGGCCGCCCCTCCGCCACCGCCTCCAGCACCGCCCCGGCCTCCTCCGGGCCGGGCCGTTGCTCGGGGTCCTTCACCAGGAGCCGGGCGATCAACGGGCCCAGCGGGCCGGCCCGGCGCGGCTCGGGCGGATCGGCGGTGATGACGGCGGCCAGCGTCGACTCCACCGCCGTACGCCTGAAGGGGGACACGCCCTCGACGGCCGCGTACAGCAGCACGCCCAGTGACCACAGGTCGGAGGACGGCCCGGCGCCGCGCCCAGCCATCCGCTCCGGCGCGACGAACTCCAGTGAGCCGACGAACTCCCCGCTGACGGTGAGGGATTCCTCGCCCTGGACATGAGCGATGCCGAAGTCGGTGAGGACGACCCGGCCCTGGGGACCGAGCAGGACGTTCGCGGGCTTCACGTCCCGGTGGACGATCCCGACGGAGTGCGCGGCGCGCAGCGCGCCGAGGACGGCGCGGCCGATCCGGGCGGCCTCGACGGCGTCGACCGGGCCGCGCCGGAGCACCTCGTGCAGGGACTCCCCGCGCACCAACTCCATGACGATGAAGGGCAGTCCGTCCTCGTCGACCACGACGTCGAGAATGGAGACGGCGGACGGATGGTCGACGCGGGCGGCGGCGCGGGCCTCGCGGTAGAGGCGGTGGGCGGCCCGCTGGTGCTGCTCGTCCTCCGGGTCGCCCGGCAGCCGCGGCTCCTTCACGGCGACGTCCCGGTCCACGAGTTCGTCGTGCGCCTCCCACACGGTGCCCATGCCGCCCGAGCCGATGCGCCGGGTCAGCCGGTAGCGCCCGCCAAGTACCCGGCCCACGCGCGTCTGTTCGCCGCCTGCACTCATGCCCCATGAGTACCGTGCGCGGCGGCGACTTGTCGACGCGGGTCCGGGTCACGGTGTCCAGGGCGCGAAGACGAGGGCCTCGCCACGGCGTCGTACCTCCGCGATCCCCGAGCCGCCGAAGTGTGCCGGGATCACCAACTCGCCCTGATCGGCGGCCCGTTCGAGCACCCGGCGACGACTGGCGGCGGCGCCCTCGGGGTCCAGGCAGAGGCGGCTGCTGCACTCGGGGTGCGGGATCTGGACGGGGTTGTGCAGCAGGTCACCGACGAACGCGGCCCGTTCACCGCGGGAGGCGACCCGCAGGACGGACGAGCCCGGGGTGTGGCCGGGCGCGGACTCCAGGGTCAGATGTTCGTCGACGCGGTGCTCACCGTCCCAGAGCACGGCCTGCCCGGACCGGTGGACCGGCGCGATGCTGTCCTCGTAGGTCAGCCGGTCGTCGGGGCGCACCGGGCCGCCGTACGCGCCCTCGGGCCCGAAGTGACGGTCGTCGGCGGCGGGCAGCAGATAGGTGGCGTTGGGGAAGGTGGGCGTCCAAGTGCCGTCCACGTCATGGGTGTTCCAGCCGACGTGGTCGCCGTGGATGTGGGTGTTGACGACGAGGTCGACGTCCTCGGGCCGCACCCCGGCCTGCTCGAGGCGCTTCGGCAGTCCGACGCCCTGCCGTTGGTGGAAGAGCGGGTTGCTCGGCCGCTCCCGCCCGTGCCCGATCCCCGTGTCCACCAGCACGGTCCGCCCGCCGCTGCGCAGCACCCAGGTCTGCACCGCCGCCACGGCCCGGTCGCTCTCCGGCTCCCAGTGGTCCGGGACCAGCACCTCCCGGTTCTCCCGCCACACCTCGGGGCCCACGCCCGGGATCAGCTCCCGGGCCGGAGCGAAGGGCGCCTCCCACTCGACGACCCGGACGACCTCGACGTCCCCGATCACGAAACGCTGTGCGATGTCTTCAGTCATGTCATCGACGGTAGGCGGCATGAATGAGCATTCCAATGCCTGTCTGGCTCCATCGAATACGCGTATGTCTCACTGGCGATCCGACCGGCCTACACTCGATCCATGGACGTGGTGAGCGACGCGATCTCCGCCGTGCGGATCGGACAGCCCTCCTCGAACCGGCTGCGGGTGGGCGGCAGCTGGTGCACGCGGCTCGCGCCGTACGAGGGGGCGGGGTTCCATGTGGTCCTCGCGGGCGGTTGCTGGCTGCGGCCCGACGGAGACGGCGAGCCGGTGACCCTGGGCGCCGGGGACGTCGTACTGCTGCCGCGCGGGGCCGGGCATGTGCTGGCGGACTCCCCGGGGGACACGGCGGGGGCGGTGCCCTTCGAGGAGATACGGACGCCGCCGCGCGGGCCGGACGGGCGTGCGGTGGAGCTGCTGTGCGGGAAGTACCGTCTGGACCACAGCCGGGTGCACCCTCTGCTGGCGGAGCTGCCCGATGTCGTCCATCTACCCAACCGGGTCGGCGCGCACCCCGAACTCCGTTCCGCCGTCGACCTGTTGGCCCGTGAGCTGGACGAGCGGCGCCCGGGAGCCTGTCTCGCCCTGCCGAGCCTGCTCGACCTGCTGCTGGTCTACATGGTCCGGGCGTGGATGACCGAGGCCTCCGCGGGGGTGTGGCCGGCGGTGCTGAGCGACCCGGTCACCACCGCGGCCCTGCGCGCCCTGCACTCCGATCCGGCGGCCCCCTGGACCAACGACCGGCTGGCGGCGGAGGCCGGCGTGTCCAGGGCGACCCTGGCCCGCCGCTTCACCGCGCTCGTGGGGCGCCCTCCGATGGCGTACCTGACCTGGTGGCGGCTGACCCTGGCGGCGACCCGGCTGCGGGACACCGACGCTCCCCTGGCGGCGGTGGCGCGGGAGGCCGGGTACGGCACGCCGTACGCCCTGTCGCACGCCTTCAGCCGGGAGTTCGGGGTGACCCCGGGGCGGTTCCGCGCCGCCCGGTCCCAGGGCCAGGCGGGTCAGCCCCCGGGCCGTGCCACGAACGTGTCCACCGCCACGTCGAAGTACTCCTTGGCCTCCCGCACCTTGCCGACCGGCGCCGACACCCAGACGTCGTACATCCGCCCGCCCTCGTCCCAGCACAGGTCGTAGGTGTGCCGGGGGCCCTCCGCCGTGCTGAAGCCGTTCCAGGTGAACTGCCACAGGGCGGCGGGGTGGCCGTCGTGCTCGGTCGACGTGACCTGCCCGTCGTGGTAACCCGGATTGGTGTCGGACCCCTTGGCCGCCGAGCGCTTCATCACCGCGAGCGGACCGTCCGCATCCGGGTCGGCGACCTTGATGCCGAGACGGAAGGTCTCCCCCGGCGACAGGTAGAAGACCCGCTCCCCCTGCGGCGAACGCGTGAAGCCCTCCGGCACGGCGAGCGAGAAGCCGCCCGGATCGTCGGCGACGCGGTAGCCGGAGGGCGCGGAGGGACTGGTCGCGGCGGAGCTGGGGCTGGAACGGGCCGTGGGACGGGAACCGGGACCGGCGCCGGCGCTCGACGTACTCGGTGACGGCGAAGGCGAGGCGCTCACCGACGTCCTCGGCCCCGAACCGGCGGGCGTACGGCCCGCTCCGTCGTCCCGGTTCATCAGCAGCGCGGCCGCCGACACCCCCGCCCCCGCCATCGCGGCGACCAGCAGCGCGGCCACCAGCACGCCCCGGGTGGAACGCCGGGTCTCCACCGTGGGCGGCGACGGGGGCGCGGGGGCGGGTGGCGGCGGGCGGGGCACGTTCCGCTGGGTGGGCGTGTAGAGGGACGGCTGCGGGGTGCGGCCGAGGTCGCGGAAGGCACGCAGCATGTGTTCGGCCTGTGCGGCGCCGAGCCTGCGCTCCGGGTCGCGCTCCAACAGGCCCCGTACGACGGGCAGGAGCGGCTCCGCCTGCGCGGGCGGGCGGATCTCGTCGAAGACGACGGCGTGCAGGATGCCCCCCAACGAGTCCCGGCGGAACGGGGATTCACCGCTGAGCACCGTGCACAGCAGCGCGCCCAGCGACCACAGGTCGGACTCCGGGCCGGTCCTCGCCCCGGACATCCGCTCCGGAGCCGTGTACTCGGGCGAGCCGACGAAGGAACCGGTCTCGGTGAGGGTGGTGGCGCCCGCGACCTGCGCGATGCCGAAGTCGGTGAGCACGACCCGGTCGGAGCCGGCCTCCATCAGCACGTTGGCGGGTTTGATGTCCCGGTGCAGCACACCGGCGGCGTGCGCGGTACGCAGCGCGCTCAGCAGGCCGATGCCGATCCGCGCGGCCTCGTCGGCGTCGACCGGGCCGCGCGCGGAGATCCGGTCGGCGAGCGAGCCGCCGTCGATCAACTCCATGACAATGTACGGGCGTTCGTCGTCCTCGACCACGTCGTGCACGACGATGATGTGCGGGTGCCGCAGCTGGGCCACCGCCCGCGCCTCGCGCAGGGTGCGGTCGCGCCGTTGCCGGGCCTCCTCGTCGGAGAGCGTGTCGTCGAAGGGGAGTTCCTTGACCGCCACCTGCCGGCCGAGCAGCTCGTCGGTCGCCCGCCACACCACGCCCATGCCGCCGCGTCCGAGCCGCGTCTCCAGCCGATACCGGCCCGCGACGACACGGACGCCTTCCCCCTCGGTCCCCATGGGCCCCATCATGCCCCACCGGAGGAACCGGCTCCGGGACACCGACCGGCCAAGCACCGGCGAGTTGATTTTCGGCCACAACATGTGGCGCGCGGCACCCAAAGCACGTCAAACCACCAAGGGATATGCATCATTCAGTGCAAAATGGGTGGCCGGAACCATGCTGTCATGTGCATCACGGGAACCCTTACCTTTCCCGTATGGGAAACACGTTGAAGCGCCTTTCCGTCACAGGCATCGCGGCGGTGGCCATTTTCGCCATGACCACGGTGACCAACGCCAGCGCCGCCAGTGGCGGAGCCGCGTGCTCGGTGACAGGCGCCACGGGGAGTCTTTCGTTCACCAACTGGTCAGCGCACCATGTGGACATCAGCGGCTGGGTCAAGGACACCGCTGCCGACGGTCACCACGTGGCCATCCGATTCGTGTCCATAGACGACAGCACCGGATGGGTCACGGAGTGGCCCTGGCATTCCGAATACGACGGTAACGGAGCGACCGCCACCGTCAACACCTACGCGTCGCCCTCCGGTGATGCCCTGGACTACATCGGCGCGCAGGTGGCGGTCATCGAAGGAAGCACGATAGTCCGTTCGTGCACGGACTACGCCTGAGCGGATGCGCAATCGCCGTCCGTCACTGCTGTTCCACCCGGCTCAGCGCTCCTGGAAGCCCCGCAGGATCGAGTCGAACTGCTTCTCGGTGGTGGACCAGTCGTCGGCCGGCGATGCCGCGTAGATCGCGTACTCGGTGCCGTCGCTCTCCATGTACGCGACGTCGATCGCGCGATAGGGACCCGGGAAGTAGTGCGGCGGGTCCTTGGCCAGGGCGTTCCAGGTGTATTCCCAGCGAACGCCCGGCTGGTCGCGGAAAAGCTCCTCCTTGAGGCTCAGCCGCTTGTAGTCCCGCAGTCTCTGTGAGACCCGCTTGTCCAAGTCGCTCATGTGCTCGTACGAGGTGCTGAAGTCCGGCGCGGTGTCGACAGCGACCCGCACCAGGTGCTTGCCCTTGTCGGGCGAGTAGTCGACCTGCCGGAGGCCGTCCTGGTCGATGGAGACGGACCGCTTCCACCCCTTGGGCAGGGAGATGCTGAAGCCCACCGGGTCGCGGCGCCGCTCCCAGCCGGCGGGAACCGTTCCCTGGCCGCCCCCTTGGCCGGGCGTGGCACTGGCACTGGCACCCGGAGTGGACGATGCGGAGGGGGAGCCGCCGGAGCTGCTCGTGCCGAACTGCTGCAGCGCCACGGCCGTACCGCCACCGACGATGGCCGCCACCACGACGGCGAGCACGAAGGTGCGCAGGCGCCCGCGCTTCGGCGGGGCGGCGGGAGCGGGGCTCCTCCGGGTCGGCCCGCCCACGACGGGCCCGACCGCGGCGGGTCCGGCCATCGGCGGATACGGCGTCGCGGACCCGGTCTGCGGACCCGTACCGGTGTTGTAGGGTCCCGTACCCGTGCCGGCCTGGGTCCCATAGTGGTTGCCCACATGTTGCGTTGGCACATACGCCTGCGCCGCGTTCGACCGGCGTCCCTCCGCCGCCTCCGCGAGCATCTGCTCCGCCTCGGCCGCACCGGGCCGGACGGCCGGGTCCTTGTGCAGCAGGGCCGCCATGACCGGCCCGAGCGGGCCGGCGTACTGCGGCTGCGTGGCCTCCTCCTCGACGACCGCCTGCATCGTGGACAGCGGCGAGGTACGGCGGAACGGTGAGCGGCCCTCCACCGCCGTGTAGAGCGTGGCGCCCAGCGCCCACAGGTCGGAGGCGGGGCCCGGGTCGTGGCCGCGGACCCGCTCGGGGGCGAGGTAGTCGACCGAGCCGACGACCTCGCCGGTGCGGGTGATGGTCGTGTCGCCCTCGATCTGGGCGATGCCGAAGTCGGTGAGCAGCACCCGGCCGTCGTGCCCGATCAGCACGTTGCCGGGTTTGACGTCACGGTGCAGCACGCCGGCGGAGTGCGCGGCGCGCAGCGCGCGCAGCACCCACAGCCCGATCCGCGCGGCCTCGGCGGGCTCGACGCGCCCGCGCTCCTTGACCGCGTCGGCCAGCGAGTAGCCCTCGACGAGCTCCATCACGATCCACGGTCGCCCGTCGTGCTCCAGCACGTCGTGCACGGTGACGACCGCGGAATGGTTGATCCGCGCCGCGGCACGCGCCTCCGCGCGGGTACGCGCGAGCAACCGCTCCCGGTCGCCCTCGGAGACGTAGAGCGCGGCGGTCAACTCCTTGATCGCGACGGCCCGGTGCAGCACCTCGTCGTGTGCCCGCCACACGCGGCCCATGCCGCCGCTGCCGATGGAGTCGGCGAGCCGGTAGCGGCCCGCGACAAGCTGGCCCTGCATCTGATTCACGTTGCCCCGCAATGGTCTTGACAGGGTCAGACTAAGGACCGGCCCGCTCGCAGGGAACCACGGGGGTGCCAAGGTGACACCACTGTGACGGTTGTCGCTTCGGCCGCGAGAAGTGAACCTCAGGGCGTCGGCACGTTACGACGCCGTGGATCACGGAGAGTGACTCACTTGGTGTACGCGTAGGTGGAGTACGCCTGCTCGTACAGCTTGGTCACCTCGTCGCGCTGGGACTCCGGGCCGCGCACCTGCACGACGTGGTAGCGCCCGTCGATCAGGATCGCGAGATTGCGGACGTACAGATCGTGCCCGCTGCCGTCGGTCCAGGTGAACTGCCCCTCGGCCATGACCCGCGTGCCCACGGTGATGGTTCTCAGCCCGGTCGCGGTGGCCCAGCTCGAACTGCGGTAGGGCTGCAACTCGTGCTCCTCGTCGCGCTGGTACGCCATCGGATCACTGCCGTACGTCACCGCGCCGTCCCGCCCCGGCACGACGATCAGCTGGAAGTCGCCCTTGGAGTAGACGACCTGGTTCCAGGCGTTCTTGTCCGCCCGGCTCCACCCCTTGGCCACGGCGACCTGGAACCCCTCGGGGTCCTTGCGCACGGTGAACCCGGCGGCGACGTCGGGGTCGGTGGTCTGGGTTCCGGTGGCCCCGGCGGAGGTCGAGGGACTCTTCTCGGGCGTGGGCGAGGACTTGGGGGACGGGGACTGACCGCCGGTGCTCTTTCCGGACGGCTGCGGCGCGGGACTGACGTCCCCGGCCGCTCCGGTCCGCTGTCCGCCCGCGGCACCGTCGTCGCCGGCCCTGGGCATGAACAGCACGGCGTAGGCGACCGCGCCCGCGAGCAACAGCAGTATCAACAGCAGCAGTGTCCTGCCGAGCCGACGGGGGGACTGCGCCTGCTCCTTGGCCCGCTTGTGCCGGCCGTGCGGGGAGGTCGCGGGCAGCCCCGCGCGTCGCCTGCGCACCAGTTCGCCGCGCCGCCGGATGATCGGCAGCCGGTTCGGGTCGGCGGGCGGCGCGGGGACGACATGCGTACCGGCGTCCGGTTCGGGAGCCGACCGCACCAGCGAACGCAGCCAGCCCCTGAGTTCCTCGAACTCCAGCCGCTCGGTCGGGTCCTGTCGCAGCAACGACTCCACGACCGGCCTCAGCGGCCCGCACTCCTCGGCGAAGGCGGGCGGCTCGGCACAGACCATCTGCACCAGCTCGGCCGTCGACTCCTCGGGGTAGGGCGCGTGTCCCTGTACGGCCCTGAAGAGCAGCGCTCCGAGCGCCCACAGGTCGGTCGCCGGCCCGATGGGCGCCGCCAGTTGCCAGTTCTCGTGCACGGGCCCGGCCTGCTCCGGCGCCCACCGTTCGGTGACGGGCCCCACGACGGCCATCCGAGCCTGCCGCGCCCGCTCCGCCTCGAGAGCCGTGGTGGGCCCACGGGACGGCACGGGAGTCTTGGCCAGCAAGTCGTCCCAGTGGGCGGGCGGTCGGGGAGCACCGGTGTCCGACCGCGGGAGGCCGGGGGCGGAGGGGCGGGGGGTGCCGTGGTCCGGCGTCGGGATGCCCGGTGCCTGAGGGCGAGGTACCGAGGGGCGGGACTCGCCGAACCCCGACGCCGGGAGGCCGGTCGCGGGGGCCGCGCCCAGGTCGTTGGCCGAGGTGCCGGGCGCGCCGAAGAGGTCACCGGTGCCGGGACCCCCGCTGTGGGCGCCGTTGTCCGCATACGTGCCGCGGCCGTTGTCGCCCCCGGAGGGCGACACCGCCGGACCGTCCTGCCCCAGGGTGCCGTTGCCCGGCCCCCCGGGCACCGGTGTTGCCCCGGCTCCGGGACGACGGGAGGCGCCATGCCAGGGTGCTCCGCCCACCCCGTACGGGTCGGCTATCTGCCCCGGCGGTACCTGGGGCGCATGCTCGACACCCTCACCCGAGGGGTACGGCTGTGCCGTGCCGTTGGTCTGCGTCGCGGGGTCCGACTCGGGGGCCGGGCGGGCGCCGGGCAGGGCCGTGCGGCCGTTCTGCGCCTCCTGGACGCGGGCCGCGGCGCGGGCGCCCGCCCGGTAGGCGGCGATCGCCCCGGCCCGCGCGGCCCTGATGTCCCCGCCGGTCTCCAGGGCCTTGGGCACCACGGCCCCCGACCCACCGCCCCCGTGGGCGGTGTCCGCCTCGGCACTCGGCAGCCCGCCGGCCGTACGCGCCCTGATCGCGGCACTCCGGGCGGCCACGGGATCGACGTCACCGAGCCCGCCCGGGGAAGGCCGCGCACCCTGTCCGCCGCGTCCCCCGGGACCGGCCTGTCCGCCGAGCACCCCGATAGCCCTCGTACCGCCGGAGGCCTCAACTCCGCCGTATCCTCCGGCGTCTCCCCGGCCGTCAGCCGGTGCGCTGTCCGGCGGGCCGTCGTCGTCCGGGGCCGGTACCGGGTCGTAGCCGCACAGGGCCTCCTCCGCGGCGCCGACCGCGAGGCCCGTCAGCATCACACGGCCGTCGTCGCAGACGAGGACCGTGCGGGCGGTGATGTTCCGGTGCACCCAGCCGTGCGCGTGCAGCACCCGCAGCGCCATCAGGACGTCAGAGGCCACCTCGGCCGCCCGGTACGGGGGGAGCGGCTGCTCGGCGAGCAGCGCCGCCAGCGGCCGCGCGGCCACCAACTCGCTGACGATCCACAGCGACCCGCCCTCGGCGAACACGTCGAAGACCTGGTCGAGCCGAGGATGATCGGGTATGCGCGCCGCCGCCTGGGCCGCCTCGACCGCCCGCCGCACCGCGGGGTCCGTCGGCCTGCGGACGCCACCGCGCGCCGACGGGCGCCGGCTCCCCCGGTCCCAGGGGTCACGCGCCGTGAACCCGTCCGGCAGCCCCTCCGCGTCGAGCACCTCCGCCTCGACGACCTCCGGCAACGGCACCTGCCGGACCAGGACTTCCTGCCCGCTGTAGGTGTCGAAGGCCCGGGTCTCGGTGAGTTCGTACTCGTCGGACGGCGGCAACGGCAGGCGGTAGCGGTCGGCGAGCACCCGACCCGCATAGTCCTCCACGCTGCCTCCCTCGGCCGCCCGGTCGGTCAATTCCGTTCGCCCTGTGCCCTGTTCCGGACGCATTCCTGGATGCGTACGGTCCGCAGGTCTTCACGATACGTGCCGGAGGCAACCCACAGAGAGGGGATGCCGGATCTGACGCTTCAAACTCGGACCAGTCGCTTTACGACTTCGGTTCGAACGTCTTCGCGAGCGTGTTCCAGGTGTCCTTACGGAGGTCACTGTCCCAGTTCGCGGCTTTCGCCGTGTACATCAGGGCGTACCCGAGATGGCCGTTCACGACGAATCCCCGGTCGATCGTCCGGTACTGCGTCCCGCCCTCCACATAGGTGAACTCCCAGTCGGCCGCGTTCCAGCCGCGGTAGTCCACCTGCTCTATCCGGATCTTCTGGTACTGCGAGCGCACCATGTAGCGCTCCTGGTTCTTCCAGTCCCCCACCGGGTCGCTCTTCGGCGTGGACGTCCAGGCGACGAGCAGCTTCTGCCCGTCCGGCCCGGTGAACCGGTCTCCCGCGGCACTCGTCGACTGGTACTTCCAGCCCTTGGGCAAACCGATCGAGTACCCCTGGCTCCCCGTGTACTTCGACGCCACCGCGCCGTCGCCCCCGGAGGAACCGCCCGCCTGCGCCCCGCTGCCGCCGGACGCGCTCGGGCTGTTGCCCGGAGTGCCGTCCCCGGTCGATGCCCCCGGGGACTTCGTCGAGCCGCCGTCAGCCTTGCCTCCGGCGCCGGTGTCCTCCTTGGTACGAGGGCCGGCGGTCGCGCTCGCGACGGCCTTTCCGCCGCCCTTCTTCGCCCCGTTGTCGGAACTGTCGTCGCCCCCGCCCAGCGTGAGGGCCAGCACGGTCCCGATCACGGCGAGCGCGACGACCACCGCGATGATCACCAGCGTCCGCCGGGGCACCACGTCGGTGATCGGCGCCCTTGGCACGGGCCGCGGCGGCAGATCGGGCGGCGTCATCACCGGCCACCCCGAACTCCGGCCACCGGCCGCCCCGCTCGCTCCCTGCCCCGCGCCCTTCGAACCCCCGGAGGTTCCCCCCGAAGACGCCGAGGAGGCGGAGGGCGCCGAAGAGGCGGAAGAGCCCGCGGACCCCGCAGAGGCAGCAGACCCCGCAGAGGCACTGGAAGCCGAAGCAGCTCCGGAAGCCGCCGACCCGACAGAAGACGACCCTGCGGAAGCGGGCGCGGTAGATGAAGACCCGGCAGAAGAAGCCGACGACTGCGACGGGACGGACGGCGCCGAAGCCGCCTTCCCGCCCGCCGGCGCCGCAGCACCGCGCGAGGCCGGGGGAGTACCCGGGACCCCGGGCGTACCCGGAGCCGCGGGAGGAGCCCCCGGCGGAGGCGGAACCGCGGCCCCCTTCGCCCCCGCTCCGGCGGTCCCGTCGGCCACGGTCCCCCCCGACGCGGCACCTCCGGCGCCCGAACCCTCCGTACCACCGCCCGACTTGCCGCGGGACGTGGCCGCGGAACCGGCCGCAGCCGCCACCGCGGCCTTGCGCATGGAGCGCAGCGCCCCGCGCAGCTTCTCCCCGGCCTCCTCGCCCCGCTTGCTCCCGGAGCCACCCGAACCGCCCTTGCCCGTGGGCCGGTCCGGCTGCGCCGGGATCGGCACGACCTTGGTCGCGTCCGCCGGCGGCTCCGGCTCGGCCCTGCGCTGGGGCGCGTGGATGACGGCGTTGAGCATCGCCCGCGCCCGGGCGTCGTCGAGCCGCTGCGCCGGGTCCTTGGTGAGCAGCCCGTAGATGACGTCCTTCAGCGCACCCGCGTTCTTCGGCTCCTCCAGCGGCTCGGTCATCACCGCGGTCAGGGTCGCGATCGCGGAGCCCTTGTCGTAGGGCGGCACGCCCTCGACCGCCGCGTACAGCAGTCCACCGAGCGACCACAGGTCGGCCGCGGGACCCGGCTTGTGTCCGCGGGCCCGCTCCGGGGAGATGTAGGAGGGCGCGCCGACGAGCATGCCGGTGGAGGTGATGGACGGGTCGCCCTCGACCTGGGCGATGCCGAAGTCGGTGAGCACCACCCGGTCGGTGTCGGACTCCAGCAGCACGTTCGACGGCTTCACGTCGCGATGCAGGATGCCCTCGCGGTGCGCCGAACGCAGCACGTCCAGGATGGCCAGCCCGACCTCGGCGGCCCGCTTGGGCTCCAGCAGGCCGTCCTCCCGGATGACCTCGGCCAGCGACTTGCCCTCGACGAGCTCCATCACGATCCACGGCCGGTCGTCCTCGTCGACCACGTCGAAGACCGTCACCGCGCTGTTGTTGCGGATCCGCGCGATCGCCTTGGCCTCACGCAGCGTCCGTGTGATCAGCCGGCGCTTCTCGTCTTCGTCGATGTTCGACGGGAACCGCAGCTCCTTGACGGCGACCGTCCTGCCCAGGGTCTCGTCCTCGGCCCGCCACACCGTGCCCATGCCGCCCCGGCCGAGCACGTCGTGCAGCCGGTACCGCCCGGCGAGAAGACGCTCGCTCTTGTCCTGACGAGAGTCCTGACGAGTGTCCTGACGAGATGTACCCGCCCGCTCCGCCTCCGACATGCGTCCCCTCATACAACCCGCCCTGACAGAGCCTCCATTGTCCCTCACCCGACAAGTGCCCGACGCCCAGGGTGCCCCTGGCCCGGCGACGGCCCGCGCACACCGGTTCGACGGCGACCGACCTCTCTCAGTCCCCTTACAGGACCATCACAACCATCGCAAAGCAACCTCCTCGCCACCAGACCCGGACCAAGTCCGCGTCTCGCCACCCTGGATGATGGGCAGTGACAAGGGAGGAGCCCGCGATGCCGTCGCTTCGAGCACTGCTGGTCCTCCCCGTGTCCCTGGCGCTGCTCGCCCTGACCCCGGCCGACTCCACCGCGCCCCGGCCGCCGACCACGGACGCGGTCCTCCCGCTGCTGGTCACGCGGGGCGGCGCCCCCGCCGCGGCGCTGCTGGTCCGCGACGGAACCGGCAGCCACTACGCCCGGGCCGGTACCGGCATCGCCCGCGACGACCACTTCCGCGCCGGGAGCATGACGAAGACGTTCATCGCGACGCTCGTCCTGCAACTGGCCGAAGACCACCGGCTGAAGCTGTCCGACACCGTGGAGCGGCACCTGCCCGGTCTGGTGCGCGGGGCAGGCAACGACGGCAGCACGATCACGTTGCGCGCCCTGCTCACCCACACCAGCGGTCTGCACGACTTCACCGCCGACACCAAGGGTCTGGTCCCCCTCTCCCCTCGTCAGGCTCTGCGCATGGCCCTGACCCATCCGCCGGCCCACCCCGGCCGTTTCTCCTACTCGAACACCAACTACGTCCTGCTCGGCATGGTCGTCCGGCAGGTGACCGGCCACTCCTACGCCGCCGAGGCCGAGCGTCGCATCATCGCTCCGCTGGGTCTGACCGGCACCTCCTTCCCTGGCTCCCGCATGTCGCTTCCCTCCCCGCACGGCCGCGCCTACGCCGCCGACGGAACCGACGTCACCGAACTCGACCCGCGGGTGGCCGGGGCCGCGGGCGAGCTGGTGACCACGCTCACCGATCTGGACCGCTTCTACGCGGCCCTGCTCGGCGGGCGTCTGCTGCCCCCGCGCCGGCTGCGCGAGATGCGCGACACCCGCGCCGCACACGGCCTGTACGGCATGGGCCTGTATCCGGAGAAGCTGCCGTGCGGCACCACGGTGTGGGGACACAACGGCCGCATCCTCGGCAGCTACGTGCGCACCGCGGCCACCGTCGACGGCCGTCGCGTCCTCACCTATCGGGTGAACACGACGGCGACCACAGACCCCGACCTCGAACCGGCCCTGCTCGCCGCCGAGTTCTGCCCCCGCACCTCGTAGAACGACCCGGTTCCGAGCGAAGATCCCGGTTCGCGACACTCGTCCGAGTGAACCGAGCGGGGCTCCCGGGGACGGCGGCTGCGGGGTGCCCCAAGAACGGCACCCCGCAGCGGCACAGTGTCCGGCATCCGGCAGCGGCCCCCTACAGCGCCACAGTGTCCGGCGCCCTACAACGGCACGATGTCCGGCGCCCCCAGCCGCGCCGCGTCCGCCGTCAGGTCGTCCGGCTGCCGCTGGGACTCCCGCTCGGCCTCCACCCGCTTCTCGTAGTGCTCGACCTCGCGCTCGATCTGGTCCTTGTCCCAGCCCAGCACCGGCGCCATCAGCTCGGCGGCCTCACGGGCGCTGCGCGTCCCCCGGTCGAAGGTCTCGATGGAGATACGGGTGCGCCGGGTCATGACGTCGTCCAGATGCCGCGCCCCCTCGTGCGAGGCGGCGTACACGATCTCGGCGCGCAGATAGTCGTCGGCCGCCGGCATCGGCTCGCCCAGCGAGGAGTCGGAGGCGATGAGGTCGAGGACCTCCTCGGCCAACGAGCCGTAACGGTTCAGCAGATGCTCCACGCGCACCACGTGCAGACCCGTCCGGGCCGCGATCCGCGCTCGCGCGTTCCACAGCGCCCGGTACCCCTCGGCGCCCAGCAGCGGCACGTCCTCCGTGACGCACTCGGCGACCCGCATGTCGAGCCCGTGCACCGCCTCGTCGACGGCGTCCTTGGCCATGACCCGGTAGGTCGTGTACTTGCCACCCGCCACGACCACCAGCCCCGGCACCGGGTGGGCCACGGTGTGCTCGCGCGACAGCTTGCTGGTGGCGTCGGACTCTCCGGCCAGCAGCGGGCGCAGCCCCGCGTACACGCCCTGGACGTCGTCGCGGGTGAGCGGCACGGCGAGCACCGAGTTCACATGTTCCAGCAGATAGTCGATGTCCGCACTGGAGGCGGCCGGGTGCGCCTTGTCGAGGTCCCAGTCGGTGTCGGTCGTGCCGACGATCCAGTGCCGGCCCCAGGGTATGACGAAGAGGACGGACTTCTCCGTGCGCAGGATCAGGCCCGTCGAGGCGTTGATGCGGTCCTTCGGCACGACCAGGTGGATGCCCTTGGAGGCACGGACGTGGAACTGTCCGCGCTCGCCGACCATGGCCTGGGTGTCGTCGGTCCACACCCCGGTCGCGTTGACGACCTGCTTGGCGTGGATCTCGTACTCGCCGCCCGCCTCGACGTCCTGCACGCGCGCGCCCACGACCCGCTCGCCCTCACGCAGGAAACCCGTCACCCGGGCGCGGTTGGCGCACTTCGCGCCGTATGCGGCCGCCGTGCGCACCAAGGTGGCCACGTACCGCGCGTCGTCCATCTGGGCGTCGTAGTACTGCAGGGCGCCGACCAGTGCGTCCTTCTTCAAGGCGGGCGCGACGCGCAGGGCGTGACGGCGGGTCAGGTGACGGTGGGCCGGCAGACCCCGTCCGTGTCCGCGGGCCATCGACATCGCGTCGTAGAGCGCGACGCCCGAGCCGGCGTACAGCCGCTCCCAGCCCTTGTGCTGCAGCGGGTACAGGAACGGCACCGGCTTCACGAGATGCGGGGCGAGGCGCTCCAGCAGCAGCCCGCGCTCCTTCAGTGCCTCCCGTACGAGGGCGAAGTCCAGCATCTCCAGATAGCGCAGTCCGCCGTGGATCAGCTTGCTGGACCTGCTGGAGGTGCCCGACGCCCAGTCACGCGCCTCGACCAGCCCGGTGGACAGGCCGCGGGTCACGGCGTCGAGGGCGGTGCCCGAACCGACCACACCGCCGCCCACCACCAGCACGTCCAGCTCGCGCTCGGCCATTGCCGCCAGTGACTCGGCCCGCTGCACCGGCCCCAGTATCGCTGTCCTCACCGCTGCCTCCCGCTATCGATAGCGCCGGCCGCACCCGTCGGGCGAAGCCCGTGTCGTACCCCCCATGCCCAAATTCTGACCGTCTTGCCCGACTTCAGCCACCACGGCTCCCCACCCTGTGGACAACTTTCCCGGGACGACCGGAAAACACAGGCGACCAATCCCGCATAACGGTCATATTTACTCCTAGTCTGACATTGCACTCGCCCATCCTGTCCACCGGGCTTGCGCACCTGTCCCGCTTCGGTTATTGGGAAGGACGGCCCACGCCATGCCCGCAGATCTCGCCGTCATCGGACTCGGCCCGTTCGGCCTGCCCCTGGCCCAGGCGGCCGTGGCCGCGGGCATCCCCACGCTCGGTTACCGCACCGGGCCGGAGCCCGGCTCCCTCAGCCCCGCCGAACTGCGCCGGATGCTCTCGGGGGGCTTCCGGCACGCCACCAGCCCCGCCGAGCTGGGCCGCGTCCGCACCGCGGTCATCTGCGCGCCGACCCCGCCCGGCCCGGACGGCGGTCTCGACCTCACCCAGGTGGAGGCGGCGGCCCGCACCCTGGCCGCCCACCTGCGCCCGCACACCACGGTCATCCTCGAGTCGGCGGTCCCCCCGGGCACCACGGAGAACCTGCTCCGCCCGATCCTCGAAGAGGGTTCACGGCTGCGCGCGGGGCGCGATTTCCACCTCGCCTACTCCCCCAGCCGGGTGGACCCCGGCAACCGCGACGTCACGCCCGCCGGCACCCCCAAGGTGATCGGCGGCCTCACCCCCGCCTGCACCGAGTCGGCCGCGGCCTTCTACGGCCGCCTCACCGACAAGGTGGTACGCGCGCGTGGCCTGCGCGAAGCGGAGACGGTCCAGCTCCTGGAGACGAATTTCCGGCACGTCAACATCGCCCTGGTCAACGAGATGGCCGTCCTCTGCCACGACCTCGGCGTCGACCTCTGGGACGTGATCCGCTGCGCCGAGACCAAGCCGTTCGGCTTCCACGCCTTCCGCCCCGGCCCCGGCGTCGGCGGCCACGCCGTCCCCCAGGACCTGACCGTCCCCGCCGGCCGCACCCTGCGCATGGTCGAACTGGCCCAGCAGGTCAACAGCCAGATGCCGCGTTACGTCGTCCAGCGCGCGGCCACGCTCCTGAACGAACACGGCAAGTCCGCGCGCGGCGCCCGCGTCCTCCTGCTCGGCGTCACCTACAAGCCCGACCTCGCCGACCAACAGGCCACCCCCGCGCGCGAGATCGCCGTCCGCCTGATGGAGCTGGGCGCCTCCGTCAGCTACCACGACCCGCACGTCCCGTCCTGGAACGTCCTCGACCGTCCGGTCCCGCGCGCCGACTCCCTCTACGAGGCTGCCGCCGACGCCGACCTGACGATCCTGCTCCAGCACCACCGCACGTACGACCTCCAGGGCCTGTCGGTGAAGGCCCAGCTGCTCCTCGACACGCGCGGGGCGGCACCGACGGGGGCGGCGCACCGGCTCTGACGGCAAATTCACTGGTGGCCGTGTCAGTCCTGCCTGTTAGTCTCCCCTCACTCGTCGCACAGTCGTGCGCACGTTTCTCCGCTTCACCATTCCGCTCGTTCCATCCCGTGGGGGGATTTCTGTCATGAGCCAGTCAGCTCCACCGCCGCAGCATCCGTCGGCGCAGCCGGAGGCCCAGTCCCAGCCGCAGCCGCAGCCGCAGCCGGTCGACGGCAACCCGTACGCGCAGCAGCAGACCGACGGCGCTCCGTACGCCCCGCAGCCGGGCGCCGTACCGCCGCCTCCGGCACCGGGGGTCCCGTACGGGGCCGTCCCCGCTCCCGTTCCGGCGCGGAACAACGTCGGCCTCGGTCTGATGGCCGCCGCCGTCGCCGCCGTGGTCGCCGCCGGTGTCTACGGCGCGGTCATCGGCCTGACCAAGCACGAGATCGGCTGGGCAGCGGTCGGTGTCGGCTTCCTGGTCGGCCTCGCCGCGGGCCGTCTCGGCGGCCGCAACCCCGTGCTGCCGGTCGCGAGCGCGGCGCTGTCCCTCGGCTCCGTCTACATCGGCCAGCTGGTGGGCGAGGCGATGATCGGCGCCAAGGAGACGGGGCTCAGCTTCAGCGAACTGTTCTTCCAGCACTTCGACGTCGTCCAGGCGGCCTGGAAGGCGGACGCCGACCCGCTGACGTTCGTGTTCTTCGCGATCGCCGCGTACGTCGCCTTCACGGGGGCCAAGAAGGCTGCGCTCTGACACTGCCGATGCGCGGCGGAGGGGCGGCGCGTCGGTGGTGAAGGGGGGCGCGTGGGTGCGTCGGGCTTCGGGGCTGGTGGCACGGGGGGGGCGCGGCGCGGGTACCTTACGGAGACAGGTGGAGCCGGTCGCAGCGGGAACTGCGGCAGGCTCGTGGATGGATCACGGAGAGTCCGCCCCTGGTCCTCGTGGGGACGGCCGCTCACCATCACACCCACTGGGTGGAGCCCACCGCAGGGGCTAGCTGCGGCAGACTCCTGGATGGTTCACGGAGTGTCCGCCCCTAAATTGCGTGGGGGCGGCCGCTCACCATCCGAAAATCCGCAAGATCCACCTCCTCCGGCACTTCACCATCCACAGACGGATCCGATCCCAGCGAGTGGGCTTGCGGTGACGTCCCATGGACGCCCCTTCCACGACACCGCCCAGTAGCCCGGTGAGACGGTCCGTCGGAAATCGGGCCGGGCCCCGAGGAGCGGGGTCCGGAACCAAGTCCTTGGAAGGGGGCGCTCCAGCAACTTGGGGCGCCGATACGGACGTTGTCGTCCCCGACCCGGCTGACCAGCCCGTATCTGCCCCGAACGCAACCGCACGCCCCCACACCACCCCACGCGCCCCGCAAGCCAGGCACACGAAAGGGGGCCGGTCACCCGTCAGGCGACCGGCCCCCTTCCCGTCGTAACCCCTACCGCTTGTGCTGCGAGTCCGCCACCGTCACCTCGACCCGCTGGAACTCCTTCAGCTCGCTGTACCCGGTCGTGGCCATCGCCCGACGCAGCGCGCCGAAGAAGTTCATGGAGCCGTCGGGGGTGTGCGAGGGGCCCGTCAGGACCTCCTCGATCGTGCCGACCGTGCCGAGATCGACCTTCTTGCCGCGCGGCAGCTCCTCGTTGACGGCCTCCATGCCCCAGTGGTGGCCGCGGCCCGGCGCGTCGGTCGCGCGCGCGAGCGGGGAGCCCATCATCACCGAGTCGGCACCGCAGGCGATCGCCTTCGGCAGGTCGCCGGACCAGCCCACGCCACCGTCCGCGATGACGTGCACGTACCGGCCGCCGGACTCGTCCATGTAGTCGCGCCGGGCCGCCGCCACGTCCGCGACCGCGGTCGCCATCGGCACCTGGATGCCCAGCACGTTGCGCGTGGTGTGCGCCGCGCCGCCGCCGAAGCCGACGAGCACGCCCGCCGCGCCCGTGCGCATCAGGTGCAGGGCCGCCGTGTACGTGGCGCAGCCGCCGACGATCACCGGGACGTCGAGCTCGTAGATGAACTGCTTCAGGTTGAGCGGCTCGTGCGAGCCGGAGACGTGCTCCGCCGAGACCGTCGTACCGCGGATGACGAAGATGTCGACACCCGCGTCCACGACCGCCTTGGAGAACTGGGCCGTGCGCTGCGGGGAGAGCGCGGCGGCCGTGACCACGCCGGAGTCGCGCACCTCCTTGATGCGCGCGCCGATCAGCTCCTCCTTGATGGGGGCGGAGTAGATCTCCTGGAGACGGCGGGTGGCCGTGTCCGCGTCCAGCTCGACGATCTCGTCGAGCAGCGGCTGCGGGTCCTCGTGCCGCGTCCACAGGCCCTCGAGGTTCAGGACGCCGAGGCCGCCGAGCTCGCCGATGCGGATCGCGGTGGCCGGGGAGACGACCGAGTCCATGGGGGCGGCCAGGAAGGGCAGCTCGAAGCGGTAGGCGTCGATCTGCCAGGCGATCGAGACCTCCTTCGGGTCCCGCGTACGGCGGCTGGGGACGACGGCGATGTCGTCGAAGGCGTACGCCCGGCGGCCGCGCTTGCCGCGCCCGATCTCGATCTCAGTCACGTCTGTGGCCTTTCCCTGATGCGTTTCAGCGTCTTCCAGTATCGCCGACGGGTACGACAAGGGCGGCCCCGGATGCTTCCGGGGCCGCCCCTCGTACGCCTGTCGCCTACTTGCTGCTGTAGTTCGGCGCCTCGACCGTCATCTGGATGTCGTGCGGGTGGCTCTCCTTCAGGCCCGCGGAGGTGATCCGTACGAAGCGGCCCTTGGACTCCATCTCGTCGATGGTGGCCGCGCCCACGTAGCCCATGGTCTGGCGCAGACCGCCGACGAGCTGGTGCAGGACGCTGGAGAGCGGGCCGCGGTAGGGCACCTGGCCCTCGATGCCCTCGGGCACGAGCTTGTCGTCGGAGGCGACCTCGGCCTGGAAGTAGCGGTCCTTCGAGTACGACTTGCCCTGGCCGCGGGACTGCATGGCGCCGAGCGAGCCCATGCCGCGGTACGACTTGAACTGCTTGCCGTTGATGAACTGCAGCTCGCCGGGCGACTCCTCGCAGCCCGCGAGCAGCGAGCCCAGCATCACCGTGTCGGCGCCGGCGGCCAGCGCCTTGCCGATGTCGCCGGAGTACTGCAGGCCGCCGTCGCCGATGAGCGGGATGCCGGCCGGACGGGCGGCGAGGGAGGCCTCGTAGATGGCGGTGACCTGCGGGACACCGATGCCGGCGACCACGCGCGTGGTGCAGATGGAGCCGGGGCCCACACCGACCTTGATGCCGTCGACACCGGCGTCGATCAGCGCCTGGGCGCCGTCGCGGGTGGCGACGTTGCCGCCGATCACGTCGACGTTCACGCTGGACTTGATCTTCGACATCCAGCTGAGCGCGTTGCTGTTGTGGCCGTGCGAGGTGTCGACGACCAGGAAGTCCACGCCGGCCTCGGCCAGCGCCTGGGCGCGCTCCAGCGCCTCGGGGCTCGCGCCGACCGCGGCACCGACCAGCAGCCGGCCCTCCGAGTCCTTGGCGGCGTTCGGGTACTTCTCGGCCTTGACGAAGTCCTTGACGGTGATCAGACCCTTGAGGACCCCCGCCGCGTCGACCAGCGGAAGCTTCTCGATCTTGTGGCGGCGCAGCAGCTCCATGGCGTCCACACCGGAGATGCCGACCTTGCCGGTGACCAGCGGCATCGGCGTCATGACCTCACGCACCTGGCGGCTGCGGTCGCTCTCGAAGGCCATGTCACGGTTGGTGACGATGCCCAGGAGCTTGCCGGCCGGGTCGGTGACGGGGACACCGCTGATGCGGAACTTGGCGCACAGCGCGTCCGCGTCGGCGAGGGTGGCCTCCGGGTGCACCGTGATGGGGTCGGTGACCATGCCGGACTCGGACCGCTTGACCAGGTCGACCTGGTTGACCTGGTCCTCGACCGAGAGGTTGCGGTGCAGCACGCCGACGCCGCCGAGGCGGGCCATCGCGATGGCCATGCGGGACTCGGTCACCTTGTCCATCGCCGCCGACAGCAGCGGGATGTTGACCCGGACGTTGCGCGAGATGCGGGACGAGGTGTCGACCGCGTTGGGGAGGACCTCGGAGGCTCCCGGCAGCAGCAGCACGTCGTCGTAGGTCAGCCCGAGTGTCGCGAATTTACCGGGCACTCCGTCGACGTTCGCAGTCATGACACCTTCCCCAAATGGCCTTGATCGGTGCGGATGTCCATGCTAGCGGGAAGCAGGGCCGTCGAATTCCACGGTTCCGCGTGACCTCGGGCTTCGTATGTTCGTACGGAATCCCCGAGCGGCCTGTTCAAGAAAGGCGCCGACTTCGGGAAAGCCGCCGACCGCCCAGGAATTACTGTTCCGCCAGTGCCCTGAGCCGGCTCAGGGCCCGGTGCTGCGCCACCCGGACCGCGCCGGGTGACATTCCCAACATCTGACCTGTCTCCTCGGCCGTGAGCCCCACCGCGATACGCAGCAGCAACAGCTCCCGCTGGTTCTCCGGCAGGTTGGCCAGCAGTTTCTTGGCCCATTCGGCGTCGCTGCTGAGCAGCGCGCGCTCCTCGGGGCCCAGCGAGTCGTCCGGCCGCTCCGGCATCTCGTCGGACGGGACCGCCGTCGAACCAGGGTGCCGCATCGCCGCCCGCTGCAGGTCGGCGACCTTGTGCGCGGCGATGGCGAAGACGAACGCCTCGAAAGGACGGCCGGTGTCCCGGTAGCGCGGCAGCGCGAGCAGGACCGCGACGCAGACCTCCTGCGCGAGGTCCTCCACGAAGTGCCGGGCGTCTCCCGGCAGCCGGGACAGCCGGGTACGGCAGTACCGCAGCGCCAGCGGGTGGACATGGGCGAGCAGGTCGTGCGTGGCCTGCTCGTCCCCGTCCACCGCGCGATGGACGAGTGCACCGATCGCCCCTGCGGCGTTCGCCGCCTCGTCGTCGCGCATCGGTCCATGGTGCCTTGCGGCCGTGCGGTCCGTGGCACCGCGTCCGTTGTTGTGCACCGAAGCGTTATGAGCAGGTGCGCCGGAACTCATCTCCTGCGCCCTCCCCTTCCGCTCGACCGACTCGTCCCCGAGAGACTCCACACCTTCAAGGATGCGGCATCCGCGCCGAAACGAGCAGCGGGCACCAAGGGGACTACTTGACCAACCTCGCCGACCGCGCCCCTGAAGGGGCGCGGGGCTGCATCAACCTGCGGTTACCGCCGCGTGGGCGCGACCAGCCCCACCGAACCCGCAGCCGCCGACGACACAAGGCGGCACCCCGGTGGGCCTAACGAACCAGACCCCACCGGAAGCCAAGTGCCACCGCGTGCGCCCGGTCGGACGCACCCAGCTTCTTGAACAACCGCCGCGCGTGCGTCTTCACGGTGTCTTCGGACAGGAACAGCTCCCGCCCGATCTCCGCGTTGGACCGCCCGTGGCTCATCCCTTCGAGCACCTGGATCTCCCGCGCGGTGAGCGTCGGCGCCGCCCCCATCTCGGCGGACCGCAGCCGCCGCGGGGCGAGCCGCCAGGTCGGGTCGGCGAGCGCCTGGGTCACCGTCGCGCGCAACTCCGCGCGGGAGGCGTCCTTGTGGAGGTAGCCCCGCGCCCCGGCGGCGACCGCGAGAGCGACACCGTCCAGGTCCTCGGCGACGGTCAGCATGATGATGCGCGCGCCGGGGTCGGCGGACAGCAGCCGGCGCACGGTCTCGACGCCGCCCAGTCCGGGCATGCGTACGTCCATCAGGATCAGGTCCGAGCGGTCGGCGCCCCAGCGGCGGAGGACTTCCTCGCCGTTGGCCGCGGTCGTCACGCGCTCGACGCCGGGCACGGTCGCGACCGCGCGGCGGAGCGCCTCTCGGGCAAGCGGGGAGTCGTCGCAGACGAGGACGGATGTCATGGCCGCCCTCCGCAGCTGATGCACGTCACCTTGAGCCTCCAGGCTGGTACGAAATCGTCACCTGTGCGGTCGACTGTCTCGGACACTAGCCCGAGCACTTCTTGTTTCAACCGCCTCCGCACTCTCAACGACGGTCACTCGAAAGAGTTACGGGGCCGTGTGCCATCTTCGGCACTCTACGTGAGGGAGCGGACACGGTGCAGACACGCGGGGCCGACCCTCAACGTTTCATCACAACCAGCGCCCCATTCAGCCCTATTTCTTCCCATCTGCTGGTGTCTGAGGCTAGATTCGCAATGAGTCATATTTTCATCTCCTTAGATGAGAGATGTACGGTCGTGGGCACCGTATCCGCTCAGAACGGCTACAAGGGGTCACGTAATGGCAGATTTCTCCCGCCTTCCCGGACCGAACGCGGACCTGTGGGACTGGCAGCTGCTGGCTGCCTGTCGCGGGGTGGACAGCTCGCTCTTCTTCCATCCGGAGGGCGAGCGAGGCGCGGCCCGGAGCGCTCGTGAGAACTCGGCCAAGGAGGTCTGCATGAGGTGCCCCGTGCGCGCGCAGTGCGCGGCGCACGCGCTGGCGGTGAGGGAGCCGTACGGCGTGTGGGGCGGCCTGACCGAGGACGAGCGCGAAGAACTCATGGGGCGGGCGCGGAACCGGCTGGTGTCGGCGGGGGCCACTGGCGCGGGCAGCGCCTCGAACAACTGAAGGAACGTTTCGGCATTCCAGGTTCCCGAGCTCCCGGACCCAGAGCTCCCGATATGAAGGGCACGCACGCGTGCCCTTCTTTTCTCGCCCCCGCGCGTGCTCGCCGTCGAGCAGCCGCGGGTCACGGCTGCCGGGTGGCCGCGTGCGCGAGGTGGTCCAGGGTGGCCGCGACGGCCGGCACCTGGGCGAGATCCGGCAGCGTCAGCGCCACGATCTCCCGCCGCACCGCGGGCCGCAACGTCAGCACCCGCGCGTGGCGCGGCCGCACGGACTCGATGGCGAGCTGCGGCAGTACCGCGACGCCCAGACCGGCGCCCACCAGACCGACCACGGCCGGGTAGTCGTCGGTCGCGAAGTCGATCCGCGGGGTGAACCCGGCGCCCTCGCACACCTCCACCAACTGTCCGCGGCAGCGCGGGCATCCGGCGATCCACGGCTCGTCCGCGAGCTCCCCGATGGCCACGGAACCGGCGCCCGCGAGCCGGTGCCCCTCCGGTACGAGCCCGACGAGCCGGTCGCTCAGCAGCGGCCGTACGACGAGGTCGTCCCACTCCCCCTCCTGGCCGCCCGCCGCGCCCTCGTACCGGAAGGCGAGCGCCACGTCGCACTCGCCCTCACGCAGCATCTCCACCGACGCGGGCGGTTCGGCCTCCTCGAGGGAGACCCGGGTGCCGGGGTGGGCGGCGCGCAGGGCCGCGAGCGCGGCCGGTACGAGGGTGGAACTGCCGCTGGGGAACGACACGAGCCGTACCCGCCCGGCGCGCAGGCCCGCGATGGCGGCGATCTCCTCCTCGGCGGCGGTGAGCCCGGCGAGGATGGTGCCGGCGTGCCGGACGAGCGCCTCGCCCGCCTGGGTGAGCCGCATCTCGCGTCCGCTGCGGACGAGCAGCGGGGTGCCGACGGACGCCTCCAGCGCCTTCATCTGCTGGCTGACCGCGGGCTGGGTGCAGCCCAGTGCGCGTCCGGCCGCCGAGAAGGAGCCGGTGGTGGCGACGGCGCGCAGGACACGGAGATGACGGGCCTCGATCACCCTTCGAGGATAAGCGATGGATAAGCGAGGCTTTGGTACGGCGCCGAATAATCGGTCGACGCTTTGAGATCCGGCGGCCTACCGTTCCGTCATGAGGCTTCTGTCGGTGAATCTGGGCAGCGCGCGGGCCGTGCCGTACACGGACAACCCCGAGGGGGTGACCGGTATCGACAAGCGACCGGTGGCGGGGCCGGTGCGGGTGGCCGCGCCCGGGCCCAAGGGCGTCGGCGGGAGCGGGCTGGCCGGGGACGCGGTGTGCAAGCGGCAGCACCACGGCGGGGACGACCAGGCGGTGTACGCCATGGCGCGCGAGGACCTGGACGGCTGGGAACGCGAGCTGGCGCGTCCGCTGGCGAACGGCTTCTTCGGCGAGAACCTCACCACCGAGGGCCTGGACGTCTCGGGCGCGCTGATCGGCGAGCGGTGGCGGATCGGGGACCGGGTCGTGCTGGAGGTGACCTGCGGGCGGATCCCGTGCGGCACCTTCCAGGGCCATATGGGTGAGCGGGGGTGGGTGAAGCGGTTCACGCGGAAGGGCGCGCCCGGGGCGTACCTGCGGGTGATCGAGCCGGGCGAGATACGGTCCGGCGATCCGGTCGAGATCGTGCACCGGCCCGCCCACGACGTGACGGTGGCCCTGCAGTTCCGCGCGGTGACGACCGAACGAACCCTGCTGCCAAGGCTGTTGGCGGCCGGGGACGCACTGCATCCGGAGGTGCTGGCCGACGCGCGGAAGTACCTCGAGAAGTACGGCACCTGAACCTCCCTCACCGCCCGCCCGCGGATCGGACTCCTTGCCTCCGGGTAACTACGCTTGGGCCATGACAACGGCTCTGATTACGGGATCGACGGCGGGCATCGGCGCCGCGTTCGCGCGGCGGCTGGCGGCGGACGGACACAACCTGGTCCTGGTCGCCCGGGACACCGAGCGGCTGCACGAACAGGCGACCGAACTCCACGACCGGCACGGCGTCGAGGTGGAGGTGGTGACGGCGGACCTGGCGACGGACGACGGTATCGAGACGGTGGCCGCCCGCCTCTCCGACCGCCGGAACCCCGTCGATCTGCTGATCAACAACGCCGGCTTCGGCAACAAGGGCCACTATCTCGACGTCCCCATGGCCGACGAGCTGAAGATGCTCAAGGTCCACTGCGAGGCGGTGCTCCGGCTGACGTCGGCGGCGACGGAGGCGATGCGGGAGCGGGGCCGCGGGGGTGTCGTCAACGTCGCCTCCGTCGCCGCCTTCGTCCCGCGCGGCACCTACGGCGCGTCCAAGGCGTGGGTCGTGCAGTTCACCCAGGGCGCGGCGAAGGATCTCGCGGGCAGCGGCGTACGCCTGATGGCCCTGTGCCCCGGCTTCGTGCGCACGGAGTTCCACCAGCGGGCCGGCATGGGCACGGACAACATCCCCGGCTGGATGTGGCTCGACGCGGACAAACTGGTGGCGGCGGCGCTCGGCGATCTGGCGCGGGGAAAGTCCCTGTCGATCCCGGACCCCCGCTACAAGGCCCTGATGGGCCTCGTGAAGGTGACGCCCAGGGGGCTGCTGGGCGGGATCAGTTCCCGGACGGGACGCAAGTACGGGCCGCAGTAAAGGAGCCGACAGCAAGGGCGCCCACGGCAGGGGCGCCCACAGCAGGGCCGCCGACATGGCCCGATGACGCCGACGGGCAGAGAATGGGGGTGTTCAACGGGACCCAGGCGGACCGGAGGCAGCACCATGACCTTCGTACAGCTCATCGACTGCAGGACCAGCCGTTTCGACGACATGAACCGGCTGATGGACACATGGGTCGAGCAGACCAGGGGGAAGCGGACGGCGACGCATGCGGTGATCGGCAAGGACCACTCCGACGCGTCGCACTTCATCGAGATCGTGGAGTTCCCGTCGTACGAGGAGGCGATGCGGAACTCGAACCTGCCCGAGACGGACAAGATCTTCCGGGAGATGGTGGCTCTCTGCGAGGAGATGCCGACCTTCACGGACCTGGACGTGGTGCGGGACGAGCGGCTGTACGCGGCGAACGTACGGCGGTTCTTCGAGACGATCGCCGTCAAGGGTGATCTGCCGCCGCTCGACGACCTGATCGCCGAGAACTACCACGACCACGATCCCGCCAACGAGCAGGACACCATGGGCATGGACGCCATACGGCGGGAGATCGGCATGTGGCGGGCCGGCTTCGACTTCGCCTTCGACGTCGAGGACCAGATCGCGGACGGGGACCGGGTGTGCACCCGGTGGACCTGGCGCGGCACCCAGACGGGTGAGTTCATGGGGCTTCCCGCCACGGGGCGGAGCGTGGTGATGACCGGGGCGACCATCTTCCGGTGCGACGAGGACGGGAAGATCGTCGAGGGCTGGTGGCAGTACGACCGGCTCGGGCTGATGGCGCAGTTGGGCGCCCTGGACCAGTTGGAGCAGTAGACGCCGAAAGGCCCGGCACCCCCAGAGGGTGCCGGGCCTTCGTGCTGCGGTGCGTCAGTGGGCGTGGCCGTGACCGTGACCCGCGGCCGCCGGCTCCTCCTCTTCCTTCTTCTCGACGACCAGGGTCTCGGTCGTCAGGAGGAGGGAGGCGATGGAGGCGGCGTTCTCCAGGGCGGAACGGGTGACCTTGACCGGGTCGATGACGCCGGCCTTGACCAGGTCGCCGTACTCGCCGGTCGCGGCGTTGAAGCCCTGGCCCTTGTCGAGCTCGGCGACCTTGGAGGTGATGACGTAGCCCTCGAGGCCGGCGTTCTCGGCGATCCAGCGCAGCGGCTCGACGACCGCGCGGCGGACGACGGCGACACCGGTGGCCTCGTCGCCGGTCTTGCCGAGGGAGCCCTCGAGCACCTTGGCGGCGTGGACCAGCGCGGAGCCACCACCGGAGACGATGCCCTCCTCGACCGCGGCGCGGGTCGCGGAGATGGCGTCCTCCAGACGGTGCTTCTTCTCCTTCAGCTCCACCTCGGTGGCGGCGCCGACCTTGATCACGCACACGCCGCCGGCCAGCTTCGCGAGGCGCTCCTGGAGCTTCTCGCGGTCCCAGTCGGAGTCGGTGTTCTCGATCTCGGCCTTGATCTGGGCGACGCGGCCCGTGACGTCCTCGGAGTTGCCGGCGCCGTCGACGACCGTGGTGTCGTCCTTGGTGACGGTGACGCGGCGGGCGGAGCCCAGCACGTCCAGGCCGACCTGGTCGAGCTTGAGGCCGACCTCCTCGGAGACGACCGTGGCGCCGGTGAGGATCGCCAGGTCCTGCAGCATCGCCTTGCGGCGGTCACCGAAGCCGGGGGCCTTGACCGCGACCGCGTTGAAGGTGCCGCGGATCTTGTTGACGACCAGGGTGGACAGGGCCTCGCCCTCGACGTCCTCGGCGATGATCAGCAGCGGCTTGGAGGAGTTGGTCTGGATGACCTTCTCCAGCAGCGGCAGCAGGTCGGCGATCGAGGAGATCTTGCCCTGGTTGATCAGGATGTACGGGTCGTCGAGGACGGCCTCCATACGCTCCTGGTCGGTGACGAAGTACGGGGACAGGTAGCCCTTGTCGAAGGCCATGCCCTCGGTGAAGTCCAGCTCCAGACCGAAGGTGTTGGACTCCTCGACGGTGATGACACCGTCCTTGCCGACCTTGTCCATCGCCTCGGCGATCAGCTCGCCGACCTGCTGGTCCTGGGCGGACAGCGCGGCCACGGCGGCGATGTCGGACTTCTCGTCGATCGGGCGGGCCGTCGCGAGGAGGTCCTCGGAGATGGCGGCGACGGCGGCGTCGATGCCCTTCTTGAGCGCGGCCGGGGAGGCACCCGCGGCCACGTTCTTCAGGCCCTCGCGCACCAGCGCCTGGGCGAGCACGGTGGCGGTGGTGGTGCCGTCACCCGCGATGTCGTTGGTCTTGGTCGCCACCTCCTTCACCAGCTGCGCGCCGAGGTTCTCGTAGGGGTCCTCGACCTCGACCTCACGGGCGATGGTGACGCCGTCGTTGGTGATGGTGGGCGCGCCGAACTTCTTGTCGATGACGACGTTGCGGCCCTTGGGGCCGATCGTCACCTTGACCGTGTCGGCCAGCTTGTTGACGCCGCGCTCGAGGGCGCGACGGGCGTCCTCGTCGAACTTCAGGATCTTCGCCATGACAGCGGGAGCCCTCTCGGATCTGTGGGTTCAAAAAGACACTGCGCCCCGGGCGCCCGGCTGATTAATGGTCGCGGGGGCCAGGGGCGCAGCTCAAAGCGGGAATGCTTCGGTGAATTACTTCTCGATGATCGCGAGCACGTCGCGAGCCGAGAGGACGAGGTACTCCTCGCCGTTGTACTTCACCTCGGTGCCGCCGTACTTGCTGTACAGCACGATGTCGCCGGTCTTGACGTCGAGCGGCAGGCGCTCGCCGTTCTCGAAACGGCCCGGGCCCACGGCCAGGACGACGCCCTCCTGGGGCTTCTCCTTGGCGGTGTCCGGGATGACCAGGCCAGAGGCCGTGGTCTGCTCGGCGTCCAGCGGCTGGACCACGATGCGGTCCTCGAGCGGCTTGATGGCAACCTTGGAGCTGGCGGTCGTCACGATCCGACCTCCCCCTTCGGAGATCTCACGGGGTTAACTGTCTGAGGTGGCGACCAGGTCGATCCGTCGTCGCGGGTGCCGGACCTGCCCGTCGCTTGTTTGGCACTCTCCAGGGGGGAGTGCCAGAGCCGAGACTATGACCGCGATTAGCACTCGGTCAAGCGGACTGCTAATCCCGAACGGCGCGTCGGCCCGCGATGCGGTCGGCGGGGGCCTCGCGAGAGGGTCCCGGCCGCCGCGGTGGACGCGCACCGTCGCCCCATCCCCTCGCGGTCCGTGCCGCCCGACGGCTGCGCGCTCGCGGTCCTGCCTCCCGCCGAACGCGCCTCCGGCCTGGTGCCCGCGGCCGCCCCGGCACTGCACGGGCACGCGGGGGCGCGTCGGCCCGTGATGCGGTCGCCGGGGGCCTCGCGAGAGGGTCCCGGCCGCCGCGGTGGACACGCACCGTCGCCCCATCCCCTCCCGGTCCCTGCCGCCCGACGGCTGCGCGCTCGCGGTCCCGCCTCCGGCCTGGTGTCCGCGGCCGCCCCGGCACCGAACGGGCACGCGGGGGGGCGCGGCGGTGTGGCTGGGCGGGCTGGCGACGGCGCCCTGGCGTCCGCCGCCTTCTTCCTCCGGGACGGGTTCGCCGTGACCGGTGGCGGGCAGACACTCGCGGCCCTGTTCTTCCTGGTGACCGCGCTCGGCTACAGATAGTCCTCCAGACGCCCCACCGTCAGCCCCCGTTCCTGCAGCCGCGCGAGGAGGCGGGACGTGCGCCGGGTGAGAGGTGGGCCCGATCCGTCGTCCGGGGCCACGGAGACGATGTCGCCGGGGGTCAGGTGGCGGGCGGTGCGGGTGTAGGTCAGCCGGCCGGCGGCGTTCATCGACGCGCGCCACAGCACCAGCGCCGTGACCCCGCAGTCACCGGCCGCGCGGAGGGTGGTGCCGTCGTACGCGCCGTGGGGCGGCCGGAACAGACGCGGCCGGGGCCGGTCGGGCCGGCCGCAGATCTCGGCGCGCTGGCCGGCGTAGGGCAGACCGCGCAGGGTGGTGCGGCCGAGGCGGTGGCCCTGGGTGCCCGCGTCGGCCGGCCGTGGGTGCGCGAGGTGGCCGTGGACCGGGGCGGCCGCGCCGTCGGCGGTGAACACGCTGACGGGCAGCCGGAGTTCGCGGACCATGGCGGCGAAGCGCGGGTCCCGCGCGGCGCCGTCGTCGTAGGTGAGGAAGACGACCCGGTCGTGGGTGGGGACGTGGGAGACGATCAGGGGGAGGGCCGGGCCCGCCGGGCGGAAGGCCGGGGCGCGGGCGGGTCGCGGGGCACGGGGCAGCGGGGCCTGGAGGCCCCAGCGGCGGTACGACCGCACGGGCCGGCCGGCGTGTCCGTGCGGCCGTACCTCCTGCGCCGCCTTCCTGCCGAGCCGTTCGATGGGGTCGACGGACTGGGCGCAGCCGGTGAGGAGGGCGAGCGCCAGAACTCCGGCGGCCAGGCCCCGGAGCCTCACAGGTAGTCCTCCAGGCGGGCCACCGCGTACCCCTCGGCCGTGACCTTGTTCAGGAAGCGCCGCATGTCGTCGACCATGGTGCCCTTCCACTCGCCGCGGCCCCGGAAGTGGGTGAGCACGATGTCGCCGGGGTGCAGGTCCTGGTCGTCCTCGCGGTACTCCCAGTGGTCGACGAAGACCTCCTCGTCCCAGATCGGCGCGTACCGGATGCCGCAGGACTTCGCGGCGCGCAGGGTGTCCTGGTTGTAGTTGCCGAAGGGCGGCCGGAAGACGGTCGGGGCCCGGCCGAACTGCCTCTTCATGACCGCCTGCATGCCGCAGATCTCGTGCCGCTGCCGCTCGTAGGAGAGCCCCGGCAGATAGGGGTGGGTGAGGGTGTGGTTGTTGAGGGTGACGCCCTCGGACTGCATCCGGCGGAAGTACCCGTAGTCGTCCTTGACCAGGAAGTCGCTGAGGAAGGCCGAGTACGGGATCTTCAGCTCGCTCATCATCCGCAGGAACGCCGGGTCCTTCTCGGCGCCGTCGTCGATCGTGAGGAAGACGACCCTTTGCCGGGTGGGGACCGTGGTGAAGACGGGCGGGAGGTCCAACTCCTCCTGGTCGTCCACCTCGAAGCCCCTGCGGGCGGTGATCCGCGGCTTGTGCGCCGGTGGCGGCGGAGCGGTCAGGGGCACCTGCCGCAGCCCCCAGCGCCGCGCGGCCGCGGCCCGCGCGGTGAGGGCCGCGCGCAGCTTCAGGGCGTACGAGTCCAGGGCGCGGGCCTCGGGCGCCTTCAGGGGCTGCTGGCCGGAGGCCGGGCGCACCTCCTGGCCGTCGCCCGTCGCACAGCCGGAGGCGATGGCGGCGACGGCGAGCACGGCGATCCCGTCACGGACTCGCCGCTTCCGGGACGCCCCGTTTTTATCGTTTTGTACGACTGCTCGCATGGTGCCGGATCCTCGCAGGCCGGGCCCGCGAACCCGGCCCGACACCGCGTCCACGGGCACACCATCCACCGACTGGCCCACAATGACCCGGTGAACGACCTCGCCCTCCTCCTCACCCCCGAAGGCCGCGCCCTCCTCGACGAGGTGCGTGACACCGCCCCGGCCAACGAACTCGCCGTGGCGACCCGGCTGCGCCGCGAGCACCCCGCCGACCTGGTGTCGGCGGCGCTCGGGCAGGCGCGGCTGCGGCAACGGGCGGCGGCGAAGTTCGCGGCGGCGGACGCCGGGCGGATGTTCTTCACGCCCAACGGGGTGGAGCAGTCGACGCGGGCGAGCGTGGCGGCGTACCGGGCGGAGTGCTTCCGGGCCATGGGGGTACGGTCTGTCGCCGACCTGTGCTGTGGGATCGGCGGGGACGCGATCGCGTTCGCCCGGTTGGGGATCCCGGTGCTGGCCGTGGACCGGGATCCGGTGACGGCCGCCGTGGCGCGGGCGAACGCCGAGGCGCTCGGGCTGGCGGACCTGATCGAGGTGCGGGAGGCCGACGTCACGGAGGTCGACACGGCGGGGTACGACGCCGTGTTCGTCGACCCGGCCCGGCGCGGCGGACGCGGGCGGATCTTCGACCCCGAGGCCTACTCACCACCCCTGTCCTGGGCGGTCGGGGCGGCCCGCAAGGCGTCCCGGGCCGCCGCGCTGAAGGTCGCCCCGGGCATCCCGCACGAGGCCGTGCCCGAGGACGCCGAGGCCGAGTGGATCTCGGACGGCGGGGACGTGAAGGAGGCGGTGCTGTGGTTCGGGACGACGCCCGGGGCGGTCCGCGCCACGCTGCTCCCCGGCCCCCGCACCCTGCCCGGAAGGGGGCTGCCCGATCCCCGGGTCCGCCCGGTGGGGCGCTACCTGTACGAGCCCGACGGCGCCGTCATCCGTGCCCACCTGGTCGCCGAGGTGGCCGAGGGCCTGGACGCCGGCCTGATCGACCCCACCATCGCGTACGTCACCTCCGACGCCCTCCTCCCCACCCCGTTCGCCACCGCCTACGAGATCACCGACCAACTCCCTTTCAACGTGAAGAAGTTGAAGGCCCTGCTGCGGGAGCGGGAGGTCGGGACGCTGACCGTGAAGAAGCGGGGGTCGGCGGTGGAGCCCGAGGAACTCAGGAAGAAGGTCAAGTCGGCCGGCCCCAACTCGGCGACCGTGTTCCTGACCCGGGTGGCGGGGGCGCCGACCATGCTCGTGGGACACCCCGCCTGATCACCCCGCTTCCGTCACCCGCCGCAGCAGCAGCTCCCGTTCCCGTTCGTTGCGCGCGAGTTCCGCCGCCCGGGTGAACTCGGCGCGTGCCTCGGCCGTACGCCCCAGGCGCTCCAGCAGGTCGCCGCGGACGCTGGGGAGCAGGTGGTAGTCGCGCAGGGCGGGTTCCGCGGCGAGGGTGTCCACGATCGCCAGCCCCGCCTCCGGTCCCTGCGCCATCGACACGGCGACGGCGCGGTTGAGTTCGACGACCGGGGAGGGGGCGCGGGCCGCGAGCAGGCCGTAGAGGGTGGCGATGCTCGCCCAGTCGGTCTCCTCGTAGGTGTACGCGTGCGCGTGGCAGGCGGCGATCGTCGCCTGGAGGGTGTACGGGCCCGGGGCGCCGGTGGCGGTGGCCTCGGCACGGTGCAGGGCCGTGATGCCGCGGGCGATGAGCATGCGGTTCCAGCGGCGGCGGTTCTGGTCCTTGAGCAGGACGGGTTCGCCGCCGGGGCCGGTGCGGGCCGCGGCGCGGGAGGCCTGGAACTCCAGCAGGGCGGCCAGGGCGTGCACCTCGGGTTCCTTCGGCATCAGCGACGACAGCACACGGGCCAGCCGCAGCGCGTCCTCGCACAGCGCCGGGCGCAGCCAGTCGTCGCCGGCCGTGGCGGCGTACCCCTCGTTGAAGATCAGGTAGATGACGTCCAGGACGGAGCCGAGACGGGCCTCGCGGTCCGGGCCGTAGGGCACCTCGAACGCGACGTTCTTCGTGGCGAGGGTGCGTTTGGCGCGGACGATGCGCTGGGCGACCGTCGGCTCGGGGACGAGGAAGGCGCGGGCGATCTCGGTGGTGGTCAGGCCGCCGAGCAGCCGGAGGGTGAGGGCGGTGCGGGCCTCCGCGGACAGGACGGGGTGACAGGTGGTGAAGACCAGCCGGAGCAGGTCGTCGTCGATGTCCTCGGGGTCGGCGGGCTCCTCCGGCGGCGCGGTCGTCTCCAGGCTGCGGCCGATCTCCGCCAGCTTGCGGGCGTAGTTCTCCCGGCGCCGGACCAGGTCGACGGCGCGGTGCCGGGCGGTGGCCGTCAGCCAGGCGCCCGGGTTGTCCGGCACACCGTCCCGGGGCCACTGCTCCAGCGCGGCGACCAGGGCGTCCTGGGCGAGCTCCTCGGCGATGCCGACGTCGCGGACGATCCGGGTGACGCCGGCGACGATGCGCGGGAACTCGAGGCGGAAGACGGTGTCGACGGCACGGGTGGCGGTGGGCTGCTGTTCCACAGCCCACCATGCAACACCCCCGACGGGCCTCGGGCCAAGCGGCCCTCAGCCCTCCGCGATCTCCCTGACCTCGCAGGTCACCGTCCAGTGCTCCTCGTGCACCTTCAGGAACCGCTTGGTCCACTCCAGCGCCTCGGCCTTGTCCTTGCACTGCATGATCGCGTAGCCGCCGACGACCTCCTTGGACTCGGTGAAGGGCCCGTCGGTCACGGAGATCTCACCGCCCTGCCAGTGAACCCGCGTGCCCTGCGCGGACGGCGTCAGCCCGGCGGTGTCCAGCATCACGCCGGCCTTGGTGATCTCCTCGATCAGCTCCCCCATCCGCTGCATCAGCTCGGGGCTGGGCCCCTCGGCGGGGGCGGTCTTCTCGTCGATCTGCACGAGAGAGAGGTAACGGGGCATGGTGACTCCTCGGTCGGTCCGGGGCCGGTTGCTGTCCGGCCTTTCACCAGTGCGTCGATCGAGGAGTCCGGGGATCGACAGGCGCGCCGGAATTCCCCGAAGATTTTTTCCGCCGCCCTTCTTTGCGCTGCTCAGCGCAGCGATTCCCACAGATCGCTCGCCGCCGGTTCCTTCGCCACCACGCGGTTGGGGTCGGACGGGGCCGTGACCACCGGCATCATGACCGTCTTGAGGTGCTGCGCGGTCAGTCCCTCCAGGCTGCGCCCGAACCCGACCAGCTCGCTGATGGAGTCCAGGCCCGTGTCGGTGGTGAGGCTGTCCGTCAGGGCGTCGGCGACGGAGTAGAGCCGGGCGGGGTCGGTGAGGAGGTTCGTCGAGGAGATCTGTTCCAGCAGGGCCTTCACCAGCTTCTGCTGGAGGCCTATGCGGCCCAGGTCGCTGCCGTCGCCTATGCCGTGCCGGGTGCGGGCGAGGGCGAGGGCCTGCTTGCCGTCGAGATGGTGGGTGCCGGCCGCGAGGTGCAGATGGCTGTCGTCGTCGTCGATGTTCTGGTCCGTGGTGACGGTGACCCCGCCCAGGGCGTTCACCAGCTTCGCGAAGCCCGAGAAGTCGATCTCGATGTAGTGGTCCATGCGGACGCCGGTGATGGACTCGACCGTCTTCACCGCGCACACCGGGCCGCCCACGGAGTAGGCGCTGTTGAACATGGCGTTGTACGCCGCGGCCGTGGAGCCGCCCGACTTCAGCGGGCAGGACGGTCGGGTGACGAGCGTGTCGCGCGGGATGCTGACGATGGTCGCGTCCTTCCGGCCCGCGTCGATGTGCACCACCATCGCGGTGTCCGACCGGGCGCCGGAGCTGCTGCCCCCGCCGAGCGCCTTGTTCTCCTTGCCGCTGCGGGAGTCGGACCCGAGGACGAGGATGTTCAGGGAGCCGGTGGGCAGCGGGGACTCGGAGACTCCGGGGGACGGGGTCGTCACCGCCCTCGCCGGACGGTCGTCGCCGAGCGCCTGGTTGATGTCGACGCTTTTGATGTTGCTGTCGAGGTGCCAGTACACCCACCCGGCCGCCCCCGCGCCCAGCACCAGTAGTCCCGCCATGGTGAGGCCGGCGATCCTCAGTACGGTCGACCGCCGGCCCCTGGATCTGCCCCCGCCGCCGCTCTCCGCCTGTCCCGGCTCAAGTCCCGTCACAGACAGGAACGTAAGTCCGAATTATTAGGAGGTTGTTAGCGGAGACCCCGCGGAACGGTTTTCTACGGAAACTCTCACGATTCTCAGCGGGCCGTCAGCCCGGTGAGACCGCCGGCACCGGGTCGCCCCCGCTCCACGCCCCGCTGAATACCGCGTTCGCCTTCCAGGGCGACAGGGAGGCGCCGGAGCAGTCGATCGTCACCCGCTCCGTGAACCCGGTGTTCCGCTGGCTGGTCGCGCTGTGCGTGCCCGAGTGGGCGCCCGCCGGAGGCGGCAGTAAAGCCCCGGAGGGTGACGCTCGCGCAGCGGGGGACGGCCGCGCACGCGGCGACGACCGACGTGAAGTGGGCGGCCTTCGGGGCGAGTTTCGCGCTGTCGGCCGACTGGGTCATCCGCCTGTGCAGCAGGTGATCGCCACGTCCACTCCGGGCGCAGGCCGCTGAGCTGCTGAGCCGGGGGCCATGAACCGTTCGTCAGCCGTCTGATCATCTGGTTGCGCCAGACCAGGGCGCGGGTGCCGCCTTCGAAAGTTTCGGTTGGGTAACCGATTGGCTTCGGTGGAGCGTGGGCGTGGGCGCGTCGCCCGTCAATAGCGCCACTTCCGGCCAACGTGTACCCAGTGCCCTGTCAGACGCCACTGGGCGGCGGTGCCGTGCTGCTGCGCACCACCAGGCTCGTGGCCAGCTCGACCCGGGTGGCCATGGGCGCCTGGTCCTCCCGGCCCAGGTCCAGCACCAGCTTGGCCGCCGCCTCGGCCATCTCCGTCAGCGGCTGCCGTACGGTCGTCAGCGGCGGCCCCACCCAGCGGGCGACCGGCAGATCGTCGAAGCCGACCACGCTCAGGTCCTCCGGAACACGCAGGCCCAGCTCCCGGGCGGCCTCGTACAGACCCAGCGCCTGCAGGTCGTTGAGGGCGAAGACGGCGGTCGGGCGGTCGGGGCGGCGCAGCAGCTCCAGGCCCTGGCGGTAGCCGGTCTCGTGGTGGAAGTCGCCGGACGCGACGAGCGAGGGGTCGACGGGGAGCCCGGCGGTCTCCAGGGCGGCCCGGTAGCCGTCGACCCGGGCGCGGCTGCACATCATGCGGGAGGGGCCCGTGATGGCACCGATGCGGGTGTGCCCGAGTTCGACGAGGTGCCGGGTGGCGGCGAGACCCCCCTGCCAGTTGGTCGCGCCGATGGAGGGCACGTCCACGCCCGGGTCGCCGGCCGGGTCCATCACCACGAAGGGGATGGAACGGCTGGTCAGCAGGGCCCGCTGGGACTCGTCGAGGCCCGAGAGCACCAGGATCACCCCGTGCGGTCTGCGGGCGGCGACCTGGTCCGCCCAGGTCCGCCCCGGTGTCAGCCGCCCCGCGCTCTCGCTCAGCACCACGCTCAGCCCGGTGTCCCGGGCCACGTTCTCCACGCCCCGGATGACCTCCATCGCCCAGGCGCTCTCCAGCTCGTGGAAGACCAGGTCGATGAGCGGGGAGCGGCTCGCCTCGGCCCTGCGGCGCCGGTAGCCGTGCGCGCGCAGCAGCTCCTCCACCCGGGTACGGGTGGCCGGGGCCACGTCGGCACGGCCGTTGAGGACCTTCGAAACTGTCGGCGCGGACACGCCGGCCTCGCGGGCGATCTCGGCGAGCGTCGCGGTCTGCTGGGACCGGCTTGTCGTCGGGGTTGTCGTCCGCGTTTCAACGGGCTCCGAAGGCGTCATGGCGGCGATCGTATCCCCGCGCCCCCTCTTGACGAACCCTTGCGACCGGCCTAGGTTCCCGGAACATTCGAGATGAAAAGCGAAACATTCGTGAGAGGGCCCGTCCCGACTCGACCAGAGCAGGAGTTTCATGACCACCGCGCCTTGGCGTGACCCCGCCCTGCCCGCCGCCTCCCGCGTCGACGACCTCCTCTCCCGGATGACCCTGGAGGAGAAGACCGCCCAGCTCTACGGCGTGTGGGTGGGCGCCGACACCGACGGCGACGGAGTCGCACCGCTGCAACGCGAGATGAGCGCCGACTACGACTGGGACGAGCTCATCACCCACGGCCTCGGCCAGCTCACCCGCCCCTTCGGCACCGCCCCCGTGGACCCGGCGCTGGGCGCGCAGGCGCTGGCCCGCGCCCAGCGCCGTATCGCGGAGGCGGGCCGCTTCGGCATCCCCGCCCTCGCGCACGAGGAGTGCCTGGCCGGCTTCACCACCTGGCGGGCCACCGCCTACCCGGTGCCGCTCGCCTGGGGCGCGAGCTTCGACCCCGCCCTCGTCGAGGAGGTGGCCGCCGCCATCGGCCGCGACCTGCGCTCGGTGGGCGTCCACCAGGGTCTCGCCCCGGTCCTGGACGTCGTACGGGATCCGCGCTGGGGCCGGGTCGAGGAGACCATCGGCGAGGACCCGTACCTGGTCGGCACGATCGGCACCGCGTACGTGCGGGGGCTGGAGTCGGCCGGGATCGTCTCCACGCTCAAGCACTTCGCCGGGTACGCCTCCTCGGCCGGCGCCCGCAACCTCGCGCCCGTGCGGGCCGGGGTGCGGGAGTTCGCGGACATCACGCTGCCGCCCTTCGAGATGGCGCTGCGGGAGGCCGGGGCGCGGTCGGTGATGGCCGCGTACAACGACACGGACGGCATCCCGGCCTCGGCGGACCCGGGTCTGCTGACCGAGCTGCTGCGCGAGCGGTGGGGCTTCACGGGCACGGTGGTCGCCGACTACTTCGGCGTCGGCTTCCTGCAGACCCAGCACCGGGTCGCGGGCTCCGAGGCGGAGGCGGCCCACGCGGCGCTCGCGGCGGGCCTGGACGTCGAGCTGCCCACCCTGAAGTGCTACGGCACACCGCTCGTGGAGGCGGTACGGGCGGGCGAGGTCCCCGAGTCCCTGATCGACCGGGCGGCCCGCCGGGTCCTGCTGCAGAAGTGCGAGCTGGGCCTGCTGGACGAGGACTGGAACCCGGAGCCGGCCGAGCGCATCGACCTGGACTCGACGTCGAACCGGGCGCTCGCCCGCCGGCTGGCCGAGGAGTCGGTGGTCCTCCTCGACAACCCCGACGGGCTCCTCCCGCTGGCCCCCGACACCCGTATCGCGGTGGTCGGCCCGCGCGCCGCGGACCCCCTCGCCATGCTGGGCTGCTACTCCTTCCCCTCGCACGTCCTCACGCACCACCCCGAGGTGCCGATGGGCATCGAGATCCCCACGGTCCTCCAGGCGCTGCGCGCCGAACTCCCCGACGCCAAGGTCACCTTCGCCGAGGGATGCGGCGTCGACGACCCCGACACGGGCGGTTTCGAGGAGGCGGTGGCCCGGACGGCCGAGGCGGACGTGTGCGTGGCGGTCCTCGGCGACCGGGCGGGCCTGTTCGGCCGGGGCACCTCGGGTGAGGGCTGCGATGTGACCGACCTGCGACTGCCCGGGGTGCAGGGCGACTTGCTGGACGCCCTGGTGTCGACGGGCGTCCCCGTCATCCTCGTCCTCCTGACCGGCCGCCCGTACGCGCTGGGCCGCTGGCACGGACGCCTGGGCGCGGTCGTCCAGGCGTTCTTCCCGGGGGAGGAGGGCGGCCCGGCGGTGGCGGGCGTGCTGTCGGGCCGCGTCAACCCCTCGGGCCGCCTTCCGGTGAGCGTCCCCCGGGTGCCCGGCGGCCAGCCCTGGACCTATCTCCAGCCCCCGCTCGGCCTGGCCGGCGAGGTCAGCAACCTCGATCCGACCCCGCTGTACCCCTTCGGCCACGGCCGCTCGTACACGACGTTCGCCTGGGAGCCGGACGGCACGGGCGCCGAGATCGCGACGGACGGCTCCCACGACGTCTCGGTCACGGTCCGCAACACCGGCGACCGGGCCGGCGCGGAGGTCGTGCAGCTGTACCTGCACGACCCGGTGGCGAGCGTGACCCGACCGGACGTACGGCTGATCGGTTACCGGCGGGTGGAGCTGGAGCCGGGCGAGGCGGCCCGGCTCACCTTCCGCTTCCACGCGGACCTGTCCGCCTTCACCGACCGTTCCGGCGCCAGGGTGGTCGAACCGGGCGCGCTGGAACTACGGTTGGCGGCATCGAGCACGGACGTACGCCACACGGCGCACCTGCTCCTCACGGGCCCGGTGAGGACACTCGACGCCGACCGGCGACTGCGGTGCGAGACGGAGGCCCGTCCGCTGAACTGACAGTCAGCTTGCCCGCTGCTCGCCCTCCGGCGGGACGCCTTCATGCGCCGTGAAGACGAACGACGAATCGTCGCCGTCCAGATCAATCTCGATCTGCCACGAGTCGCTCGCACAGCCAGAATATGCAGAAATCTGTATAGGAAGGTCCCATCAATCCTTCCCCACCGAGTCGAACCGCCACCGATGCACCGCCCGCATGACCAACTCCCCGTCCGGCTCAGGGAGTTCGGGCAACTCGGCGTCGTAGGGCGCGTCCCACCACGTGATGACGAGGACGCGGTCCTGCGGGGCCCGGAAGGTTTCCCGGCGTACCGGCCGGGACGGCAGCTCCTGCGCTCGTGCCCAGGTCAGCAGTTCCTCGCCGCGGCCCTCGGCCGCCCGGGCCTCCCACATCAGGGCGACGGTCACGAGTAGAGGTTCTCCTTGCTGACCTCGTGGACGTGGTCGTGCCCTGGGACGTGCGGGTCCGTGACCGGCAGGGAGGAGTCCGCGGACAGGTCCCAGCCGGAGGCCGCCCGCCCCCGCGCGACCATCTCGGCGCCCAGCGCGGCGACCATCGCCCCGTTGTCCGTGCACAGCTTCGGCCGCGGCACCCGCAGCCGGATCCCGGCAGCCTCGCACCGCTCCTGCGCCAGCGCCCGCAGCCGCGAGTTCGCGGCCACGCCGCCGCCGATCATCAGATGATCGACACCCTCGTCCTTGCAGGCCCGTACCGCCTTGCGGGTCAGCACGTCCACGACCGCCTCCTGGAAGGAGGCCGCCACGTCACGCACCGGCACCTCCTCCCCCGCCGCCCGCTTCGCCTCGATCCAACGGGCGACCGCCGTCTTCAGACCGGAGAAGGAGAAGTCGTACGCCGGGTCGCGCGGCCCGGTCAGGCCGCGCGGGAACGCGATCGCCTCCGGGTCGCCCTCGCGTGCGTACCGGTCGATGACCGGACCGCCCGGGAACCCGAGGTCCAGCACCCGGGCGATCTTGTCGAAGGCCTCGCCCGCCGCGTCGTCGATGGTCGCGCCCAGCGGCCGTACGTCCGAGGTGATGTCGCTGGACAGCAGCAGCGAACTGTGGCCGCCGGACACCAGCAGCGCCATGGTCGGCTCGGGCAGCGCGCCGTGCTCCAACTGGTCCACGCAGATGTGCGAGGCAAGGTGGTTGACGCCGTAGAGGGGCTTGCCGAGCGCGTAGGCGTACGCCTTCGCCGCCGAGACGCCGACCAGCAGGGCGCCCGCGAGGCCGGGGCCGGCGGTGACCGCGACGCCGTCCAGGTCGCCGGCGCTCACCCCCGCGTCCTTCAGCGCGCGGTTGATCGTCGGCACCATCGCCTCGAGGTGCGCGCGCGAGGCGACCTCCGGGACGACACCGCCGAAGCGGGCGTGCTCGTCGACGCTGGAGGCGACCGCGTCGGCCAGCAGGGTGGTGCCGCGGACGATGCCGACGCCGGTCTCGTCGCAGGAGGTCTCGATACCGAGGACGAGGGGTTCGTCAGCCATGGATCTCGGTTCCTTGTACGGAGGTTGATGGGTCTGTGAGCCGCATGACCAGGGCGTCCACGTTGCCCGGCTGGTAGTAGCCGCGCCGGAAGCCGATGGCCTCGAAGCCGAAGCGCTCGTACAGCTTCTGGGCGCGGATGTTGTCGATCCGGCACTCCAGCATCACCTCACCGCACTCGAAGGCGGTGGCGGCGCGGAGCAACTCGGCGAGCAGGCGGCCGCCGAGGCCCGTGCCCCAGTGGTCGCGGGCGACGGCGATGGTCTGGATGTCGGCAAGGTCCCCGGAGGCGGCGAGGCCCGCGTAGCCGACGATCCGGGCGTCGGTCTCGGCGACCACGTAGCGCCGCGTCGCCTCGGGGCCGCGGGCATGGGCGAGCTCGGACCAGAACATGCCCCGGGACCAGGTGTCCTCGGGAAACAGCTCCTTCTCCAGCTCCAGCACGGGATCGATGTCCCACCAGCGCATCTCGCGCAGTCGAGGAGTCACGGCGTGGGTCACTTGGGGGTGACCACCTTGTAGTTCTTGGGCACCTGGGCGTCCGGCCTGCGCAGGTACAGCGGCCGGGGCGCCGGCAGCTCCTCCCCCTTGGCCAGCCGCTCGGCGGCCAGCGCGGCCAGTGCCGCCGCCGACACGTGCTCGGGTGCGTGCGCGGCGGGGAAGGTGTCCGGGTACAGCAGCGCGCCCGCGCCGACGGCCGGCAGCCCGGCCACCTGGTCGGCGATGTCGGCGGGCCGGTCCACGGCCGGGTCGGTCAGCCGGGTGCGGGAGTCCGCGTACCGCGCCCAGTAGACCTCCTTGCGGCGGGCGTCGGTCGCCACCACGAAGGGGCCGCTCTCGATGTCGGCCGCGTACGCCAGCCCGTCGAGCGTGCACACACCGTGCACCGGCACACCGAGGGCGAGCCCGAAGGTGTCCGCGGTCATGAGGCCGACGCGCAGCCCGGTGTACGGGCCGGGTCCGATCCCCACGACGACACCGGTCACGGCGTCGAGCCGGAGCCCGGCCTCGGCGAGCACCCGGTCGACGGAGGGCAGCAGCAGCTCCCCGTGCCGGCGCGCGTCGACCTGACTGGACGAGGCGATGACATCCGTCCCGTCGTGCAGCGCGACGGTCACGGCGGGAGTGGCGGTATCCAGAGCGAGCAAGAGCACGCAAACAGCGTACGGCGGTTTGGGGCTCGGCATCGCCGCCCGGGCGGAGCGGGCCGTGGCTGCTACGGTCGCCGCAAGTACCGCGGGCGAGACGATCGGTCAGGTGGGCGACGGTGGCAAAGGGCAGCTCCGGATTCGTGTTCGGGCTCACCGCGGCGGCCCTGGCGACGGTCTCCTTCCTCGCCTACCAGGCCTCCGCGACCGTCCCGGCGGGTTTCAGCAAGCCGCAGGCCACGGCCTCGGCGACGGCGTACGCCTCCCAGGTACCCCGCGTCGACCCGAACCCCGCCGCCCTGCCCGCCGGGACCGGTACGGGTGAACGGGTGGTGTACTCGGTGGACGCCGGCCGGGTGTGGCTCGTCGGCGCGCGCGAGCGGGTGCTCCGTACGTTCACGGTGACCCCGGGCAGCATCGCCCCGTTCCCCGGCACCTACCCGGTCACCTCCCGCTCCAACTCGATCACCGGCACCGACGGCACCCCCATCGAGCACGTCGTCCGCTTCACCGCCGTGGACGGCGTGGCCATCGGCTTCAGCGCGGCGGTCGGGGTGCCGAGACCGGGGGCCGACATGGACGTACGCACGGGCGGCATCCGCGAGTCGCGCACGGACGGCGACGCGATGTGGCAGTTCGCGACGATCGGCGTCCCGGTGGTCGTGATCCGCTGACCGCTTGGCCTCCGGCGGGCGTGATCCGGTGACCTCTCGGACCCCGGCGGGCGTGATCCGGCCACTGCGTGGACCCCGGTGGGCGTGATCCGGTCACTGCGTGGACCCTGGCGGCCGCGATCCGGCCACTGCGTGGACCTCAGTGGGCGTGATTCGGCGACCGTGTCACCGCGGTGGGCGTGATCCGGTGACGATGTCACCCCGGTAGGCGTGATCCGCTGGCGCGGTCACCCCAGAGCCCGGGATCCACTGAGCCTTCATCGCCGGCGGCCGTGCTCCGGCGCCAGCGCCGATCCAAGGGCCATGATCCGCTGCCCGCGTCGACCCACTGGGCGCGATCCGATGCCTGCCTCGCCCCCAGTGATCGCGGTCCGCCAACGGCGTCACCCCAGAGCCCGGGATCCGCTCAGCGTTCACCACCGACGGCCGAGCTCCGTGCCCGCGCCGACCCAGTGGGCATGATCCGGTGCCGGCCCCGACCCAGGTGATCGCGGTCCGCCGACGGCGTCACCCCAGGACGCGGAATCCGCTCAGCGTTCACCACCGACGGCCGAGCTCCGTGCCCGCGCCGACCCAGTGGGCGTAATCCGCTGCCCACGCCGACCCAACGGCCATGATCCGCTGCCCACGCCGACCCACTGGGCGCGACCCGGTGCCCGCATCGCCCCCCAGTCGTCGCGGTCGCCCGACGGTGTCACCCCGGCGCCCATGGTGCACTGACCCACCCGCGAGGCACTGACCGCGTTCACCCCATCGGGTAGGTCTCGTCCGGTGTGCCCGCTCGTCGGGCGGTCAGCCACTTCGCCGCGTACGCCACCGCGGGGGCCAGGGCGAGCAGTCGGCAGTCGGCGCCGCCCACGCGGCCTCGGGTCACCGGCCGCTCCGGCAGCGCCTCGTAGGAGTCGCCCAGGTCCGGGAAGACCGAGGCGTCGAAGTCCAGGTCCCGGTACTGGTGCCAGCGGCGGCCTCCCGGACCGTCGGCCACCGCGCAGCCGTAGTCGCGCGTGGTCTGGCCCGGCACGCGGTACTCCGCCAGATGGAAGGCCGTGCAGACGGAGTAGTCCACCCCCAGCAGCAGGATCCGCGCCTCCAGCTCCTCCAGCCGGGCCAGCGGGGAGTCCTCGCCGAGGTGGCAGTCCAGCGCGTGCCCGGCGGTGATCCGCGCGGCGGCGGGTCCGAGCGCGGCGAACGAACTCTGCGGATGGCCGCTGCGCAACGCCCCGGGACGGGTGCGCACCTCCTCGGGCAGGACACCGACCCCGAAGCTCGGGGTCCGGGCGGGGTCGAAGGCGGGCAGGGAGGCACGCAGCCGCGGCCACTCACTGGCCGGCACGGCATAGCCGCGGGTGACGGGCCAGCGGGACGGGTCGGTGTTGTCAGGGGTCTGTGTGTAGACGACGAGGGTGCCGTCCGCCCCCAGCACGTCCAGCAGGGAGTCGGCGACGGCCCCTGCTCCCCCGCGCACCGGCCCGAGGGCACGCAGGGAGGCGTGCACGAGCAGGGTGTCTCCGGGGTGGATTCCCAACTCGCGCCAGTGGGCGACCAGTTCCGCACGACCGAGAGAAGAGGGCGAGGGAGAGGGCGAGGGAGGGGGCGTCATCGCAGGGCTTCCTGCCGGACGTCGACGACTCGCCGCAGGTCGCTCGGCAGCAACTCGTCCCACAGCAGGTCCAGATCGCGGCGGGCGGCCTCGGCCGGCGGTTCGCACGGCGAGCCGCCGTCCAGGAACTCCCGCAGTCCGACGTCCCCGCCCCGCGCCATGGTGTACGGCGGCACGGCGTGCCGGGTCAGCACCAGCGCCCCGGGTCCCTGCGCCGCCCCGGTTGCGAACAGGCGTCGTACGTCGTGGAAGTGGCGCTCCTGAAGGCCGCCGACGTCGATCACCCTGGCGTCGGGCGGGACGGCAGTGCCCCGCTCCAGCTCCAGCGGGACGGCGGCGCGGTCGTGCACCAGGACGTGGGCGGCCGCGTACAGCAGGGTCTGCTCCTTGGCCGTCGCGCCGCCCTTGCCGCCGAGCCGCTCCAGGACGCGCGCCCGCTTCTCCGGGGAGAGGGTGCGCACCAGGTCCTCCAGCGCGGCCAGGACATCGGCCGGGGTCTGGGTGCCGTAGATCCCGTAGCGGTGCGGGATCAGCAGGGTCAGGAGCCGGTCGAGGCACCGGGCGAGCAGGCCGGTCTCCTCGGCCACGGCGGAGGCGGTGAGACCGTTGATGGGGCAGCCGAGGGAAGCGGCGAGCACGACCTGGAGGTGGAGGGCCCGGTGCCCGGCCGCGGCCAGCCGGGCCGCCATCCGGACGGCCGGCAGGACATAGCTCAGCGCCCGTAGCGGAACCTCGGTACTGGCGCCGTACACCACGCGCAGGACCAGCGGGGCGCCAACGGCCTCGCCGACGGTGTGCAGCAGCGGCTCCAGGCCGTGGCTGGGGAGTCCTCTGAGGTAGCACGCCTGCCGCGTGCGGGCCCCGATGACCGCGTCCAGCAGGCGGGGGCGCAGCCGGTTGAGCTCGCCCGTCCGCGACGCGTCGGTGCCCACGGGAAGTCTGTCCAGCGCGCCGCGGATGTCCCCGTCGGTCAGGGCGTGGAAGTCCTTGCCGCGTCCCAGGACAGGCACCCCCCGCATGATGGCAGTGAGCAGGTTCGCCTGCTTCTTTCCCAGGGACTGCTCCCCGACCGGCACGTTGGGCATGTTACCTGACAATTCGCCAATAAAGCCTGAATGGTTACGAGTTGATGGCGGGGATTCTGCCACGGCCGGTCCCCCGGTCTCGTGAGAAACTGAATTCAGGTACGCAAGCCACATACCGGGGGATGAGATGGTGCCCGTGTACCGCTATGCCGTCAGCTACGTGCGCGGCAGGGACGAGGCCTGGGTCGCGAGATTCCTGGACGAGCTGAGACGGCGTCTGGACGCCACGGACGGACCGGTCTTGGACCGCCTCGTCCCACCGCCCGCCTCGCCGGCCGAGCAGAGCAGGACGTACGGCGTCGAGAGCGCGGACGTCGTGCTGGCGCTGTGCAGCCCGGCGTACTTCAACGAGGGTCCGGCCCATCACGACTGGGCGGTGCTGGCGCTGCGGCGCAATCTGGGACAGGCGAGGACCGGGACCGCGCCGCAGCCGGCGCTGCCCCTGGTCTGGGAGCCGGTCGAGCGGCGGCTGCCGGGACCGGTCGCCACGGCCGACACCTTCTCCGCGGGCCAGCCGCCCGAGTACCGCTCGCTGGGGCTTGCCCTGATGACCATGCAGGCCCCGCGCTACCGCGCGGCGCTGGACCGCGTCCTGGACGGGATCGTGGCCCGTATGACGGCGATGGCCGCGGGCTCGGCCCCGGCGCCCGTGCTGGACAACCGCTCCGCCGGGAACGCGCCCGACGCCCTGGCGGCCGACGACGGGTCCTTCGCCGAGCAGTTCCGCAAGGAGGTGGCACCGGCCCTCCCCGCGATGCCGGTGGCCCGCACCCTCGGCGTCCACGGCGGCCGGGGCGCGCCGGAGCCGGATCGTGACGTCCCCGCGGAGCTGCTGCCGGAGCTGGGGCGGCGCATCCTGCTCGTCGGTCCCACGGGGGCCGGGCACACCACCGAGCTGGCGCGGCTCGCCGCACAGGCCCTGGACGACCCGGGACGGGGACCGGCGGGTGCGGGCCGGGCGCCCTGGGGCTGCCGGACACCGCTCGTGCTGTCGGCGCGCTCGGGGGCGCTGCCCCGGCTGGACGGCATGGTGCCCACGCTCGCCCCGCTGGCCGCTCCGCAGGAACCGGCGGGCTGGGTGGCCCGGCAACTGCGGTCCGGGCGGGCCTTCCTGGCCGTGGACGACCTGGACGCGGTGCCCGAGGGCAACCGCGCCGCCGTGTGGGACCACCTGCTGCGCCTGCTCGACGCCCACCCCCAGGCGCCGTGTGTCATCGCCACGAACGGCACCGGGGTGCCCTGGGCCCGCCTCGGGGACACCTTCCGGGTCGTCGGGCTGCGGCCCCTGTCCCCCGACGGCGTCCACACCCTGCTCGCCTCCCTCACGACGGCGACTCCCGAGGACCGGCAGGCCCGGGCACTCCTCACCGACCGGTTCGCCACCGATCCACTGCTCGTCGGCGTCGCCCGCCGCCCGGCCGCCGTCTCGGCGCTGCTGCGGGAGGTGCGCCGTACCGGGCGGCCGATGCCGGTCGCCCGGCATCGGCTGCTGCAGGCCGGCGAGATCG
>NZ_JBEXXQ010000018.1:0-52527 GCF_040630525.1 Streptomyces sp. NPDC005799
GCTCCTCAACCGGCGGCTTCACCTGCCCAGCCCGTGGCACCAGCACCCTCCCAGCCACAAGCTACAAGCAACTCACCCCAAAGTCAGCGGCATTGGGACTAGGGCCGCAAAGCGGCCCTGCAAAAAGCAGTTGCCGGCCCGCGGGTCCCTGCTGCTAGCTTGCGGTCGGCCGTGCGACCGAGCGAGGAGGTGAGACCCATGAACGCTGTATCGACGTGGGTGCTCCCTCTTTCTCCACGGTCCGGCGACTGACGCGGGTGTCGCCGGGAGCGCCTCCACCACCAGGCACTCCCGAAAGGCCACACCTATGTCCTCTGTGCGCTTCACCACCGAGTCGTCCGCCAACGGCATGCGCGAACGCGACTTCACCCTGGGCGACATCCCCGGCGTCCTCTGGTCGCCGCTCTCCGGCGCCGACCGCGCACCCCTCGTCCTGATGGGCCACGGCGGCGGCACCCACAAGAAGTGGCCCGCGATGTCGGGCCGCGCACGGCTCCTCGTCGCCCGCGGCTTCCATGTCGCCGTCATCGACGCGCCCGGCCACGGCGAGAGGCCGCGCACGGCGTACGACGAGCAGGAGATCGCCGAGCTGTACCGGGCGAGGGAGGCGGGCGAGCCGGAAGGCCCGATCGTGGTCCGCTACAACGCCCACCTCGCCGAGCGCGCCGTCCCCGAGTGGCGGGCGACCCTGGGCGCCTTCCAGGAACTCCCGGAGATCGGCCCCTCGGCCAGTTCCCCGTACGTCAGGCTCCGCGTCGGCGTGACGACGGCGGTACGGCCGCCGTTGCCCTCGTCGACCTGCCGGTCGACCAGCCAGTCCGCCGCGTTGAACAGCTCGGGCATGGGGGCCGCCTCACACCAGTCGGACGTACTCGTAGTCGAACGGTTTGCCGTTGATCCCGTTGACCGGCGGCGCCACCCAGCTCGCGATCCGCCCGCGCTCGTACACCGGCCGCATCAGCGACCGTACGAACGCCAGGTCCTCGGCGGTGGGCAGCCAGTGGCACCGGTTCGCCTCCCAGGTCCGCTCGTCGACGATCGTGCCGTCGGGGGTGACGTGGTGGCCGGAGGCGAGGCCGACCTGGCGGTTGAAGCCCGGGTGGGGGAGGCGGAAGCGGACGTCGATGCCGTGGTCCTCCAGGATCCGGTTCCAGCGATTGACGCCGGTCCGGCAGTCGGCGATGTACTCGTCGCGCAGGTCGAGGTTGAGGGCGAGCAGCGCGGGGACCTCGTCGGCCCCCCAGGTGCCGTCCCCGGCGGGCTTGTCCAACCGCACACCGTCCTCGGTGAGCCGGTGGTCGTCGCCCCGGCGCTCCTCCTGCCAGCGGCCCTTGAGCCCCGCCGTGTAGTAGTTGGCCGCGTTGGTGGAGGTCTCGCTCCCGAACAGGTCGAGGGAGACGGTGTAGTGGAAGTTGATGTACTTCTGGATGATGTCGAGCGGTATCCCACCGCACGCGGCGATGTCCAACGTGTCGTTCTCCACGACGAGTTGGGCACTGCGGGCGACCACCCGGTCGACCCCGGTCGTCCCCACCATCATGTGGTGGGCCTCCTCCTTCAGCATGAAGGTGCAGGTCCGCGACAGTGGATCGAAGGCGCTCTCCTTCAACGAGCCCAACTGGTACTTGCCGTCCCGGTCGGTGAAGTACGTGAACATGTAGAAGGCCAGCCAGTCGGCGGTCTCCTCGTTGAACGCGCCCAGGATGCGCGGCGAGTCGGGGCTGCCGGAGTTGCGGTACAGCAGAGCCTCGGCCTCCTCCCGCCCCTCACGGCCGAAGTAGGCGTGCAGCAGGTACACCATCGCCCACAGGTGCCGTCCCTCCTCGACGTTGACCTGGAAGAGGTTGCGCAGGTCGTACAGGCTCGGCGCGCTCAGCCCCAGCAGCCGCTGCTGCTCGACCGACGCGGGCTCGGTGTCGCCCTGGACGACGATGAGCCGTTGCAGGTCGGCGCGGTACTCGCCGGGCACCTGCTGCCACACCGGCTCGCCCTTGTGCTCGCCGAAGGCGATACGGCGGTCCGGGGTGGGCTCGGCCAGGAAGATGCCCCAGCGGTAGTCGGGCACATGGACATGGTCGAAGTGCGCCCAGCCGTCCCGGCCCACCGACACGGCCGTGCGCAGGTAGACACCGTGGTTGTCCAGAGCGGGGCCCATCTCGCCCCACCAGCCGAGGAACCTGGGCTGCCAGCCCTCCAGGGCCCGCTGCAGCCGCCGGTCGTCGGCGAGGCCGACGTTGTTGGGGATCTTGGCGTCGTAGTCGACGGCCGTGGGCATCGGATCACACTCGCTTCCGGTCGTAGACGGCCCGCTGCCCGGTGCCGTAGCGGCGCAACGCGCCCTGCGGACCGGACGCGCCCGGCCGTACGAAGATCCAGTTCTGCCAGGCGCTGAGCCGGCCGAAGATCTTGGTCTCCATCGTCTCGGGGCCGACGAAGCGGTGGTTGGCCTCCATCCCGGTCAGCGCGTCGGGACTCAGCGCCGCCCGGTTCTCCAGTACCAGGCGGACCTCGTCCTCCCAGTCGATGTCGTCGGGCGCGTCGGTGACGAGCCCGAGCTCGCGGGCCTGGGCGGGGGTCAGGGGGTGCCCGGTCGCCTCACGGCGCAGCCAGTCGAGGTGGTCGTCGTCCCCGTAGAAGCGGGACGCGAGCCGGGACAGCCCGTTGCCCATCGGGAACGCCCCGAAGTTGACTGTGGACAGCCGCAGTTGCGCCCGTTCTTCACTGTCCGGGTCCTCGACGGGCGGCCCGTCCAGCATGTACTGCACATCGCAGGCGAGGGCCAACTCCAGCAGCAGTCCGGCGAAGCAGCTCCCGGGCTCGATCAGCGCGACGAGACTGCGGCTGGTGACGTCGAGACGCTTCAGGGTGCGCTTGTAGTAGTGCAGGATCTCGTCGGCGAGCCAGTCACCGTCCGCCCGGGCGCTCAACAGCCGCAGCTCCTGGGCCAGTACGAGGTCCGGGTCGCCCTCGGTGCGCAGCACCCAGGTGCCCAGCTCGGGCTCGTTGGCCCGCAGCCTCAGGATCAGGTCGTCGAGTTCACGGGTGAGGCCGAGCAGCCACCCGTCGGTGCCGTCCTCCGGCCCGCGGACGGTGATCCGGACGAGCCCGAGCGCCCGGTCGAACTCGGCGCGCACATGCCGGTAGAGAATCCCGGCGTCGCTGATCTCGCGTTCCAGCGGCGCGAGTCGGACACCCCGCACGTCCGCGGGCCGGGGATGGCGCGCCGCCGCCTCCCGGGCCCGCTGCTCGACGACCGCCCGGAAGTCCCGGCGCGGCACGATCTCGTCCACCAGCCGCCAGTCCACGGCGGTCTTGCCGCGCACCCCGTCGCTCCGGGTGGCGAAGACGTCGGCGAGGTCCTTGCGCACCCGCCGCTTGTCCGTGAGCCGGGTCAGGCCGCCGGTGCCGGGCAGCACGCCCAGGAGCGGCACCTCGGGCAGCGCGACGGCCGAGGAGTTGTCGTCGATCAGCAGAATCAGGTCGCAGGCCAGCGCCAGCTCGTAACCGCCGCCCGCGCAGGAGCCGTTGACGGCCGCGATGAAGGTGATCCCGGAGTGCTCGGAGGCGTCCTCCATGCCATTGCGGGTCTCGTTGGTGAACTTGCAGAAGTTCACCTTCCACTCGTGCGGGGAGGCGGCGAGCATACGGATGTTGGCGCCCGCGCAGAACACCTTCTCCTTGGCGCTGGTCAGCACCACGGCCCGGACTTCCGGGTGCTCGAAGCGCAGCCGCTGCACGGCGTCGTACAGCTCGATGTCCACACCGAGGTCGTAGGAGTTCAGCTTCAGTTCGTAACCCGGCACCAGCCCGCCGTCCTCGTCGACGTCCAGCTCCAGCCAGGCGACCGGCCCGTCCGTACGCAGCCTCCAGTGCCGGTACGTCTCCGGGCTCCGGTCGAAGGACACCTCCACCATGCCGAGCGCCTCCTCGCGCCGGTGCGGGTACCGATGTCCCGATGGTCTACAGAAGTGCTTTAGTGCGTCAAGGTTCTGTAGAACAAAAAGGAGGCGTCGTTCCGTGCGCGAGAAGGGGGCGGAAGCGGCAACGCACCGGTGGCGCGCCGCCCTCCGGGCAGCGCGCCACCAGTCAGTCAGCCGGGATCAGGCCGGCGTGCCGGGTCGGTCAGGCGCGGCGGTCGCCCCCGTGCCCGTTGCGCCCACCGTCGCGGTCGTGCCCACCGTCGCGGTCGTGGCGGCCGTCTCCGTCGTGCCGGCCGTCGCGGTCGTGGCGGCCGCCGTCGCGGTCATGGCGGCGGTCCCCGTCGCGCCAGCCGCCCCGGTCGTGACGGCGGTCCCCGTCGCGCCGGCCGTCGCGGTCGTGGCGGCCCCAGGAGGTCTCGTCGACCAGACGGCCGCGCTCGTCACGCAGGGTCGCGGTGTCGGAGTTCCGGTCCCACACGTACCCGCTACGGTCCTGGTAGACATCGCTCCCGGTGTCCCGGCCCAGACCGGTGTGGACGCGGACGGTCGCACGGCCCTGGAGCAGGACGTGATGGAAGGTGTAGGTGTGGCCCTGCCGGTCGGACAGCGTCCAGTGGTCCAGGTTCACCGCCCGGCGGGAGTCGTTGGTGATGTCCGCCCACTCCGCGTTCAGCGACCGGTTGCCCCGGCCGTCACGCCACGGGGAGGCGTGGTGCACGGCGCTGATGAACACCGAGCCGTGGTACGCGCGGCCGGGCTGGTGGTCGGCGGCCGCGGCGGGGAGCGCGGCGGCACCGACCACGGCGGCGGCGACCGCGGCGGCGGCTGTCAGACGACGGACGGAAGCAGTAACGGACACGAGTGTCCCCCTTCGCAAGGGTGGAACACCCCGGCCACGGCGATGAAACCGCAGGTCGGCGGGGTGTGTTGTGCGGGTGGCGACCGGTCGGCCGCACATCCACACCCTGCACGGAATCCCCACGTCCGGTGAGGGAAATGCGTGCGTCATTACAGATCCAACAGATATCTATGACTCTCGGCTGTATCGACCATTTATCGGCCGAATGCACCAGGTTGACGGGATATGGGATCGTTCACCCTTGAAAACACTGGAATGTGGCATCTGTCCGCCAGTCCCCGCCACCCCACCTGCGAGAACGCCGTCACCCGAAAGTGAGTAACGGCCCAACGCAAAAGGGCGCCCCCCCGGAGGGGGCGCCCCATCACCTGTCAGATGTCCCGGAAGATCTCGATCTGCGCCCCGATCGAGTTCAGGCGCTCGGCCAGGTCCTCGTAACCGCGGTTGATGACGTACACGTTGCGCAGGACGGACGTGCCCTCCGCGGCCATCATCGCCAGGAGGACGACGACGGCGGGGCGCAGGGCGGGCGGGCACATCATCTCGGCCGCCCGCCAGCGGGTCGGGCCCTCGACCAGGACGCGGTGCGGGTCGAGGAGTTGGAGACGGCCGCCGAGACGGTTGAGGTCGGTGAGATAGATCGCCCGGTTGTCGTAGACCCAGTCGTGGATGAGGGTCTTGCCCTGGGCCACGGCCGCGATGGCCGCGAAGAACGGGACGTTGTCGATGTTCAGGCCCGGGAAGGGCATGGGGTGGATCTTGTCGATCGGTGCCTCGAGCTTGGAGGGCCGGACGGTGAGGTCCACCAGCCGGGTGCGGCCGTTGTCCGCGACGTACTCCGGGGTGCGGTCGTTCTCCAGGCCCATCTCCTCCAGGACCGCGAGCTCGATCTCCAGGAACTCGATGGGCACTCGGCGGACCGTCAGCTCCGACTCGGTGACGACGGCCGCGGCCAGCAGGCTCATCGCCTCGACCGGGTCCTCGGAGGGGGAGTAGTCGACGTCGGTGTCGATGTCCGGCACGCCGTGCACGGTGAGCGTCGTGCTGCCGATGCCCTCGACCTTGACGCCGAGCGCCTCCAGGAAGAAGCACAGGTCCTGCACCATGTAGTTGGAGGAGGCGTTGCGGATGACGGTCACGCCGTCGTGCCGGGCGGCGGCCAGCAGCGCGTTCTCGGTGACGGTGTCCCCGCGCTCGGTCAGCACGATCGGACGGTCGGGCCGGACCGCCCGGTCCACCTGGGCGTGGTAGTGGCCCTCGGTGGCGGCGATGTCCAGCCCGAACCGCCTGAGCGCGATCATGTGCGGCTCGATGGTGCGGGTGCCCAGGTCGCAGCCGCCGGCGTAGGGCAGCTTGAAGCGGTCCATCCGGTGCAGCAGCGGGCCGAAGAACATGATGATGGACCGCGTGCGCACGGCCGCGTCGGCGTCGATCGCCGCCATGTCGAGCTCGGCCGGCGGCACGATCTCCAGGTCCACCCCGTCGTTGATCCAACGGGTGCGCACGCCGATGGAGTTGAGCACCTCCAGGAGGCGGTAGACCTCCTCGATCCGGGCGACCCGGCGCAGCACGGTGCGCCCCTTGTTGAGCAGGGACGCACACAGCAGCGCCACGCACGCGTTCTTGCTCGTCTTGACGTCGATGGCCCCCGAGAGCCGGCGGCCGCCGACCACCCGCAGATGCATCGGTCCCGCGTAGCCCAGCGAGACGATTTCGCTCTCGAGTGCTTCACCGATCCGGGCGATCATCTCAAGGCTGATGTTCTGATTGCCCCGCTCGATGCGGTTCACAGCACTCTGGCTGGTACCCAGCGCCTCCGCCAGTTGGGCCTGTGTCCAGCCTCGGTGCTGCCGGGCGTCACGGATGAGCTTGCCGATGCGTACGAGGTAGTCGTCTGCCATGGGGTTGAGGCTATCTCAGATATGAGATGGGGCATCTCGGGGGATCCGTTCGGGTGATGCCCCGTCAGTGGCGCTTGGCGGTGTGGGTCTTCCGCCACCCGAAAGGTCCGGGCAAATCCATCGATGTCGTACGACGTCCCGTGCTGCTGTGGGTGTGCCGCGGACCGTTCTTGCCGCCAGTGGTGATGGACCAGGAGTGCCGGTTGATGTTCAGGCGCACGCCGGGCAGTATCCGGAAACTCTTGCGGAACGTGAGGGGCATCGTGCCTCCTTCCGAGCGGGCTGTTTCCTGTCCGGTTACCCCGACTTGGCCTCCCGATGGCCGATCCCGTTGATCGTCCGGGAAGCGGTCAGGATTCGAGAAGCGCCGACCGGCGGCGCCCGCATAGCGTTGGATCGAGCCAGTCAGGCCGCCCGAGAAGCTGGAGACACGATGAGCCACGCCGCCGACAGCCATGACCTGATCCGCGTGCACGGCGCGCGTGAGAACAACCTCAAGGACGTCAGCATCGAGATCCCGAAGCGCCGGCTGACGGTCTTCACCGGTGTCTCCGGATCGGGCAAGAGCTCGCTCGTCTTCGACACCATCGCCGCCGAGTCGCAGCGGCTCATCAACGAGACCTACAGCGCCTTCGTGCAGGGCTTCATGCCGACGCTCGCCCGGCCCGAGGTGGACGTCCTGGACGGTCTGACCACCGCGATCATCGTCGACCAGCAGCGTCTGGGCGGCGACCCCCGCTCCACCGTCGGCACCGCCACCGACGCCAACGCGATGCTGCGGATCCTCTTCAGCCGGCTCGGCACACCGCACATCGGCCCGCCGAGCGCGTACGCCTTCAACGTCCCCTCGGTCCGCGCGGCCGGCGCCATCACCGTCCAGAAGGGCGCCAGGAAAGCGGTGAAGGCGACCTTCGAGCGGACCGGCGGCATGTGCCCCCGCTGCGAGGGCCGCGGCAACGTCACCGACCTCGACCTCGCCCAGCTCTACGACGACTCCCTGTCGCTGAACGAGGGCGCCATCACCGTCCCCGGCTACAAGGGCGGCGGCTGGAACTCGCGTCTCTACATCGAGTCCGGCTTCTTCGACCCGGACAAGCCGATCAGCAAGTACACCAAGCGCGAACTCCACGACTTCCTGCACCGCGAGCCGACCCGTATGAAGATCGCGGGCATCAACATGACGTACGAGGGTCTGATCCCGCGGATCCAGAAGTCGATGCTCTCCAAGGACAAGGAGGCGATGCAGCCGCACATCCGGGAGTTCGTGGAGCGGGCCGTCACCTTCACCACCTGCCCCGAGTGCGACGGCACCCGGCTCGCCGAGGGGGCCCGCGCCTCGAAGATCAAGGGGATCAGCATCGCCGACGCCTGCGCGATGCAGATCACGGACCTCGCCGAGTGGGTCCGCGGGCTGGAGGAGCCGTCGGTCGCCCCGCTGCTGACCGCGTTGCAGCAGTCCCTCGACTCCTTCTCCGAGATCGGCCTCGGCTATCTCGCGCTGGACCGGCCCTCGGGCACGCTGTCGGGCGGTGAGGCGCAGCGCGTCAAGATGATCCGCCATCTCGGCTCCTCGCTCACGGACGTGACGTACGTCTTCGACGAGCCGACCACCGGCCTGCACCCGCACGACATCCAGCGGATGAACGAACTGCTGCTGCGCCTGCGGGACAAGGGCAACACGGTGCTCGTCGTCGAGCACAAGCCGCAGACCATCGCCATCGCCGACCACGTCGTCGACCTCGGCCCCGGCGCCGGTACGGCGGGCGGCACCGTCTGCTTCGAGGGCACTGTCGAGGGCCTGCGCTCCGGCGACACCGTCACCGGCCGTCATCTCGCCGACCGGGCGGGCCTGAAGGAGAGTGTGCGCAAGCCGACCGGACAGCTGGAGATCCGGGGTGCGAGCGCCCACAACCTGCAAAGCGTCGACGTCGACGTCCCGCTCGGGGTGCTCTGCGTGGTCACCGGTGTGGCGGGCTCCGGCAAGAGCTCCCTCGTCCACGGCTCGATCCCGCCCGGCGCGAACGTCGTCTCGGTCGACCAGGGTGCCATCAAGGGCTCCAGGCGCAGCAACCCGGCGACGTACACCGGACTGCTCGACCCGATCCGCAAGGCGTTCGCCTCGGCCAACGGGGTGAAGCCGGCCCTGTTCAGCGCCAACTCCGAGGGAGCCTGCCCGACCTGCAACGGCGCCGGTGTCGTCTACACCGACCTCGCGATGATGGCGGGCGTCGCCAGCACCTGTGAGGACTGCGAGGGCAAGCGGTACCAGGCCTCGGTGCTGGAGTACCGGCTCGGCGGGCGGGACATCAGCGAGGTGCTGGCGATGCCGGTCACCGAGGCGGTGGAGTTCTTCGGCGGCGGGGAGGCGGCGACCCCGGCCGCGCACCGCGTGCTCACCCGCCTCGCCGACGTCGGGCTCGGCTACCTCACCCTCGGCCAGCCGCTCACCACCCTCTCCGGCGGTGAGCGCCAGCGCCTGAAGCTGGCCACGCACATGGCCGAGAAGGGCGGGATCTACGTCCTCGACGAGCCGACCGCGGGCCTCCACCTCGCGGACGTCGAGCAACTCCTCGGCCTCCTCGACCGCCTGGTCGACTCCGGCAAGTCCGTCATCGTGGTCGAGCACCACCTGGCGGTCATGGCGCACGCCGACTGGATCATCGACCTGGGCCCCGGCGCGGGCCACGACGGCGGCCGCATCGTCTTCGAGGGCACCCCGTCCGCCCTGGCCGCGTCCCGTCCCACCCTCACCGGCGAACACCTGGCGAAGTACGTGGCCGGCTAGGGGCATGCGCCCGGGAAAGTACGCGCGCGTCGAGCGGGAGAGACGTTTCCTCCTGGAAGCGCCTCCCGCTCCCGCGTCGGTCACCGCCACCCGCTTGATCACCGACCGCTATCTGCCGGGGACCCGGCTGCGGCTACGGCGGTCCGAGCGCCGGGACGGCGGGGGACCGGAGCTCAAACTCACCCAGAAGATCCCCGCCGAGCGGCCCGGTGCCGTGCAGGGGTGCATCACCAACACGTACCTGTCCCCGGCCGAGTACGACCTGCTCGCCTCGCTGCCGGCCGCGGTACTCACCAAGACGCGGCTGAGCGTGCCCCCGTTGGGAGTCGACGTCTTCGACGGGCCGCTCGCGGGCCTGGTTCTGGCGGAGGCCGAGTTCGACAGCGACGAGGCGGCCCTGGCTTTCGTGCCGCCGGTCGGGTGTGCGGCGGAGGTCACCGAGGACGTCCGGTTCACCGGCGGGAGTCTGGTCACGACCTCCCGCCAGACACTGGCGGGATGGCTCGGCGAGTACGGGTTGCGGCTCGGGTGAGACGGCGGCCGTCACTTCTCCCCGGGGTCCTCCAGCTCGAAGTGCCACACGACCACCAGTGGGGAGTCGCCCAGTGCCATGGCGGAGGCCTCCGGGATCCAGTGGAGGAGGTCCCAGGACATGTCGGTGGGGAGGGGGTCGGGCGGTGGGGGGAGAGGAGCGCACGGACGGTGGGGTTCCTCGCAGTGGCGGACCCGGAAGCCGAGGGGGAGGGCCGCCGCCAGGTAGGCGCTGAGCGGGCGATGGTGTTCCGCCAGCAATGAGGGGCGGCCGTCGGGGCCGGGGCGGCGGGGAAGCGTGGGCCGGAGGTAGGACCCCGTCAGATGCGCGTCCGAGATCACCAGGTGTCCGCCGGGACGCAGTACCCGGGCGAACTCGGCCAGCACGGGCGCCAGTTCGGGGACGTGGGTGAGCGCGAGCGTGCAGACGACCGTGTCGACCGCGTCGTCGGGCAGCGGAAGCCGGTGCAGATCGGCCTGGAGGAACCCGACGTCCGGCAGTCGCTCGCGGGCCCGCGTTAGCATCTCCGGTGAGGCGTCCACGCCGATCACCCGGTGGCCGAGCCCGTGCAGGTGAGCGGTGTGCCGACCGGTCCCGCAGGCGGCGTCGAGCGCCGTAACGACGGGCAGGCCGTCCAGCAGGCGCCGTACGACCGGCTGCTCGACGTCGATCATCTGGTTGCCGGGCGCGTCGTAGTGCGGTGCCCAGGACCGGTACACCTCGGCCGTGCCGATCGTGCCGAGAGCCGCCGTGACGGCTTCGGCCTGCACGAGCGAGGCGGTTTCCAGCAGCCGTCGTATCTCGGTGAGCCGGGCCTCGACGAAGGCGCGGTCGGCGCTTCCCTCCCGGAAACCGCGCAGCAACGCGACACCCTCCACCCCCAGGAGATAGCCGAGCGGACTGAGACAGGTCACCCGGCGACGCCACCGGCGCGAGGCCGGGCATGACCATCCAGCGCCCATGTACTAGAGTTATCTCGACATCGAGATATCTGCCGAGGCGCACCGTGGCCGCCGCTCCAGTAAGGCAAACCTAACTTAGCCTGACCTGACCGGACCGGCCGAGTCGGCGTGGCGGCACGATGGACGGTGGTACGCGCACATCAATGAAGGAGACTGTCGTGTCGGCGAACAGCTTCGACGCCCGCAGCACGCTGCAGGTGGGCGACGAGTCGTACGAGATCTTCCGGCTGGACAAGGTGGAGGGCTCGGCCCGACTGCCGTACAGCCTCAAGGTCCTGCTGGAGAACCTGCTCCGCACCGAGGACGGCGCGAACATCACCGCCGACCACATCCGCGCCCTGGGCGGCTGGGACTCCCAGGCCCAGCCCAGCCAGGAGATCCAGTTCACGCCCGCCCGCGTGATCATGCAGGACTTCACCGGCGTTCCCTGTGTCGTGGACCTCGCCACCATGCGTGAGGCCGTCAAGGAGCTGGGCGGCGACCCGGCGAAGATCAACCCGCTTGCGCCCGCCGAGCTGGTCATCGACCACTCCGTCATCGCGGACAAGTTCGGCACGAACGACGCCTTCAAGCAGAACGTCGAGCTGGAGTACGGCCGCAACAAGGAGCGCTACCAGTTCCTGCGCTGGGGCCAGACCGCCTTCGACGAGTTCAAGGTCGTCCCGCCCGGCACCGGCATCGTCCACCAGGTGAACATCGAGCACCTGGCCCGCACGGTCATGGTCCGGGGTGGCCAGGCGTACCCCGACACCCTCGTCGGCACCGACTCGCACACCACCATGGTCAACGGCCTCGGCGTCCTCGGCTGGGGCGTCGGCGGCATCGAGGCCGAGGCCGCGATGCTCGGCCAGCCGGTCTCCATGCTCATCCCGCGCGTCGTCGGCTTCAAGCTCACCGGTGAGCTGCAGCCCGGCACCACCGCCACCGACCTGGTGCTCACCATCACCGAGATGCTGCGCAAGCACGGTGTGGTCGGCAAGTTCGTCGAGTTCTACGGCGAGGGCGTGGCGGCGACGAGCCTCGCCAACCGCGCCACCATCGGCAACATGTCCCCGGAGTTCGGCTCCACCGCCGCGATCTTCCCGATCGACGACGAGACCCTGAACTACCTGCGTCTGACCGGCCGCTCCGACCAGCAGGTCGCGCTCGTCGAGGCGTACGCCAAGGAGCAGGGCCTCTGGCTGGACCCGAAGGCCGAGCCGGACTTCTCCGAGAAGCTGGAACTCGACCTCTCCACGGTCGTGCCCTCCATCGCCGGCCCGAAGCGCCCGCAGGACCGTATCGTCCTCGCCAACGCGGCCCAGCAGTTCAAGTCCGACGTCCTCAACTACGTCGACTCCGTGGACGAGTCCGGCAAGGAGTCCTTCCCGGCCTCCGACGCCCCGGCCGTCGCGCCGAACGGCGTGCCGTCCAACCCGGTCACCGTCACCGCCCCCGACGGCTCGACGTACGAGATCGACCACGGCGCCGTCACGGTCGCCGCGATCACCTCCTGCACCAACACCTCCAACCCGTACGTCATGGTCGCCGCCGCGCTCGTCGCGAAGAAGGCCGTGGAGAAGGGCCTGACCCGCAAGCCGTGGGTCAAGACCACCCTCGCCCCGGGTTCCAAGGTCGTCACCGACTACTTCGACAAGGCGGGCCTGACCCCGTACCTCGACAAGGTCGGCTTCAACCTGGTCGGTTACGGCTGCACCACCTGCATCGGCAACTCCGGCCCGCTGCCGGAGGAGGTCTCCAAGGCCGTCAACGACCACGACCTCGCGGTCACCTCGGTCCTCTCCGGCAACCGCAACTTCGAGGGCCGGATCAACCCCGACGTCAAGATGAACTACCTGGCCTCCCCGCCGCTGGTCGTCGCGTACGCCCTCGCGGGCTCCATGAAGGTGGACATCACCAAGGACGCCCTGGGCATCGACCAGGACGGCAACCCGGTCTTCCTCAAGGACATCTGGCCCTCCGAGGCCGAGGTCAACGACGTCGTGGCGAACGCCATCGGCGAGGACATGTTCAACAAGTCCTACCAGGACGTCTTCGCGGGCGACGCCCAGTGGCAGGCGCTGCCCATCCCGACCGGCAACACCTTCGAGTGGGACCCGGAGTCGACCTACGTCCGCAAGCCCCCCTACTTCGAGGGCATGCAGCACGAGCCGGCCCCGGTCTCCGACATCTCCGGCGCCCGCGTCCTGGCCAAGCTGGGCGACTCGGTGACGACGGACCACATCTCGCCCGCCGGTGCCATCAAGGCCGACACCCCGGCCGGCAAGTACCTCACGGAGCACGGCGTCGAGCGCCGCGACTTCAACAGCTACGGCTCCCGCCGCGGCAACCACGAGGTCATGATCCGCGGTACGTTCGCCAACATCCGCCTGCGCAACCAGATCGCGCCGGGCACCGAGGGCGGCTACACCCGCGACTTCACGCAGGACGGCGGTCCGGTCTCCTTCATCTACGACGCCTCCCGCAACTACATCGAGCAGGGCATCCCGCTCGTCGTCCTCGCGGGCAAGGAGTACGGCTCCGGTTCCTCCCGCGACTGGGCCGCGAAGGGCACCGCGTTGCTCGGCGTCAAGGCCGTCATCGCCGAGTCGTACGAGCGCATCCACCGCTCGAACCTCATCGGCATGGGCGTCCTGCCGCTGCAGTTCCCGGAGGGCGGCTCGGCCCAGGCCCTCGGTCTGACCGGCGAGGAGACCTTCTCCTTCACCGGCGTCGAGGAGCTCAACAACGGCACCACCCCGCGCACGGTGAAGGTCACCACCGACACCGGCGTCGAGTTCGACGCGGTCGTCCGCATCGACACCCCCGGTGAGGCCGACTACTACCGCAACGGCGGCATCATGCAGTACGTGCTGCGCAGCCTGATCCGCAAGTAAGCGGTACGGCAGGGCAGTCGGGCATCGGATGGGCCGTATCCCCGTATGTCGGGGGTGCGGCCCTTCCGCCGTTTCCAGCCGATGTCATCACCGACCCTCAGGCTGAACACAGGGTTCCGACAGCGGACCGGGACAGTATCGAGACATGTCAGGCACCCTGGGGTCCCCCTCCGTCCACGTCCGTGCGATCGCCGTCGGCCACGAGTTCTTCCCCCGACACCCGGTCGACGGGCCCCGGACACTGACGGTCCGCGCCGCGTACGGCAGGGGCCACACGAACGGGCCCACGGAGGACGGCAGATGACCCGCCGCCCGCGCACCCGCTCCCTGCGCGCGCGCCTGCTGCTGTTCGTCACCGCCACGCTCGTCGTGGTGTGCGCCGCGATGGCGCTCACCACCGCCCTGGTCCAGCGCGGCTATCTGATGGGCAACCTGGACGACCGCGTCACCGACGCCGTCGAACGCAACCTGGGCGGCGCCCGGTCCCGCCCCGACGACCCGACGAGCCTGTCGTTCCTCACCGGGAACGGACCCCCCGCCGGGATGCTCGCCGCCCGGCTCGACGCCGACGGCACCGTCCTCGCGGCGGCGCGCGTCACCCAGGGCGCCCCGCCGCACGACCTCACCGCCGCCCAGCGCGCCGCCCTGCGGGGCATCGCCCCCGACGGCTCCGAGCACACCCGCACCCTCCCCGGCCTCGGCACCTACCGTGTCGCCGCCGCCCAGAGCGGGGGCGTACGCGTCCTGACCGGGCTGCCCATGGACGACGTACGGCACACGCTCGCCGCGCTGGTGCTCGCCGAGGCCGGGGTCGCCGCGCTCGGGCTGACCGCGGCCGGCGTCGTCTGCGCGGCGGTCATCCGACGCCAGCTGCGCCCCCTCGGCCGGGTCGCCGCCACCGCGGTCGAGGTCTCCCGGGCCCGGCTCGACCGCGGCGAGGTCATCGGCCTCACCCGGGTCCCGGCCCGGGACACCGACCCCGGCAGCGAGGCCGGGCAGGTCGGCGCCGCGCTCAACCGGATGATCGACCACATCGAGTCCTCCCTCGCCGAACGCCGGCGCGGCGAGGAACGCATGCGGCACAGCGAGGAACGCATGCGGCGCTTCCTGGCCGACGCCGGCCATGAGCTGCGCACTCCGCTGGCCGCCATCGCCGGGTACGCGGAACTGATGAACCGCGGCGCGGGCCGTGTCGAACCGGTCCTGGCCTGGCGCCGGGTCTCGGCCGAGTCGGCCCGGATGACCGGCCTGGTGGAGGACCTGCTGCTGCTTGCACGGCTGGACGAGGGCCGGCCCCTGGAGTCGGGCGAGGTCGACCTCGCGGCCGTCGTCGCCGAGGCGCTGTGGGACGCGCGGGCGGCGGGCGACGGTCACGACTGGCGGCTCGCGCTGCGCCTGGACGAGGCCCCGGCCGTGGTCACCGGCGACATGAGGCGTCTGCACCAGGTGGTGGCGGCCCTGCTGGCCAACGCCCGGACGCACACACCGGGCGGCACGAGCGTGACGGCGGAGGTGGAGACGGCGGGGGAGCGCTGTGTGATCCGGGTACGCGACGACGGGCCGGGGATCCCGGCCGAGCTGCTGCCGACGGTCTTCGAACGCTTCACCCGGGCCGACACCTCCAGGGCCCGCGCGCCGGGTTCGGCGGGCGGCTCCGGGCTGGGACTGGCCGTCGCGGCGGCGATCGTGGGCGCCCACGGAGGCCGGATCGGCGTGGAGAGCCGCCCGGGCCACACGGAGTTCACGGTGGAGCTGCCGACCGCGAGCGCCGACGGTGTCCCTGAGCACCGCGAGACCGATCGCCCCGACAGCGCGGTACGACAGGAAAGCGCCCCTACCCTGACCCCGTGACGACAACCGACCCCCTCCAGCGCGCCCTCGACGACCCAGGTGATCCGCCCCTGCGGCCCCTGCCGCCCCAAGTGGCCGAACTGCTCCGGGACTTGGCGGCCCCACCCCGCCTCGCGGCCCACCTCCGAGCCGTGCACGACGTGGCGCACCAGCTCGTGACCTGGGTGGAACGTGCGTACCCGGCCCTGCAACTGGACGCCGAAGCCGTGCTGTTCGGGGCGGCCACGCACGACATCGGCAAGGCGGTGCACCTCGCCGAGCTGTCCGGCCCGGGCTCCGCCCACGAGAGCGCGGGGCGCGAGCTGCTGCTGGCGCGCGGGGTCGAACCGCGGCTGGCCCGCTTCGCCGCGACGCACGCCGACTGGAACGGGCCGGAGGTCCGGCTGGAGGACCTGCTGGTGAGCGTCGCCGACAAGGTCTGGAAGGGCAAGCGGGCGCAGGAACCGGAGGACCTGGTGGTCGCGCGGCTCGCGGCGCACAGTGGCCGTACAGCCTGGGAGGAGTTCCTGTCCTTCGACGACCTGCTCATGTCCATCGCCTCCCGGGCCGACGGACGACTGGCCTTCCAGGCCGCCCATCCCGTGCACCGGACGACCTGAGCCGCCCATCCCGTGCACCGGACGACCTGAGCCGCGCTCCCGGTTTACAGTCGCGCCCATTCGCGCTAACTTCCGCAACAGGTGGGGTGGGAGCGCTCCCATGTGGGTGGCGGACCGGAACCCGCCGCCTCCGGCGCGCCCACCCCGCTCATGTCCGCACACCACCGGCACCCGCGTCCGTACGGCCGTATCGAAGGAATCCGACTGTCATGATCCTGACAAAACGCTCCCGATCGGCACCCGGCTCCCCGCGCCGATTAACGACCCCCACCCGAGCCCTCTTCCTCATCCTCGTCTCGCTCCTCGCCACCGTCCCCGCCTTCGCCCTCGTCGTCACCGCGGGCGGCACGGCGCAGGCCCACGGCACCCCCATGAAACCCGGCAGCCGTACCTTCCTGTGCTGGCAGGACGGGCTGACCGACACCGGCGAGATCAAACCCGTGAACCCCGCCTGCAAGGCGGCCCAACAGGTCAGCGGCACCACCCCGTTCTACAACTGGTTCTCCGTCCTGCGCTCCGACGGCGCCGGCCGCACCCGCGGCTTCGTCCCGGACGGGGAGCTGTGCAGCGGCGGCAACCCCAACTTCACGGGCTTCAACCTCCCGCGTAACGACTGGCCGCTCACCCACCTCACCTCGGGTGCGACCGTCGACTTCTCCTACAACGCCTGGGCCGCGCACCCGGGTTGGTTCCACGTCTACGTCACCAAGGACGGCTACGACCCGACCAAGCCCCTCACCTGGGACGACATCGAGGACAAGCCCTTCCTCACGGTCGACCACCCACCGCTCAACGGCACCCCGGGCACGGTCGAGGCCCACTACTCCTGGACCGGCAAGCTCCCGGCGAACAAGTCGGGGCGGCACATCATCTACATGGTGTGGCAGCGCTCGGACAGCGCGGAGACCTTCTACTCCTGCTCCGACGTCGTCTTCGACGGCGGCAACGGCGAGGTGACGGGCGTTCACGACCCGGGCAACCCGACCGACCCCGTCCCGGGCACCTGCTCGGCCACCCGCAGGACGACCAACAGCTGGAACGGCGGCTACCAGTCCGAGGTGACCGTCACCAACACCGGCGACGTCCCGATGCTCGGCTGGATGGTCGACTGGACGCTGCCGGGCGGCCAGCGGGTCGCGAGCCTGTGGAACGGCAACGCGACCTACACCGGCCAGGACGTGATGGTCCACAACGCCGACTGGAACGGCTCGCTCAGTCCGGCACAGAGCGCCACCTTCGGGTACGTGGTCCAGGGTGACGGCGGGGACAGCGCGACGACCCTGCCCTGTCGCGTCGGTTGAGGAACCGCTCAGGGCGGACCCGGTGGCGGTGTGTCGCCCCACCGGGTCCGCGAGCCGGTCCAGGCCGGGGGAGTACCTGTCCGGGTGTGGCTGGCTTGTGCGGTGTGCTGGCTGGTGCGGTGGTGCCGGCTTGTGCGACGACGCTGTGATGCGACAACGTTGTCGATTGGTCTGCATGTGACTCTACCGCGCCAACGGACAACGATGTCAACCAACTTGGCCTGCTACTACCCGATCGAGTGGCGCGTTCCGTGCGCCGACCCGAGGGCACGCGGTCTTCCGTGGTACCCGTGGCGCACGCTACGGTCACTGCGGCTTGTGCGACCTGTGGTGCGCGACCCGTCCGAAGGAGGAGGGGCCGCGTCATGCGCTTCCGTCCGACGTCCCTGCTGCTGGCCGCCGTTCTCGCGGTCACCGGCGCCACACCCGCCCTGGCGGCCACGTCAGCACCCCCTGACCTGGTCAAGGACCCGACCTCGTACGTCGATCCGCTGATCGGCACCAAGAACGGCGGCGATGTCTTCCCGGGTGCCGTCACCCCGTTCGGCATGCTCTCCTGGAGCCCGGAGAACACCAGGGGCGACGCGACCAGAACGGCCGCGCCCGGCGGCTACCGGTACGACGCCACCCGCATCCGGGGCTTCAGCCTGACCCATATGTCCGGCACCGGCTGCGCGGGCGGCAGTGGCGACATCCCGTTCTTCCCGTACGCCGGCGAGGTCACCTCGTCGCCCGCGAGCGACACCGAGGACGCCGTCTACGCCTCGGACTTCAGCCATGCCGACGAGACCGCCGAGCCCGGGCACTACAAGGTGGGCCTGGCGTCCGGTGTGACCGCCGACCTCACGGCGACGGCGCGCACCGGCTCGGCGCGGTTCACCTACCCGGCCGACAAGCCCGCCTCGCTCCTGATCCGCACGGCCAACTCCGAGGTGGGCTCGACCGATTCGTCGGTGACCATCGACCCGGCGACGCGGACCGTCTCCGGCTCGGTGACCTCCGGCGACTTCTGCGGCTACCTCGATCCGGAGGGCCAACGGGCCTACTACACCCTGTACTTCACCGCCCGCTTCGACCGTGACTTCAAGGCGGCCGGAACCTGGCAGGACGACGGGCTGAGCCCGGGTTCCACCTCGGCCTCCGGCGGCACCGGCGGCTTCGCCAAGGGTGGACGGCCCGTCGCCGGCAAGGGCGCGGGCGGTTATGTGGAGTTCGCGCCGGGCGGGGGACCCGTGAACGTCAAGGTCGGCATCTCCTATGTGAGCCAGGCCGGGGCCGCAGCCAACCTGGCCGCGGAGAACCCGCCGAAGCGCTCCTTCGACGCCGTCCGGGCCGCCGCCCATGACGCCTGGCGGGACCGTCTCGGCGCCGTCCGGGTCGGCGGCGGCACCGACGACGAACGCACCACCTTCTACACCGCGCTCTACCACGCCCTGCTGCACCCGAACGTCATCAGTGACGTCGACCGCCGATACCGGGGCGGCGACGGCAAGGCGCACACCGTCGGCAAGGGCCACCGGGCGCAGTACGGCACCTTCTCCGGCTGGGACGTCTACCGCGACCAGGTGCAGCTGCTGACCCTGCTCGATCCGCGCACCGGCTCGGACATCGCGCAGTCCCTGTACGAACTCGCCCGGCAGAACGGCGGTGTCTGGGACCGCTGGCTGCACGGCGCGAGCGGCACGCACGTCATGAACGGCGACCCCGCACCGACCGCCCTCGCCGGGATCCGCGCCTTCGGCGGCACGGACTTCGATCTGCGCGGGGCGCTGTCGTCGCTGGTCCGGGCGGCGACCGTGCCCACCGAGCAGGACCTGTCGGCGGCCGGCAAGCCCGTCCTGTCCGTGGGCCAGCGCCCCTCCCTGGACAAGTACCTGAAGCTGCACTACATGCCGTCCGTCTCCAACGCCTGGGGCGGGGCGGCGGAGACCCTGGAGATGTCGACCGCCGACTTCTCCCTCTCCCAACTCGCCACGGCGGCCGGGGAGAAGGACACGGCGGCCGCCTTCGCCGGGCGCGCCCAGTGGTGGCAGAACAACTTCAACATCGCCGCCGATCCGACGGGCGGTTACATCGCCAACCGCAAGGCCGACGGCAGTTGGGTCACCGGCTTCACCCCGGCCACCGGCAACGGCTTCGTCGAGGGTACGGCCGCGCAGTACACATGGATGGTCCAGCACAACCCGGCCGGCCTGTTCGCGGCGATGGGCGGCAGGGACAAGGCGCTGACCCGCCTCGACGCCTTCTTCCACGACAGCGACGGGAGCTGGGCGTTCACCGGCAGCGGCGGCGACAAGTCCGAACTGGACAACGAGCCGTCGATCAACGTGCCCTACCTGTACGACTACGTGGGTGCTCCCTACAGGACGCAGGAGACCGTGCGGGCCGCGATGCGGCAGCTCTGGTCGACGCAGCCCGGCGGCATTCCCGGCAACGACGACCTCGGCGCGATGTCCTCCTGGTACGTCTTCTCCGCGCTCGGGATGTACCCCCAGGTGCCCTCCCGAGCCGAACTCACCCTGGCGTCACCGCTGTTCCCGCGGATCGAGATCGACCGTCCCCGGGGCAACGACATCTCCATCCGCGCGAACGGCGCCGCCGCCGACGCCCCGTACATCACCTCGCTGAAGGTCAACGGCCGTACCAGCCAGCGGCCTTGGCTGCCCGCCTCCCTCGTGCGGGACGGCGGCCGGCTCGACTACACGCTCTCCGGTACGCCCGACAAGGCCTGGGGCAGCGATCCCGCCGACGCTCCGCCGTCCTTCCGGCAGGGCGAGCAGCCGTACCAGATCGGCGTCGGACCGACGACGGCGACCCTCGCACCCGGCGAGAGCACCGAGGTCGGCATCCGTGCCCTGTCGATGAGCGGGGGCGCGGGGCCCGAGGTGCGGTTCCGGGTCGAGACACCCGAGGGGGTCACCGCGACTCCCGCTTCCGGCACGGTCGTCGACGGCTCGCAGAAGATCAGGCTCAGCTCGGCCAGGGACATGAAGCAGGGCTACTACGACGTCAAGGTCACCGTGACCTCCGACGGCACCTCCTACGAGCAGCCGGTCGCCCTCACCGTGGCCGCCCCCGGCACCCTGCTCGCCGCCTACGACAACACCGGTGTCTCGGACGACGCCGGCGAGCACGACGAGGCCGACTACGACGGCGGCGGCTGGAGCTACTCCCGCCAGGCCCTCGCCGCGGCCGGTCTGACACCGGGCGCGCGGGGGACGGTCGACGGGCTCACCTTCACCTGGCCCGACTCGCCCGCAGGCCGCCCGGACAACGTCTCGTCCGACGGGCAGACCGTCCGCCTCGACAGCCCGGCAGCCGCGTTGTCCTTCGTCGGCAGCGCGGTCAACGGCAACCAGCAGACCAAGGCCACCGTCACCTACACCGACGGAGGCACCGAGGCGATCGACCTCTCCTTCACCGACTGGACCGTCGGCGGGGGCGGCGGCACCGTCCAGTACGGCAACGAGGTCCTCGCCAGGACCGCGTACCGGAACGTCGCCGGCGCGGACAAGGACCCGGTCGCGACCTACGTTTTCGCCACGAAGCCGTTCGCGGCACCGCAGGGAAGGACCATCGCGAGCGTGACACTGCCGCGGAACGCGGATCTGCACGTGTTCACGCTGGCGACGGCCTGACCGGCAACGCCGTTGTGCGGAGCGGCGCGGATCTCCTTGCGGAGGTCCGCGCCGCTCGGGCGAAGCTGATGCCCTCCAGGTAGGAGAGCGTGCGGTGGGCGCCCACGCCACAAGCGGCATCAGGCTCCCAACTCGGCTGCTCAGGCGAGCAGTTCGACCTCCGACACGGTCGGCTGGCCGTCGAAGACCAGACGGTACTTCCCGTACGTACCCGGGGAGCCCACGCTGAACGCCCGGGTCTGCCGGTCCCAGGTGAAGGACTCGCCGGACCGTTTGTCGAGCGTCTTCCAGGTGGTGCCGTCGTCGGAGCCCTGGAGCGTCCAGCCGGCCGGCGCCCTGGTGTGGTCCCCCGACGAGGTCAGCGTGTACTGAAGGCCCTTGACCGGACCGGAGACCGGCAGGTCCACGGAGGTCACGGTGGCGTCCGTCGCCGAGGTGTTGTCGAACAGCGGCCCGTCACCCTTCAGCACGTCCGCCCGGGGCGTCGCGACCTTGTCGCCCTGGGTGATGGACACCGGCCCCGCGTTCTTGCCCGAGCCCCACCCCGAGGGCTTGGCCCCCATGTCGAACTCGAGGACCCCGCCCTTCGACAGCAGCGAGTGCGGCAGCGAAGTCGAGTTCCACACGCGGCCGTTGAAGCGCACGCCCTGGACGTAGACGTTCTTCTGGCTGTTCCTCGGCGCCTTGATCACCAGGTCCTGACCGTTCTCCAGGTGCACCGTGGCCTTCTTGAACAGCGGGGAGCCGATGGTGTACTCGCCGCTGCCCATGACCAGCGGGTAGAAGCCGAGCGCGGAGAAGAGGTACCAGCCCGACTGCTCGCCGTTGTCCTCGTCGCCGTGGTAGCCCTGGCCGATCTCACTGCCCACGTAGAGCCGGGACAGTATCTCGCGGACCTTCGCCTGCGTCTTCCACGGCTGGCCGGCCGCGTCGTACAGGTACGGGATGTGGTGTGCGGGCTGGTTGGACTGCCCGAGCATGCCCATCCGGGTGTCGCGGGCCTCGGTCATCTCGTGGATGACGCCCCCGTACGAGCCGGAGAACTGCGGGTCGGCCGTCTCCGGCGTGGAGAAGAACGTGTCGAGCTTCTTCGCCAGCGCGTCCCGGCCCCCGTACAGGTCGGCCAGGCCCCGGGTGTCCTGCGGGACCGTGAAGGCGTAGCCCCAGCCGTTGCTCTCGGTGTAGTCGTACCCCCACACGCGCGGGTCGTACTTCGAGGCGTCCAGCCGCCAGTCGCCCTGGTCGTCCCGCCCCTGGAAGAAGTCGACCTGCTTGTCGTAGAGGTTGACGTAGTCCTGGGCGCGGTTGAGGAAGTACTCCGACTCCTCCTTGTAGCGCTTGTCCCCCGTCTTCGCGTAGAGGGCCTGGCCCATCCGCGCGATGCCGTAGTCGTTGTTGTAGCCGTCCATCGCCCACGAGAAGCCCTCGCCCGTGGAGGTGGTGGTGTAGCCGAGGAACGGGGAGGTGGCCATGCCCTTGCGGCCCACGCCCGACGTCGGCGGAACGACCGTCGCGTTCTTCACGGCCGCTTCATAGGCCGCCTTCGCGTCGAACTTCACGCCCTTGACGTAGGCGTCCGCGAAGGCCACGTCCGAGGACGTGCCGGTCATCAGGTCCGCGTACCCGGGGGAGGACCAACGGGCCGTCCAGCCGCCGTCCTTGTACTGCTGGACGAACCCGTCCACCATCTCGCCAGCCTGACTCGGCGTCAGCAGGGAGTACGCGGGCCAGGTCGTCCGATAGGTGTCCCAGAAGCCGTTGTTGACGTACACCTTCCCGTCGACGATCTTCGACCCGGTGTGGGTCGGGGTGTCCGCCCCGGGCATCGGGGAGAACGGCGAGGCGTACTGCGCCTTCGAACCGACTTTCTCGAAACCGGAGTTGGGGTAGAGGTACAACCGGTACATGCTGGAGTACAGCGTGGTCAGCTGGTCGCTCGTGGCGCCCTCGACCTCCACCTTGCCCAGCAGCCTGTCCCAGGCCCGCTGGGCGCCCTTCCTGACCGTGTCGAAGGACGTGCCGTCCGGGATCTCCTGACGCAGGTTGTCCTTGGCCTGGTCGACGCTGATCAGCGAGGTGGCCAGACGCAGGTTCACGGTGTGGTCGGAGCCGGCGTCGAAGCGCAGGTAGCCCTTGACCCCGCTCGCGGAGCCGTCCGTCACCGGCTTGTCGAAGACGCCGTACACGAACAGCCGGGTGGCGCCGGTCGACAGCCCGGACTTGACGTCCGAGTAGCCGGTGACGACCCCGTTGGCCTTGTCGAGGGTGAGCCCCGCCTGCTCGGTGACGTTGTCGAAGATCACGCTCGCGTCGTCGCCCGGGTAGGTGAAGCGCAGGGCGGCCGCGTGGTCGGTCGGGGTCATCTCGGCCTTGAGACCGTTCTCGAAGCGCACCCCGTAGTAGTACGGCCGCGCGGTCTCGTTCTCGTGCCGGAACGCCAGCTCACGCGCCTCGCGGCCGGTGTCCGGGGTGCCGGCGGCCGCCGACGGCATCAGCTGGAACGTCTGCCGGTCACCCATCCACGGGCTCGGCTCATGGCTCGCGCTGAACGCCTGGATCGTCGGCAGGTTGTCGTCGTTGTTGGCCCGCGCGTAGTCGTACAGCCAGCTCAGCGAGGACGCGTTGGTCACCGGGGTCCAGAAGTTGAACCCGTGCGGCAGCGCGGTCGCGGGGAAGTTGTTGCCGCGCGAGAAGCTGCCGCTGGAGTTGGTGCCCCGGGTGGTCAGCACGTAGTCCGACAGATGCGCCTTCGGCTGCTCCTGCGCCACCGGCCTGATCGCCAGGTCGTCCAGCCAGCCCCGGAACTTCGCCGGGCCCTTGGGGGAGTCGTACCCGATCAGGATCCGGTCGACGCTCTTCCCGGCCGCGACCGACCCGATCCGCGAGACCACGTTGTTCCACTGGTTGACGTACAGCACCTTCGACGCGCCCTGCCCCTGGGGGCTGAGCGGGAAGCCGTGCTGGTCGGTGGCGCCCAGGTCGCTGAGGCGGGTGCCGTCGGTGAAGACCAGGTCGACGGAGACGTTCGTGGCGTCGTAGTCGCGGTCGCCGTCGGCCATCTGCGGATACAGGCGGTACGACAGCTGGGTGTCCCGGTCGACCCTCACGTTGACGTCGAAGATCTTGTTGTACGAGTACGCCCGCCCGTCGGCCGTGTGCCGGCCGGCGTAGCGCAGCGCACGCTTTCCGGTGAACCCGGCGGCCGCCTTCGCGGTCGGCGATCCGGCGGGCCCGCGGTCGACCAGCGACAGCATGTCCTCGGGCACCGAGCCGCCGCTGCCGCCCGTGGAGAGCTGCAGGTCCGCCAGCTGCAGGATGTCGGCGCCGTTGTTCTTGGTGATGTCGAGCCGGAAGTGCTCGTACTCGGCCGGCGCCGCCAGGTCGTACTGCTTGGTCTGGAACCGCTCCGAGAAGGACTGCCCGGAGCGGGTGTCGACGGTCTTCCAGTCCTTGCCGTCCGTCGAGCCCTGCAGGGTCCAGTCCTGCGGGTCGCGCCCGGCCTCGTCGTTGGCGGAGGTCAGCGCGTAGGTGGTGATCGCGTACGGCTTGTCGAGGTCCAACTCCACCCAGCCGGTGGGCGCGAAGGTCAGCCACTTGGTGCCGGACTCGCCGTCGACCAGGTTCTCCTTCACCTCGCCGCCGCCCGAGTTCTCGCTGCTGGCCCGGACGTCCGTGACATGGTCGTTGACGTTCCCGGCGACACCGCTGCTGTAGCCGCCGTCGACACCGGAGGCCCGCTTGCTCCCGTCCGGCGCGGTGTCCACCGTGTTCAGCCAGGTCGGCGCCGGGTCACCCGCCTCGAACGAGGACGCGAACTCCCGGTCCGCCTTGGCCGGAGCCTCCGGCAGGGCGACCGCCGCCCCCTGCGACCCCACAGCCATGACAAAGGCGGCCGTGAGGACGACCGCCGTACCCCGTCTGTGCCGAGCTCTGTGTCTCATGGACCAGCACCCCTCCTGCGCGCCATCCGGACAACGTTGTCAACTTTGCTGCGCAGAGACCAGTAGTGGGTCAAGTGGTCAGTGCTGTCAAGGGTGTTGAGTGTGGCATTCGGGGCTTATGTCGAGGATTTTTCCGGCAAGCGGTACACCGGGCCTTCATATTTCCGCGAGGTCTCAACTCGGAAAAGACCGATGGCCAACCTTGCGTTCGATCTTGCTCCGGCCGCGGGAAGTGGACTATACCTGTCGGCACTTCACACGATCGATACGGCATGATCCGTACGTCCTGCACGACCCTGCTTGACCTGACCGCGGTGCCCGGAGGATCCGGTTCACCGCCTGAGTCCTGGAGAAGGCGAGGACTTTGAGCATGGGATCCACTTCCGCCGAGAACAACGGCACCGCGGGTGTCGGCCGCCGCGATCTGATCAAGCGGTCGGCCGCACTCGGCCTGATCTCCGTCCCCACGATGAGTTTTCTGGCGGCCTGCGCCAGTGGTGGCGGGAACGACAACTCCAGTGGCAACGACGAGGGCAAGACGTCCAAGTCGAACCCGTTCGGTGCGAAGAAGGGCACCAAGCTCGACGTCGTCATCTTCAAGGGTGGCTACGGCGACGACTACGCCAAGGCGTGGGAGGCGGACTACGAGAAGAAGCTCGGCATCACCTCCACCCACACCGGCACCCAGGAGATCACCGGAAAGCTCCAGCCCCGCTTCAACGCGGGCAACCCGCCGGACATCGTCGACGACTCCGGCGCCCAGCAGATCAAGGTCGACGTGCTCTACAAGAACGGCCAGCTGCTGGACCTCGCCACGGTTCTCGACGCGCCGTCGGTCGACGACCCGAGCAAGAAGGTCCGGGACATGCTGATCCCCGGCACCCTCGACCCGGGCGTCCAGGAGGGCAAGGTCGTCGCCCTGAACTACATCTACACGGTGTGGGGCCTGTGGTACTCCGGCAAGCTCTTCAAGGAGAAGGGCTGGGAGCCGCCCAAGACCTGGGACGACTTCATCAAGATCTGCCAGGAGGCCAAGAAGGCGGGCATCGGCGGTCTCGCCCACCAGGGCAAGTACCCGTACTACATCAATGTCGCCATCATGGACATGATCGCCAAGAAGGGCGGCATCGACGCCGTCAAGGCGATCGACAACCTCAAGCCGAACGCCTTCGTCGGCTCCGCCGCGGCCCAGGCGGGCATCGAGGCGATCTACGAGGTCGTGGAGAAGGGCCTGTTGATGCCCGGCACCAACGGCCTGACCCACACCGAGTCGCAGACCCGCTGGAACCAGTACAAAGCGGCGTTCATCACCTGCGGTTCCTGGCTGGAGAACGAGCAGCTCAAGCAGACGCCCTCGGACTTCGACATGAAGTTCCTGCCGATGCCGCTGCTGCCCGACAGCAAGATGCCCTTCGAGGCGATCCGGGCCGGCTCCGGCGAGCCCTTCATCATCCCCGCGAAGGCCAAGAACCTGCCCGGCGCCAAGGAGTTCATGCGGCACATGCTCTCCAAGGAGTGGTCGACGCTCTTCGCCAAGCAGGCCAACTCGCTCACCATCCTCAAGGACGGCGTCGACGCCAGCGTCAAGCTGCGCCCGGGCACGCAGTCCACGGTCGAGGCCTCGAAGGCGGCCGGCGACAACACCTTCCGCTACCTCTACCCGGACTGGTACAGCGAGATGGACACGGCCATCCAGAACGCGTCCAATGAGCTCATGGCCAAGCGCATCCAGCCCAAGGAGTGGCTGAAGCGGTGTCAGGCCGCCGTCGACAAGCAGGCCGCGGACCCCGCGTCCAAGAAGAACGTGCACGAATAGGCCACGGGGGCGCCGTGGGGACTGCCTTTGGTACCGGGCGGTTCCCCGCGCCCCTTTGGGGCGCTGCACCGACCGGAATATCAGGGGCAGGTATGCGAAAAGGGCAGTACCGGTTCGTCGCGGGGTTCTTGTTCGCTCCCGTGTTGCTCTACGTGGTCTTTGTCATCTGGCCTTACATCCAGACGTTCGGATATTCCCTCACGGACTGGAAGGGGCAGTCGCAGACCTTCAAGTTCGTCGGATTCGCCAATTACCGGGCGTTGTTCCACGACGACGTCTTCATGCAGGCCATCTGGCACAACATCCAGTTCCTGGTCTTCATTCCGGTGATCACGATCCTGCTGGCGCTGTTCTTCGCCTTCATGCTGAACGCGGGTGGACGCAGCAAAGCCGGCGGTGTCCAGGGCGTCGCCGGATCGAAGGTCTACAAAATCGTCTACTTCTTCCCGCAGGTGTTGTCCCTGGCGATTCTCGCGGTGTTGTTCAACGCGGTCTACCGCAGTGACGGCGGCGGTCTGCTCAACGGCGTCCTGATCAAGATCCACCTGGTCGACCCGGACAACCCCGTCGAATGGCTCAACGAGCCGCACATGGTGCTGTGGGCGCTGATGGTCGCCGTGATCTGGCAGGGCGTCGGCTTCTATCTGGTGCTGTTCTCGGCGGCCATGCAGTCCATCCCGAAGGACATCTACGAGGCCGCGCTCATCGACGGCGCCAACCGCAACCAGTCGTTCTTCCGGATCACCCTGCCGCTGCTGTGGGACACCGTGCAGACGGCGTGGGTGTACCTCGGCATCATCGCGATGGACATGTTCGTGCTGGTCTCCTCGATGACCCAGAACATGGGCGCCTACGGCGGTGGACCCGACCACCACAGCGACGTCATGGCGACCGTGATGATGCGCAACTTCCTGTACTTCGGCAAGAGCGGCTACGCCTGTGCCATGGGTGTCGTGATGCTGCTGCTCACCCTGATCCTGTCCGTCTTCACGCTGCGCGTCACCCGCCGCGAGCGCATCGAGTTCTGAGCGGGAGACAAGACGATGAGCGCCCCCATCAAGGAGACCCCGGCCGCGCCCGCCGAGCGGCCCGTCGCCAAGAGCCCCGCCCGCCCCGACGACAAGCGCGGCGAGGGCGTCGTACTGAACGTCTTCTCGCACGGCTTCCTCGCCCTGTGGGCCCTGCTGATCGTGCTGCCGCTGCTGTGGCTGGTGATCAGCTCCTTCAAGACCGACGCCCAGATCGGCGGCTCGGCCTTCGGCTGGCCGCACAACTGGTCCTTCGGCGTCTTCCACCGCGCCTGGAACAAGGGCATCGGCGACTACTTCCTGAACACCGTGATCGTCCTGGTCTTCTCGGTGCCGCTGACCATGCTCTTCGGCTCCATGGCGGCCTACGTGCTGGCCCGCTACCAGTTCTGGGGCAACCGGCTGCTGTACTACTTCTTCGTCGCCGGCGCGATGTTCCCGGTGTTCCTCGCCCTCGTCCCGCTGTTCTTCATGGTCAAGCGGCTGGACATGCTGAACACCTACCAGGGGCTGATCCTGGTCTACATCGCCTACTCGATGCCGTTCACGGTGTTCTTCATGCACGCCTTCTTCCGAACCCTGCCGACGGCGGTCTTCGAGGCGGCGATCCTGGACGGCGCCTCGCACACCCGGACCTTCTTCCAGGTCATGCTGCCGATGGCGAAGCCCGGACTGATCAGCGTGGGCATCTTCAACACGCTCGGGCAGTGGAACCAGTTCATCCTGCCGACGGTCCTCATGCAGCCGCAGAGCGGCGGCGACCCCGAGCGGTACGTCCTCACCCAGGGCCTCATCCAGCTGCAACAGCAGCAGGGCTACGCCTCCGACCTGCCGGTACTGTTCGCCGGCGTGACCATCGCCATGATCCCGATGCTCGTGGTGTACCTGTCCTTCCAGCGTCAGGTGCAGGCGGGACTGACCTCGGCGACCCTCAAGTAGGCGGGAGCCCGCTCTCGCGCGGCGCCCACGAGCGCGCCGTCCCCGGACCCGGGGGCGGCGCGCTCATATGTGCGTCCATCCACCCGGATACGGTTCAACCTCTTGACGGGAGGCGACCCGAACGGCTCAGCTTAGAGTTCACTAGTTGGACATAGACGGGGCCTCATCGAGGCGGTCCCGTGCGCAGGAGGTCGTCGTGGAGACTCCGGGGTCGCAGTCGTCACTGCACCGAGCCAACCTGGAACGGGTCGTACGGGCCGTCCGGCTGGCCGGGTCCCTCACGCAGGCGGAGATCGCGAGGACCACGGGCCTGTCCGCGGCGACGGTCTCCAACATCGTCCGCGAGCTCAAGGACGGCGGAACGGTCGAGGTCACGCCCACCTCGGCGGGTGGCCGCAGGGCCCGCAGCGTCTCGCTGAGCGGGGACGCCGGCATCGTCATAGGGGTCGACTTCGGGCATACGCACCTGCGGGTCGCCGTCGGCAACCTCGCCCATCAGGTGCTCGCCGAGGAGTCCGAGCCGCTGGACGTGGACGCCTCCTCGACCCAGGGCTTCGACCGGGCGGAGGAGCTGGTCAACCGCCTGATCAGCGCGACGGGCGTGGACCGCTCGAAGATCGCCGGAGTGGGCCTCGGTGTGCCCGGACCGATCGATGTCGAATCCGGGACGCTGGGCTCCACCGCCATCCTGCCGGGCTGGACCGGCACCAGGCCCGCCGAGGAGCTGCGGGGGCGGCTCGGCGTGCCGGTGCACGTGGACAACGACGCCAACCTCGGCGCCCTCGGTGAGCTGGTCTGGGGCAGCGGCAGGGGCGTGCGTGATCTTGCATACATCAAGGTCGCCAGCGGTGTGGGCGCCGGTTTGGTGATCAACGGGAAGATCTACCGCGGGCCAGGTGGTACAGCGGGAGAAATCGGACATATTACTCTTGATGAATCCGGCCCCGTCTGCCGCTGCGGAAACCGGGGCTGCCTGGAGACCTTCGCGGCCGCGCGCTATGTGCTGCCGCTCCTCCAGTCCAGCCACGGCACGGATCTGACGATGGAAGGCGTCGTGCGGCTGGCCAGGGACGGAGACCCGGGCTGCCGTCGCGTGATCGCCGACGTCGGCCGCCACATCGGCTCTGGAGTCGCCAATCTCTGCAATCTGCTGAACCCGAGCCGGGTGGTGCTCGGCGGTGATCTCGCCGAGGCCGGTGAGCTGGTGCTCGGGCCGATCAGGGAGTCCGTCGGCCGCTACGCAATCCCCAGCGCGGCGCGCCAACTGTCCGTTCTCCCCGGGGCACTTGGGGGCCGTGCGGAAGTGCTCGGAGCACTCGCTCTCGCGCTCAGCGAGATGGGTGATTCGACCCTTTTGGACGGCACGCTCGCTACGGCGACCCCTGCCTTCACTTAGAGAACGGATGGCACCGTTGCCATCTCGTTAAGGATTTACTTCTTGACGTCGCACGTGTGGCCGAGTTGACTTCCAGCCACCTCGGCCGCAACGTCGCGGCCTCGTCAGGGAGGTTTCTGAAGTGAACACGCGTATGCGTCGTGCCGCGTTTGCCGTTGCTGCCGGCGCGATGGCCGTTTCGCTGGCCGCCTGTGGCTCCGCCAAGGAGTCCGGCAACAAGAGCAGCTCTTCGAGCTCGTCGTCCAAGAAGGGCGACAACATCAAGGTCGGTCTCCTGCTTCCGGAGAACCAGACCGCGCGTTACGAGAAGTTCGACAAGCCCCTGATCGAGAAGAAGGTCAAGGAGCTGACCAACGGCAAGGGCACGGTCGTCTACGCCAACGCCAAGCAGGACGCCAGCCTCCAGGCCCAGCAGGTCGACACCATGGTCACCCAGAAGGTCGACGTGCTGATCGTGGACGCGGTGGACTCCGCGGCCATCAAGAACTCGGTCCAGAAGGCCAAGGACGCCGGCATCCCGGTCGTCGCCTACGACCGCCTCGCGCAGGGCCCGATCTCCGGCTACACGTCCTTCGACAACGAGACCGTCGGCAAGACCCAGGGCGAGGCCCTGCTCAAGGCCCTCGGCTCGAAGGCCAAGTCCGGCAAGATCGTCATGATGAACGGGGCCTCGACCGACCCGAACGCCGCCCAGTTCAAGAAGGGCGCCCTCTCCGTCCTCCAGGGCAAGGTCAACATCGGCGAGTCCTACGACACCAAGGACTGGAAGCCGGAGAACGCCAACGCCAACATGGAGGCGGCGATCTCGGCGATCGGCAAGAAGAACCTCATCGGTGTCTACTCGGCCAACGACGGCATGGCCGGCGGTATCATCACCGCCCTCAAGGCCGCCGGTATCTCCAACATCCCGGTCACCGGCCAGGACGCGGAGCTCGCGGGTGTGCAGCGCATCGTCACCGGCACGCAGTACATGAGCGTCTACAAGCCCTACCCGACCGAGGCCAACACCGTCGCGGAGATGGCCGTCGACATCGCCCAGGGCAAGGACCTCAGCTCCGTCGCTCCCGACAAGGTCGACAGCCCGAGCGACAAGGGCATCCCGGCGAAGATCATCTCGGTCGTCGCGCTGACCAAGGACAACATCAACGACACCGTCATCAAGGACGGCATCTACACGGTCGCCGACATCTGCACCCCGCAGTACAAGGCCGCCTGCGACAAGATCGGTCTGAAGTAGACAGCGGCAGGTCCCTTCCCAGGTAGGGGAATTCGCTCTTGAATTCCCTTACGGGACGCCCGCTCCAAGGCTCCTCCGGCGCCCCGCGCATCACACAGCCCCGCAAGCTAGCTGCGGGGCGCCGGACGGATCAGCCCCCCAAAACTTCTGCACAACCTCCCGCCGGGTCAGGCGGCGAAGGAGATGGTTCACGTGTCCGCTACGCCCGTGCTGGCGTTGCGCGGGGTCTCCAAGCGGTTCGGTGCCGTCCAGGCGCTCACCGACGTAGAGCTTGAGGTCCACGCCGGTGAGGTGGTCGCCCTGGTGGGCGACAACGGCGCCGGAAAGTCCACGCTGGTCAAGACGATCGCCGGCGTGCACCCCATCGATGAGGGCGTCATCGAGTGGGACGGCAGGTCCGTCTCGATCAACAGGCCGCACGACGCTCAGCACCTGGGCATCGCGACGGTGTACCAGGACCTCGCGCTGTGCGACAACATCGACGTCGTGGGCAACCTGTACCTGGGCCGTGAGGTCCGCAAGTACGGCGTGCTCGACGAGGTCGAGATGGAGCGCCGCTCGCGCGAGCTGCTGGACCAGCTGTCCATCCGCATCCCCAGCGTCCGTATCCCGATCGCCTCGCTCTCCGGCGGTCAGCGCCAGACCGTGGCCATCGCCCGCTCGATGCTGGGCGAGCCGAAGCTGGTCATCCTCGACGAGCCCACAGCCGCTCTCGGTGTCGAGCAGACCGCGCAGGTCCTCGACCTCGTGGAGCGGCTGCGGGAACGTGGTCACGCCGTGATCCTCATCAGCCACAACATGGCCGACGTGAAGGCCGTCGCCGACAAGGTGGCGGTGCTGCGTCTGGGTCGTAACAACGGCGTCTTCGAGGTCAAGTCGACCTCGCAGGAAGAGATCATCTCCGCCATCACCGGCGCCACGGACAACGCCGTGACCCGTCGTGCGGCGCGCAGCACTGGGGAGATCAAGAAGTGAGCATCGACAAGACCTCCACGCCTCCCGAGGACCACGTGGTGGAGAACCCCGAGGCCGCGGCCGGTGCCGCGACCGTGGTCGACCCCCGGCTGCTGGTGCGGGAACAGGGCTTCGCGGGTTACATCACCGAGTTCAAGCGCAAGATCAAGGCAGGCGACCTGGGCTCCATCCCGGTCGTCATCGGTCTGGTGATCATCTGGATCATCTTCCAGAGCCTGAACTCCAACTTCCTGAGCGCGAACAACCTCTCCGACATCTCCGTCACGATGGTCGGTACGGGCATGATCGCCGTCGGCATCGTCTTCGTACTGCTGCTCGGCGAGATCGACCTGTCGGTGGGCTCGGTCTCCGGTGTCGCGGGCGCGAGCTTCGCCGTACTGAACGTCAACCACGGCATGAGCGAGTGGCTGGCGTTCATCCTGGCGATCCTCACCGGCACCGTCGCCGGCGCGATCCACGGTTTCGTCTTCGCGAAGATCGGTGTGCCCGCGTTCGCGGTCACCCTGGCCGGCCTGCTGTTCTGGAACGGCTTCATGCTCCAGATCCTGGGCTCCAACGGCACGATCAACCTCAACAGCGACGGCATGGTCGCCAAGCTGACGACGTACTACTTCAGCGACGTCGCCGCCTCCTACGGCCTGGCCATCGCGGTGACCGCGCTGTTCTTCCTCAGCTCCTACTTCGGCAACAAGCGCCGCGAGGCGGCCGGCGTCCCGTCCCGGCCGGTGAGCGAGACCATTCTCCGCACGGTGCTGCTGGCGATCGTCGCCTTCGCCGTGGCCATCGTCTACAACCAGTACAAGGGCCTGCCGCTGGCCGTCGTGATCTTCGTCGGTGTGCTGCTGGTCACGGACTTCATCCTGCGCCGCACGCCGTACGGCCGGAAGATCTTCGCGCTCGGCGGCAGCGTCGAGGCCTCCCGGCGTGCCGGTATCAACGTGGAGATGGTCCGGATCTCGGTCTTCGCGATCTCCGGCACCTTCGCCGCGCTCGGCGGTCTGTTCATCGCCTCGAAGATCGCCTCGGCCAACCAGGGCGCCGGTGGCGGTGACCTGCTGATGAACGCCATCGCGGCGGCCGTCATCGGCGGCACGTCCCTCTTCGGCGGCCGCGGCCGCACCTGGAACGCGCTCCTCGGTGTACTGGTGATCGTCTCCATCCAGTACGGCCTCGCCCTGCAGGGCATCGCCTCGCCGGTGCAGTACATGATCACCGGTGGTGTTCTGCTGGCGACCGTCGTCATCGACGCGATCACCCGCAAGACGCAGAAGACGGCCGGACGCGCGTAACCGACCGCACCCGATGCCCGGCACCCGACAGGTGCCGGGCATCGTCGTGTCGTAGGACCGGACAATCGTGGGTACAGCCGATCGCGTGACCTACGACGCACCGCCCGGGCGTCACCCGCACAGGCGGAACATTAGACTCGACAAGCCCGGCAACAGCTCTACTGCAAGGAGGCACGGGTGCCGCTGCTGACCCGTATCAGGGGACCGCGCGATCTGGACCGGCTCAGCCCCGAGGAGCTGGTGCAGCTGGCAGAGGAGATCCGGACCTTCCTCGTCGACGCCGTCTCCAAGACCGGCGGCCACCTCGGCCCCAACCTCGGCGTGGTGGAGCTGACCATCGCCCTGCACCGGGTCTTCGACTCGCCCCGGGACAAGGTGCTGTGGGACACCGGCCACCAGTCCTACGTGCACAAGCTGCTCACCGGCCGCCAGGACTTCTCGCGGCTGAAGATGAAGGGCGGTCTGTCCGGCTACCCCTCGCAGGCCGAGTCCGAGCACGACGTCATCGAGAACAGCCACGCCTCCACGGTCCTCGGCTGGGCCGACGGGCTCGCCAAGGCCAACCAGATCCTCGAGCGCGACGACCACGTGGTCGCCGTGATCGGTGACGGCGCGCTGACCGGCGGCATGGCCTGGGAGGCCCTCAACAACATCGCCGACGCCAAGGACCGCCCCCTCGTCATCGTCGTCAACGACAACGAGCGGTCGTACGCGCCGACCATCGGCGGCCTCGCGAACCACCTCGCGACCCTGCGCACCACCGACGGCTACGAGCGCTTCCTGGCCCGCGGCAAGGACCTCCTCGGGCGCACCCCGGTCGTCGGCAAGCCCCTCTACGAGACCCTGCACGGCGCCAAGAAGGGCCTGAAGGACTTCATCGCGCCGCAGGGCATGTTCGAGGACCTGGGCCTGAAGTACGTCGGCCCCATCGACGGCCACGACATCGAGGCGCTGGAGTCCGCGCTGGCCCGCGCCAAGCGGTTCGGCGGCCCGGTGATCGTCCACTGCCTCACCGAGAAGGGCCGCGGCTACCAGCCCGCCCTCCAGGACGAGGCCGACCGCTTCCACGGCATCGGCCCCATCCACCCCGACACCGGCCTGCCGGTCAAGGCCTCCGGTGCCGACTGGACCTCCGTCTTCGGCGACGAGATGGTCGAGCTCGGCAGGGAACGAAAGGACATCGTCGCCATCACGGCCGCGATGCTCCAGCCGGTCGGCCTGAAGAAATTCGCCGACACCTTCCCCGAGCGGATCTACGACGTCGGCATCGCCGAGCAGCACGGCGCCGTCTCCGCGGCCGGCCTCGCGCACGGCGGACTGCACCCCGTCTTCGCCGTGTACGCCACCTTCCTCAACCGCGCCTTCGACCAGGTCCTGATGGACGTTGCGCTGCACAAGTGCGGCGTGACCTTCGTCCTGGACCGGGCCGGGGTCACCGGCACCGACGGCGCCTCCCACAACGGCATGTGGGACATGTCGATCCTCCAGGTCGTCCCGGGCCTCAGGCTCGCCGCCCCGCGCGACGCCGACCAGGTGCGCGCCCAGCTGCGCGAGGCCGTCCAGGTCAAGGACGCGCCGACCGTGGTGCGCTTCTCCAAGGGCGCCGTCGGCCCCGCCGTACCCGCCGTGGGACGGGTGGGCGGCATGGACGTCCTGCGCGAGCCGGGCACGGACACGCCGGACGTGCTGCTGGTCTCCGTGGGCGCCCTGGCGCCCATGTGCCTGGAGATCGCCGAGCTGCTGAAGAAGCAGGGCATCTCCACCACCGTCGTCGACCCGCGCTGGGTCAAGCCGGTGGACGAGGCCATGGCCCCGCTCGCCGAGCGGCACCGGGTGGTCGTCACCGTCGAGGACAACTCCCGGGTCGGCGGCGTCGGTTCGGCGATCGCGCAGGCGCTGCGGGACGCGGGCGTCGACGTACCCCTGCGCGACTTCGGCATCCCGCCGCGCTTCCTCGACCACGCCTCGCGCGCCGAGGTGATGGCGGAGATCGGCCTCACCGCCCCCGACATCGCCCGTCAGGTCACCGGCCTCGTCTCCCAGCTCGACGGCCGTTACGACCGCACGGCGGCCGAGGTGCAGCCCGCCCGGGACTGACGCGACACCCGCCTCCCACGGGCCGCTTCCGCCACCGCCAGGGGTGGTGGAAGCGGCCCATTCGCGTGAATCCGCTCGCGCCGGGGCATACGGACTACGCCCCCTCTCGATCATGTCGGGGACGACACAGCGTGGGAGGTACGCCCGTGAGCAGCACCCTCTTCAGGACGAAGAACATCGAGCAGTCCATCCGGGACACCGAGGAGCCGGAGCACGCGCTCCGAAAATCCCTGTCCGTGCTGGATCTGACGGTCTTCGGCGTCGGTGTCATCATCGGCACCGGCATCTTCGTCCTCACCGGCACGGCCGCCAAGAACACCGCGGGCCCCGCCGTGTCCCTGTCCTTCGTCGTCGCCGGCGTGGTCTGCGCGCTCGCCGCGCTGTGCTACGCCGAGTTCGCCTCCACGGTGCCGGTCGCGGGCTCCGCGTACACCTTCTCCTACGCCTCGCTGGGGGAGTTCCCGGCCTGGATCATCGGCTGGGACCTGGTCCTCGAGCTGGCGCTGGGCACGGCGGTGGTGGCCGTCGGCTGGTCCGGCTACATCCACTCGCTGCTGGACAACGCGGGCTGGCATCTGCCCGCCTCGCTCAGCGGCCGGGACGGTGCCTCCGGGTTCGGCTTCGACATCCTCGCCGCCGCGCTCGTGCTGCTGCTCACCGCCATCCTCGTCATCGGCATGAAGCTCTCCGCACGGGTCACCTCGGTCGTCGTCGCCATCAAGGTCGCCGTCGTCCTCGTCGTCATCATCGCGGGCGCGTTCTTCATCAAGGGCGACAACTACGACCCGTTCGTCCCCAAGGCGCAGACCGTGGAGGCGGGGGGCAACCTCAAGGCGCCGCTGATCCAGCTGATGTTCGGGTGGGCGCCCTCCAACTTCGGCGTCATGGGCATCTTCACCGCAGCGTCCGTGGTGTTCTTCGCCTTCATCGGCTTCGACGTCGTCGCCACGGCCGCGGAGGAGACGCGGAACCCGCAGCGGGACGTGCCGCGCGGGATCATCGGGTCCCTGATCATCTGCACGGCGCTCTACGTGGCCGTGTCGATCGTGGTGACCGGCATGCAGAAGTACACGAAGCTGTCGGTGGACGCGCCGCTGGCCGACGCGTTCAAGGCGACGGGGCACCCCTGGTTCGCGGGACTGATCAGCTTCGGCGCGGCGGTCGGCCTGACCACGGTCTGCATGATCCTGCTCCTCGGCCAGTCCCGCGTCTTCTTCGCCATGAGCCGCGACGGGCTGCTGCCCCGCTTCTTCTCCCACACCCACCCGCGCTTCCGCACGCCGTACCGCCCGACCATCCTGCTCGGCGTGGTCATCGCGATCGTCGCGGGCTTCACCAGCCTCAGCGAACTGGCCGAACTGGTGAACATCGGCACGCTCTTCGCGTTCATCGTCGTCGCGATCAGCGTCATCATCCTGCGCAACACCCGCCCCGACCTGGAGCGCTCCTTCCGCACCCCGTGGGTCCCCTTCGTGCCGATCCTGTCGGTGCTCGCGTGCCTGTGGCTGATGCTCAACCTCCCCGCCGAGACCTGGCTCCGCTTCGCCATCTGGATGGTCATCGGCTTCGCGGTGTACTTCCTCTACGGCCGCACCCACAGCCGCCTGGCACGCCGCGAGGAGCAGCCGACGGTGCGGTGACGCCAGGTATGGATGGACGCCGGTCGACCGCTGGTCGGTGCCGGTGATGTCCGCGGGGTGGGGCGACGGGGTCGGCGAACACCGGTGGTCGCCGGCTTGGTCGGCCAAGGGGCGCAGACGAGGATCGCTGGTCGTCAGCCGGCTCCGGCAAGCGGGCTGAGGCTGACGGCCGCCGGCCGGTCCCGCTGACGGGACGGTCGGACGTCGCTCGTGGCCACCGGTTGGGTCCGCCGATGGGGGTGGGTCCGGCGCGGATGGTGGCCGCCGGTCGAGTCCGGCGGTGGGTGGGGGATGGACGGAGGGCGACGGTCGTCAGCCCGGGCCTGTGCATGGGGGTTGCCCGTGGTGGTCGCCGGCTGGGGCGGTGGGTGGGCGTCAGGTGGGTCTTACCGTCCGCGGGCCCGTCACCTCCGCGCCCAGCTCCGTCACCCGGCGCCGCAGCTCCCGGTCCGCGGTCACCACCAGGACCGGGCGGTCGCCCGCGGCCGCCACCAGCGCGACCATGTGGTCGTCCCCGCTGCCCGGCGCCGACTCGATCCGCACGCCCGGCACCGGCGTCACACCGCGCGCCGCGCCCTCGACCACGAGCACGATCTCCACGGGCCCGGCGTGCCCCGGCACACCGTCCGCCGCGAGCCGGTCCCGCAGCCGCTCCGCGGCCCCCCGTCGGTCCCGCCACCACCCGTCGGGCACCGACCCGACGACATTGGCGCCGTCGACGATCACCAGCAGCGGGTCGCTCTCGCTCATGGCTTCTCCTCGAAGCTCGCGTAGTACGCCGCGGCCATGTCCTCGTCGCCGTGGCCCTGGCCCGCCGCCCGTTCCATGCGTTCGGCGGTGGCCGTGGCCACGTCCAGGCGTACGCCGTTGGCGCGGCCGGCCTCGACGATGAGGCGGGCGTCCTTGCCGGCCGTGGTCACCGCGAACTGGGCGGGGGAGAGCCGCCCTTCGAGGATCATCCCGGCCTTGGCCCTGAGGTAGCCCATGTCGAGCGGCCCGCCGGCGATGAGGTCGAAGAAGCCGGCCGGGTCGACGTCCAGCGCCTTCGACAGGGCCAGCACCTCCCCGGCCGCCGCCGTGGTCGCGAGGACCCAGCTGTTGGCCACGAGCTTCAGCCGCGTCGCGCTGCCCGCCCCGCCGTCGTCCCCGGTCCACACCGTCCGTGCGCCCACCGCGTCGAACACCGGCTCCACCACCCCTCGCCCCTCGTCGGGGCCGGCGGCCAGCACGGTCAGCTGCCCCGCCTCCGCGGGCTGGCGCGTACCGAGCACCGGGGCGTCGTAGAAGACGAGCCCTTGCTCGGCGGCGAACGCGGCCAGGTCGGCGACCGCGTCGATCCCGGCGGTGGTCGACTGCACCCACGCGGCGCCGGACCGCAGCCCGGAGGCGGCCTCGCGCATGACGTCCAGGGTCGTCGGACCGTCGTACAGCATGGTCAGGACCACGTCGGCGCCCCGTACCGCCTCCTCGGGCGTGTCGGCGATGTGCGCCCCGTCCGCGGCGAGCGGCTCGGCCTTGGCGCGGGTGCGGTTCCAGGCGCGGACGGTGTGTCCGGCGCGGGCGAGGTTGCGGGCCATGGCGGCGCCCATGATGCCCGTACCGAGGACGCTCACGGTGAGCTTGTCGGTCATGAGATCGGCTTCCTTCTCACTTCGTTGCCGAGTGTGTGCGGTGCTGCTCGGGAACAGCCTGCCGGTTCAGTACCCCCTCGTGCTCGTCGGGCACGCGCCCCGGTGGGGCCGGACCGCGCGGCGCCAGGGCGGCCGCTTAAAGTGAACTGGTGAACGGCGACTGGCTTCTGCGCGGCCGTGACGGCCGGCTCAGTGTGTACCTCCCGACGGACGATGCCGTGCTGTGCCGGGCGGAACGCGCCCCCGGCGGCCCCTGGACGGACCCGCGCAGGGTCGGCGGCGAGCAGAAGCTGCACCCGTCCTCGTGCGCCGTCGGACAGGGCGGCGACCTCTACGCCCATCTGGTGTGCTGGCGCCCGACGACGGCCGGTGAGGCGGGCCTGGTGCACTCCACCCACTTCCGGCCCCGGCTCGCGGCCCTGGACTGGGCGTCCATCGGGCACCCGGACAAGAAGGGCGCCCTCACCGGCCCGCCCGCCGTCGCGGTCGACGCGCAGGGCCGCGCCCATGTCTTCGTCCGCAACAAGGCCGGCGGGGTGAGCCTGGCCGCGCAGAAGGAGAAGGGCGGCTGGGAGCCCTGGGCGGACCTCAAGGGACGTGACGTCCAAGGGGAGTTGGCGGCGGTGACGGGGGAGTCGGGACGCGTGGAGCTGTACGCGGCCGTGCCCGGCGGCATCCTGCACTGGCGGCAGGAGGAACCGGGTGCCGCGCTCACGCTGGAGGAGGCGATGGAGGCGCCGGTCCGCCCGGACACCCTGCGCGCCCTCGCCACGTCCCCCGACAGCGCGACGCTCTTCTACACCGACGACTCGGGCGACCTGTGCGCCTGGCGCCCGGGCGCCAAGCCCGTCACCCTGCTGCCCTCCGCCGGGCCGGGTCCGGTCTCCGCCGTCCGCTGCGAACTCGACGGCCACGACTGCACCTTGCTCGCCCAGCGCTCGGCGGCCGGCCGGATCGCCTTCGCCGCGTACCCGACCGAGCAGGAGTCGGCGGGCGCCTGGTGGACCGACTCCGGACCGGCGCTGCCCTCGGACGCCACGGTCTCCCTGTCGGTGGACGAGGACGACCGCGTGGTGGCGGCGACGCTGTCCCCGTCGACCGGCCGACTCCTCCTCACCCGCCGCAAGTCCGAACCGGGCCTGGCCCTGGAGGCCTGGCGCGAGGTGTGACCGCCCTCTTCGCAACGAACCCCGGCACGGAACGACAGAGGGCCTCCGCCCGGCGGCGGAGGCCCTCTTCACACGCTGTCAGGTGTCACGCCGGAACCGACGCCACACCCGGAGCCAGGAACTTCTTGCCGTTCACGCGCTCGGAGACACCCTCGCGGTCCAGGTACGGCGTGATGCCGCCCAGGTGGAAGGGCCAGCCGGCGCCCGTGATCAGGCACAGGTCGATGTCCTGGGCCTCCGCCACGACGCCCTCGTCGAGCATGAGCCCGATCTCCTGCGCCACCGCGTCCAGGACGCGCTCGCGGACCTGCTCCTCCGTCAGGACGCTGTCGCCCTGCTTCAGCAGCGCCGCGACCTCCGGGTCCAGCTCCGGCTTCCCGCTGTCGTAGACGTAGAAGCCGCGCTTGCCCGCCTCGACGACCGACTTGAGGTTGGGGGAGACGGTGAAGCGGTCCGGGAAGGCCCGGTTGAGGGTCTCCGAGACGTGCAGACCGATCGCGGGACCGACCAGCTCCAGGAGGACGAGAGGAGACATCGGCAGGCCCAGGGGCTCCACCGCCTTCTCCGCCACCTCGACCGGCGTGCCCTCGTCGATGACGTTCTGGATCTCGCCCATGAAGCGGGTGAGGATGCGGTTCACGACGAACGCCGGGGCGTCCTTGACCAGAACCGCGGTCTTCTTCAGCTTCTTGGCCACGGCGAACGCGGTCGCCAGCGACGCGTCGTCGGTCTGCTCGCCGCGGACGATCTCCAGGAGCGGCAGGATCGCCACCGGGTTGAAGAAGTGGAAGCCGACGACCCGCTCGGGGTTCTTCAGCTTCGACGCCATCTCCGTCACCGACAGCGAGGAGGTGTTGGTGGCGAGGATCGCGTGCGCCGGAGCGACCGCCTCGACCTCCGCGAACACCTGCTGCTTGACGCCGATCTCCTCGAACACGGCTTCGATGATGAAGTCCGCGTCCGCGAAGCCCTCGGCCTTGTCCAGCACACCGGTGACCAGGGCCTTGAGGCGGTTGGCCTTGTCCTGGTTGATACGGCCCTTGCCGAGCAGCTTGTCGATCTCGGCGTGGACGTAGCCCACGCCCTTGTCGACGCGCTCCTGGTCGATGTCGGTCAGGACGACCGGCACCTCCAGGCGGCGCAGGAAGAGCAGGGCGAGCTGGGAGGCCATCAGACCGGCGCCGACGACACCGACCTTGGTGACCGGACGGGCGAGCGACTTGTCCGGGGCGCCCGCGGGACGCTTGCCGCGCTTCTGCACCAGGTTGAACGCGTAGATGCCCGCGCGCAGTTCACCGCCCATGATGAGGTCGGCGAGGGCCTTGTCCTCGGCGTCGTAGCCCTGCTGCAGGTCGCCGTTCTTGGCGCCGGCGATGATGTCGAGGGCGCGGTAGGCGGCCGGGGCGGCGCCGTGCACCTTGGAGTCCGCGATGAAGCGGCCCTTGGCGACGGCCTGGTCCCAGGCCTCACCGCGGTCGATCACCGGGCGCTCGACGACGATCTCGCCCTTGAGGACGGCCGCCGTCCACAGCAGCGACTGCTCCAGGAAGTCGGCGCCCTCGAAGATGGCGTCGGCGATCCCCAGCTCGTAGACCTGCGCGCCCTTGAGCTGCTTGTTCTGGTTGAGGCTGTTCTCGATGATCACCGAGACGGCCTTGTCGGCGCCGATCAGGTTCGGCAGCAGGGTGCAGCCGCCCCAGCCGGGGACCAGGCCGAGGAAGACCTCGGGCAGGGAGAACGCGGGCAGGGCCGCGGACACCGTGCGGTACTGGCAGTGCAGGCCGACCTCGACGCCGCCGCCCATCGCGGCACCGTTGTAGTAGGCGAAGGTCGGCACCGCGAGGCCGCCGAGGCGCTTGAAGACCTCGTGGCCGCCCTTGCCGATGGCCAGCGCGTCCTGGTGCTCCTTCAGCAGTTCGACGCCCTTGAGGTCGGCGCCGACGGCGAAGATGAACGGCTTGCCGGTGATGCCGACACCGACGATCTCGCCGGCCGTGGCCTCCTTCTCGACCTGGTCGATGGCGGTGTTGAGGTTCGCCAGCGAGGCCGGGCCGAAGGTGGTCGGCTTGGTGTGGTCGAAGCCGTTGTCCAGCGTGATGAGCGCGAAGCGCCCCGCGCCGAACGGCAGGTCGAGGTGGCGTACGTGCGCGGACGTGACGACCTCGTCGGGGAACAGCTCGGCCGCACCCTTCAAAAGCTCAGCGGTGGTGCTCACTTGTCCCCCTCGAAGTGCGGGTTCTCCCAGATGACCGTGGCGCCCATGCCGAAGCCGACGCACATGGTGGTGAGGCCGTAGCGGACCTGCGGCTGCTCCTCGAACTGGCGGGCCAGCTGCGTCATCAGTCGGACGCCGGAGGAGGCCAGCGGGTGCCCGTAGGCGATGGCGCCGCCGTACTGGTTGACGCGCTCGTCGTCGTCGGCGATGCCGTAGTGGTCGAGGAAGGCCAGGACCTGGACGGCGAAGGCCTCGTTGATCTCGAAGAGGTTGATGTCCTCGATCGACAGACCGGCCTTGGCGAGGGCCTTCTCGGTCGCCGGGATCGGGCCGTAGCCCATGACCTCGGGCTCGACACCCGCGAAGGCGTAGGAGACCAGGCGCATCTTGACCGGGAGGTCGTTCTCGCGGGCGAAGTCCTCGGAGGCGATGATCGAGGCGGTGGCGCCGTCGTTCAGACCGGCCGCGTTGCCCGCGGTGACCCGGCCGTGGACGCGGAACGGCGTCTTGAGGCCCTGCAGGTTCTCCAGGGTGGTGCCCGGGCGCATCGGCTCGTCGGCCGTGACCAGACCCCAGCCGGTCTCGCCGGCCTCGGGGTTGGTGCGGCGCACGGAGATCGGGACCAGGTCGGCCTGGATCTTGCCGTTGGCGTAGGCCTTGGCGGCCTTCTCCTGGGAGCGCACGGCGTACTCGTCGGCGCGCAGCTTGGTGATGTGCGGGTAGCGGTCGTGCAGGTTCTCGGCGGTCATGCCCATGAACAGCGCCGACTCGTCGACCAGCTTCTCGCTGACGAAGCGCGGGTTGGGGTCGACGCCCTCGCCCATCGGGTGGCGGCCCATGTGCTCGACACCACCGGCGATGACGGCGTCGTAGGCGCCGAAGGCGATGGAGCCGGCGGTGGTGGTGACGGCGGTCAGCGCACCGGCGCACATACGGTCGATCGAGTAACCCGGGACCGACTGCGGCAGCCCGGCGAGGATGCCGGCCGTGCGGCCGAGGGTGAGGCCCTGGTCACCGATCTGCGTGGTCGCCGCGATGGCGACCTCGTCGATCTTCTTCGGGTCGAGACCGGGGTTGCGCCGCAGCAGCTCCCGGATCGCCTTCACGACGAGGTCGTCGGCGCGGGTCTCGTGGTAGATGCCCTTCGGGCCCGCCTTGCCGAACGGGGTACGGACGCCGTCGACGAAGACGACGTCCCTGACGGTACGAGGCACGATGGCTCTCCTCCAGATGCGGGATCTGCACTGCTGCGGCCGCGCTGAGCGCGCGCTCAGTTCCATGCTACTTATGAGTAACGTAGCTGCACAGTCCTGCAGGCGGGAGCGGCGAAGGTCACACCCGGGCAGGCGCCGTGGAGCCTCTCGGAGTGAGGACCGGAGTGGGTACGGGGTACGACCCGGGGCCCTCGCCGGTGATCACCCCGAACAGGGTCCGTGCCGCGTCCGCGCCGAATCCGTGCACATCATGGCTCATGGCGGACAGGGTCGGATGGGCGAGCCGGCACAGCTGCGAGTCGTCCCACGCCGGCAGCGACACGCCGTCCGGCACCCGCAGCCCCATCTCGGCCGCCACCGAGAGCCCCGCCACCGCCATGATGTCGTTGTCGTACAGGATCGCCGTGGGCCGGTCCGGCGGCGCGGCCGTGAGCAGGGACCGGGTGGCCCGCGCCCCCGCCTCACCGGAGTAGTCGGTGGTCACCTGCCAGGCCCCGGCCAGCTCCAGCACCCGCGCCGCCTCGTCGAACGCGGCCGTACGCATGGCGGTGTGCCCCAGCGCCGCAGCGCCCCCCACCCGCGCGATCCGGCGGTGCCCGAGCGCCGCCGGATACCGCGCGGCCTCGGTCACGGCGGTCGCGTCATCGGTCCACACGGACGTCAGTGAGCCGGTGCCTGGACGACTTCCTCGCCGGCCTCGGCAGGAAGTGGGCCGCGGCGCAGAAGACCGTGGGGTCGTGATGACGGACACCACTCACGGCACGGCCGCACCGGCCACCGCGGGGCCCCCGCCCACCGCCACCCCGGCGCCCGCCCCACGGGCCGCCCGTGTGCGGCGGGGCCTGACCCCCTGACCCGCCGAACCGTGGCCCGGACCTGGTCCACGTGTCCCTGATCTGGGCGAGCGTCGTGGTGCCGCTGCCCCTGGTCGTCGTCTTCCTGACGTCCCTGAAGACGGAGCGGGAGACCTCGAACGCACCGGGGCGCTCAGCCTGCCCCACGACCCGCTCAACTTCCACAACTACCTCACCGCGTTCCAGGACGGCCGTGTGCTCTCTGCCTTCGGCAACACGGCCTTCATCCTGGTGGTCTCGGTCGGCGGGACCGACCTCGTCGGCTCGATGACCGCCCACGCCGTCGACCGCTTCACCTTCCGCTTCAAGAAGCTGGTGGTGGCACCGTTCCTGGTCGCGGCCCTGGTCCCCGGGGTGACCACGCGGGTGGCGGCCTTCCAGATCGTCAACAGCTTCGGGATGTTCAACACCCGCTGGGCCCCGATCGCCCTCTACATGGGCACCGACATCGCTCGTTCTACATCTTCGTGCAGTTCGTCCGCTCGATCCCGGTCAGCCTGGACGAGGCGGCCCGCCTGGACGGGGCGAACGCCTTCACCGTCTACCGCCGGATCGTCTTCCCGCTGCTCAAGCCGGCGATCGCCACCGTGGTGATCGTGAAGGGGACAGCCGTGTTAAACGACTTCTACATGCCCTTCCTCTTCCTCTACATGCCCTCGCAGGATCTTGGCGTGATCTCGACGTCCCTGTTCCGCTTCAAGGGCCCCCTCGGAGCCCACTGGGAGACGATCTCGGCGGGAGCGATCCTGGTCGTCCTGCCGACCCTGGTCGTCTTCCTGTGCCTGCAGCGGTACATCTACAACGGCTTCACCCGGGGCGCGAGCCGATGAGCGACCTCAGGTCCCGGCGGACAGCGCCGCCACCAGGACCGGCGTCACCTGCTCGACCTGCCAGGGCCGCGCCCCGTACCCGGCCAGCGCGCCCGCCACCGACTCGGCGTCCACGACCGCCGGCGGCTCCCAGCAGACCCGCCGCACGGTGTCCGGCGTGATCAGGTTCTCCTGCGGCATGGTCAGGGTCTCGGCCAGCGCCGAGACCGCGGCCCGCGCGGCGGACAGCCGTGCCGCGGCCGCGGGGTCCTTGTCGGCCCAGGCCCGCGGGGGCGGCGGCCCGGTCACGGGCTGCCCGGGGGCCGGCAGCTGGGCCTCGGTGAGGGCCTTCGCCCGGTCGACTGCGGCCTGCCACTGCTCCAGCTGGCGCCGCCCCGTCCGGTGCCCGAAGCCGTTCAACACGGCCAGCGCCTGCACGTTCGCCGGCAGGGCGAGCGCCGCCTCCACGATGGCCGCGTCGCTGAGCACCTTGCCCGGCGACACGTCCCGCCGCTGCGCGATCCGGTCCCGTGTCTGCCACAGCTCCCGTACCACGGCCAGCTGGCGGCGCCGGCGGACCTTGTGCATCCCGGACGTCCGGCGCCAGGGGTCCTTGCGCGGCTCGGCCGGCGGCGCGGCGGCGATCGCGTCGAACTCCTGCCGCGCCCACTCCAGCTTGCCCTGCCGGTCCAGCTCCTTCTCCAGCGCGTCGCGCAGATCGACCAGAAGCTCGACGTCCAGCGCCGCGTACCTCAGCCACGGCTCGGGCAGCGGCCGGGTGGACCAGTCGACCGCGGAGTGCCCCTTCTCCAGTACGAAGCCGAGGACGCCCTCGACCATCGCGCCCAGGCCGACCCGCGGGAACCCGGCGAGCCGCCCCGCCAGCTCGGTGTCGAACAGCCGCGTCGGCACCATGCCTATCTCGCGCAGACAGGGCAGGTCCTGGGTGGCCGCGTGCAGGACCCACTCGACGCCGGACAGCGCCTCACCGAGCCCGGACAGATCCGGACAGGCAACGGGATCGATCAGCGCGGTGCCCGCGCCCGCGCGGCGCAGCTGCACCAGATAGGCCTTCTGGCCGTAGCGGTAGCCGGACGCGCGTTCGGCGTCGACGGCGACCGGGCCGGAACCGGCGGCGAACGCGGCGATCGTCCGCGCCAGCGACTCGGCGTCGGCGATCACGGGCGGAATGCCCTCGCGCGGTTCCAGCAGAGGGATCGGCGCCCCGGTGTCAGAAGATCCGCCGTCGTCCGGAGGGGCGCCTCCGGTGGTTCGCAGTGATGTGTCTGCTGCGGTTTCTTGGGCGTCGGTCACATGTCAAGGGTATCTGTGGATGGACGGCGCCTGCCGATGGAACGTTCCGTCGGCAGGCGCCTGAGGGTCGCAAACCAGTCAGTTCGACGAAAGCCCTGGTTCACGGATATGGACACCGAGGCCCGCCCGACTCAGTGGATGATGCCGGTGCGCAGGGCAACGGCCACCATCCCGGCGCGGTCACCGGTGCCGAGTTTGCGGGCGATACGGGCGAGGTGGCTCTTGACGGTGAGCGCGGACAGGCCCATGGAGACGCCGATCGCCTTGTTCGACTGGCCCTCCGCGACCAGTCTCAGCACCTCGACCTCACGGCCGGAGAGCTCGCGGTAGCCGCCCGGGTGGCTCGGGGCACCCGGGGGGCGGCGGTGCATACGGGCGGCGGCGGATCCGATGGGGGCGGCACCGGGCCGGGTGGGGAGCCCGACGTTGGTGCGGGTACCGGTGACGACGTAGCCCTTGACGCCGCCCGCGAGGGCGTTGCGCACGGCGCCGATGTCGTCGGCGGCGGAGAGGGCCAGGCCGTTGGGCCAGCCCGCGGCGCGGGTCTCGGAGAGGATGGTGAGGCCCGAGCCGTCGGGCAGATGGACGTCGGCGACGCAGATGTCGCGGGGGTTGCCGATGCGGGGACGAGCCTCCGCGATGGACGAGGCCTCGATGACGTCGCGCACACCGAGCGCCCACAGGTGGCGGGTGACGGTGGAGCGGACGCGCGGGTCGGCCACGACCACCATGGCGGTCGGCTTGTTCGGGCGGTAGGCGACCAGGCTTGCGGGCTGCTCGAGGAGAACGGACACCAGGCCTCCTGGGGTGCGGGACGGCTTTCAAGGTCACAGTCGTCTTCGGCAGCGAACCCGGGGTCCTTTAGGGAAAGATCACGATTTAGTGAGTAACAATCTGTGCAATTCGGACACACGGTCGATCGTTCGGTGAATGAATGGTTCGTTCGAGGGTCGATTCGTGATTGAAAGTGGCCGTATCGACAAAGTGATGCCCAAAAAAGGCGTGTCAGCGTGACTGCGGCCCCCGCCGCTGCGGCAACGTCACCACCGACGCGTCACCCGGCCCGGCCGGCGGCAGCCCGGCGACCTGGGCCAGCAGATCGCACCAGGCCGCCAGATGGGCAGCCGTGTCCGGGACCCCGCCCAGCCCCTCGCGGGGCGTCCAGGAGGCACGGATCTCGATCTGCGAGGCCGCGGGGCGCTCCGACAGCCCGCCGAAGTAGTGCGAACTCGCGCGCGTCACGGTGCCGCTGGGTTCGCCGTACGACAGCCCGCGCGCGGTCAGCGCGCCGGTCAGCCAGGACCAGCACACGTCCGGCAGCAGCGGATCGGCGGCCATCTCCGGCTCCAGCTCCGCGCGCACCAGCGTCACCAGCCGGAAGGTGCCCCGCCAGGCGTCGTGCCCGGACGGGTCGTGCAGCAGCACCAGACGCCCGTCGGCCAGGTCCTGCTCGCCGTCGACGACGGCCGCCTCCAGCGCGTACGCGTGGGGCGCGAGCCGCTGCGGGGCGCGGGTCGGCTCCACCTCGATCTGCGGGCGCAGCCGGCTGCCGCGCAGGGCCTGCACCGCCGCGAGGAAAGCCGGCGGAGCAGCCCCGCTCCCGTCCCCGTCCCCCTCCTTGCCGTCATCCATTCCGCCAGCGCCGTCCGACAGTCGTTCCTGAGCCGCAGCCATGGCGGAAGATTAAGGGGAACAGGGGCGTGGTGCGGGCCTAGACACCCGGGATCGGGTGTACATGGCTGTAACCCCGTGCGGGGCGGGAGCCCCGTCGGCGTCATGTCAGACTTGCCCCGTGAGCGCCAACGAGACCCAGCAGCCGTCCCCCACGCACGACTCCGCCTTTCTCAAGGCCTGCCGCCGGGAGCCCGTGCCCCACACCCCGGTGTGGTTCATGCGCCAGGCGGGGCGCTCGCTCCCGGAGTACCGCAAGGTGCGCGAGGGCGTCCCCATGCTCGAGTCCTGTATGCGCCCCGAGCTGGTCACCGAGATCACCCTGCAGCCGGTCCGCCGCCACAACGTGGACGCGGCGATCTACTTCAGCGACATCGTCGTCCCGCTCAAGGCCATCGGCGTCGACCTCGACATCAAGCCGGGCGTCGGCCCGGTCGTCGCCCACCCGATCCGCACCCGCGCGGACCTCGCCCAGCTCCGCGACCTGACCCCCGAGGACGTCTCCTACGTCACCGAGGCGATCGGCCTGCTCACCCGCGAGCTCGGCGCCACCCCGCTCATCGGCTTCGCCGGCGCGCCTTTCACCCTCGCGAGCTACCTCGTCGAGGGCGGTCCGTCGCGCACGTACGAGAACGCCAAGGCGATGATGTACGGCGACCCCGGACTCTGGGCCGACCTGCTCGACCGTCTCGCCGACATCACGGCCGCCTTCCTGAAGGTGCAGATCGAGGCCGGCGCCTCGGCCGTCCAGCTCTTCGACTCCTGGGTCGGCGCGCTGGCCCCCGCCGAGTACAAGCGGTCGGTGATGCCCGCCTCCGCGAAGGTCTTCGAGGCCGTCGCCGGGTACGGCGTCCCGCGCATCCACTTCGGCGTCGGCAGCGGCGAGCTGCTGAGGCTCATGGGCGAGGCGGGCGCGGACGTCGTCGGCGTCGACTGGCGCGTCCCGCTGGACGAGGCCGCCCGCCGCATCGGCCCCGGCAAGGCGCTGCAGGGCAACCTCGACCCGACGGTGCTGTTCGCCCCCACGGAGACGGTCGAGGAGAAGACCCGCGAGGTCCTCGACGCGGCCGCCGGCCTGGAGGGCCACGTCTTCAACCTGGGCCATGGCGTCATGCCGTCCATCGACCCCGACGCGCTGACCCGCCTCACGGAGTACGTCCACACCCAGACCGCGCGCTGATCCGCTCCGCAGCTCACCAGGTGTGCCGGGGCTGCGCCCTCCTGCCGAACAGCAGGCCGCGCGGTTCCGGCGGCGGGGGAGTGCCCGGCTTCAGTGGCCAGGCGAGCAGCATGCCGGCGATGAAGCCCACGACATGCGCCGCGTACGCCACCGTGCCCGCGGCGGAGACGCCCTCGCCGGCCGAGTAGAAGGCCTGCAGCACGAACCAGAAGCCCAGCACCAGCCAGGCCGGCAGCCGGAGCGGCAGGAAGATCAGGAACGGTACGAGGACCCACACCCTGGCCTTCGGATACAGCACCAGATAGGCGCCGAGCACGCCCGCGATGGCTCCCGAGGCGCCGATCAGGGGGTCGCCGGAATCGGCGTTGAGCAGGGCGAAGCCGTAACCGGCCGCGTAGCCGCAGACGACGTAGAACAGGGCGAAGCGGATGTGGCCCATGCGGTCCTCGACGTTGTTGCCGAAGATCAGCAGGAACAGCATGTTGCCCAGCAGGTGCAGCCAGCTGCCGTGCAGGAACATCGCCGTCAGGACCGACAGCGGGGGCGACTTGTCGTAACCCGGCGGGGCCAGCAGACAGCCCCCGCCGCGCACCCCGCCCGTCGGCACCAGCTGGGGCATCTGATGGTGGATCAACTCCCGTGGCACCGCGGCGTAATGCTCCAGGAACGCCTGCAGATGGCACGTCTGCGACAGGTCGCTGCCCCCCGCCACCGAACCGGCGATGCCGGGGGTGGACAGGAACACGAAGACGTTGGCGGCGATGAGCGCGTACGTCACCCAGGGGGTACGGCGGACCGGGTTCACGTCATGAACGGGGATGACCACAAGGGATTAGTGCCCCCGATGAGCGGGGTGAATCGGTGAACGTGGGCCCGCGCGTGTCCGTATGACTCGTCAACCGCCCGCGGCGCGGGGAAGGCGGGCCGCGGGGACGACGTGAGGAACAGGCGATGAACGACCGAGTTACTCCCTCGATGCATGCTCTTCCCGACGGTGAGGCCGAGATATCCCTGGTGGTGAGGCTGCCGTGGGAAGACGTGGCCAGGCTCGGCCAGGAGGCCGGGCGGCTCGCGTCCCAGATGCAGCGGCCGGTCACCCTCGACGAAGCGGTGAGCCACCGGCTGCGCTCCGCACGACCGGCGGCGGCGCACGCGAAACCCGCCGGGGAGCAACCGGTGGCGATGACGACGGCCTCGGTGTCGTCACTGCCGCCGCGGCCTCCGGCGGAGCAGGCGCGGCAGGCGATCGAGCGGATCAACGGGAGCGCGTGAGGGGGGCGCCGTAGGGGTGCGGGTGCGTTGCCGGGTGCGGGCCGTGGGGGTTGTTCGCGCCCCCGCGGCGGAGCCGCACATCGATACAGCCCCGCGCCCCTTACCGGCGTTGCTGGACCGCTTTTGAAGCCTTGCGCGCAGCTACCAGTACCGGGTCCCATACGGGGCTGAAGGGTGGGGCGTAGCCCAGGTCCAGGGACGTCATCTGTTCCACCGTCATTCCGGCCGTGAGGGCCACCGCGGCGATGTCGACCCGCTTCGCCGCGCCCTCCCGGCCCACGATCTGCACGCCGAGCAGCCGTCCGGTTCTGCGTTCGGCGAGCATCTTGACCGTCATGGGGGAGGCACCGGGGTAGTAACCCGCGCGGCTCGTGGACTCGATGGTGACCGCCTCGAATTCCAGCCCCACCCTGCGCGCGTCCTTCTCGCGCAGGCCCGTGCGGGCGATCTCCAGGTCGCAGACCTTGCTGACCGCGGTGCCGACCACTCCGGGGAACGTCGCGTAGCCGCCGCCGGCGTTGGTCCCGATGACCTGGCCGTGCTTGTTGGCGTGGGTGCCGAGGGCGATGTGGCGTTCCTGGCCGGAGACCAGGTCCAGGACCTCGACGCAGTCGCCGCCGGCCCAGATGTTCTCGTGGCCGCGCACCCGCATCGCGAGGTCGGTGAGCAGGCCGTGGTGGGCGCCGAGGGGGAGGCCGGCCGCCTCCGCGAGGGCTGTCTCGGGGCGGACGCCGATGCCCAGGACCACCACGTCCGCCGGGTACTCGGCGTCCTCGGTGGCGACCGCGCGGACCCGGCCGTCCCCGTCGGTGAGGATCTTGGTGACGGCGGCGTCGTTCACCATCGTGATGCCGAGGCCCTCCATGGCCTCGTGCACCAGGCGGCCCATGTCCGCGTCGAGGGTCGACATGGGCTCGCTGCCGCGGTTGACGACCGTGACCTCGTAGTCGCGGTTGATGAGGGCCTCGGCCATCTCCACGCCGATGTAGCCCGCACCGATCACGACCGCTCGACGGCCACGCGTGCGTGCCAGCGAGTCCAGCAGGGCCTGGCCGTCGTCCAGGGTCTGCACCCCGTGGACGCCCGGGGCGTCGGCGCCCGGCATGTCCGGGCGGATCGGGCGGGCGCCGGTCGCGATCACGAGCTTGTCGTACGACGTCCAGGACTCGGCGCCGGAATCGACGTCACGCGCGCGTACCCGGCCGCCCGCCACGTCGATCTCCGTGACCTCCGTCCGGACCCGCAGATCGATGTCCCGCGCGCGGTGCTCCTCCGGCGTGCGGGCGATCAGCTGGTCCCGCTCGGCGACGTCGCCGCCCACCCAGTACGGGATGCCGCACGCCGAGTAGGAGGTGAAGTGGCCGCGTTCGAACGCCACGATCTCCAGCTCGTCCGGGCCCCTCAGCCGGCGTGCCTGCGACGCCGCGGACATCCCCGCGGCGTCACCGCCGATCACCACCAGTCGTTCCCGCGCAGCGCTCATGCTCATGCGAACACGCTACGGGCGCAGGGCATTTCAGTCCTGTCGGCCCTCCTCGCGCGGACTTGTGGCCTCCGGGGCCGGACGGGTCGTCGGCAGTGGGCCGAGGGCGCTCGTCGTGGGTGCGGTGGCCGGG
>NZ_JBEXXQ010000018.1:52626-131357 GCF_040630525.1 Streptomyces sp. NPDC005799
GCGGTGCGGGAGCCGGGGCCGCACCAGCCGCAGCCAGGCCAGGGCGAGCAGGACGGCCACCGCGGCGAACGGCAGCACCGCGCCGAAGGCCACCGCTACGGGCGCAGGGAATTTCAGTCCTGTCGGCCCTCCTCGCGCGGACTTGTGGCCTCCGGGGCCGGACGGGTCGTCGGAAGTGGGCCGAGGGCGCTCGTCGTGGGTGCGGTGGCCGGGCGGTGCGGGAGCCGGGGCCGCACCAGCCGCAGCCAGGCCAGGGCGAGCAGGACGGCCACCGCGGCGAACGGCAGCACCGCGCCGAAGGCCACCGCCAGCCACCGCAGCATCGTCACGAAGGCGTGCCAGCCGCCCGCCAGCGCGTCCAGGAAGCCGGGGTCGTCGTCCTTCGCGGCCGCCTTCACCGGCGTCTCGGACAGGGACAGCGTGATGGTGGCCATGCTCGTGCGGTCCTTCAGCGACGCCTGCTGGGCCAGCAGCGCCTCCAGATCGGCCTCCCGGCTGCTCAACTCGCCTTCCAGGGCGACGACATCGCTCAGCCTGGTGGCCCGGTCCATCAGCTCGCGGACCCGGGCGACGCTGACCCGCTGCGACTTCACGCGGCTGTCGACGTCGACGACCTGGTCGGTGACGTCCTCGGCCTTCGCCGTCCGGTCGATCAGCTTGCCCGTGCCCTGGAGGTCGGCGAGCACCTGGTCGTAGCGGTCCACGGGCACCCGCAGCACCACACGTGTGTGCTCGCGGCCCTCCGGGTCCCGGCTGGTGGTCTCGTCGCCGACGTAGCCGCCCGCGCTCTCGGTGGTGGTCCGCGCCCTGTCGAGGGCCTTCGGTACGTCCTTGACCTGGACGGTCAGGGAGGCGGTGCGGATGATGCTGCTCGCGGTGAGCTTCGGCGCCCGGGGCCTGGTGCCGCTCGTCGCCTCCGCCCCGCCCGCGTCCTTCGCGCCGCCCGGAGCGGCCGCCTTCGCGTCGCCCCGGGCGGCGGCACCCTTGTCGGAGGCGGAGCTGCCCGAGTCGCTCGCGGAACTGCATCCGGTCAGGGCGAGTGCCGCGGCCAGCAGGAGTCCGGCCAGGGCCTGGACAGGTCGTACGGAACGTCGTGCGCGCATGTGGGTGTACCCCCCCGAGGGTCGTGACGACTGACGCTCCTTCGACGCCGGAAGGGCGCGGGACGTTGGGCTCCGGTGGTCCCGATGCGGTCACGGTCGGGACTCGGTGGGGCCACATGGGCCCTGGCACGACTGTCAGTTGCGTCTGAGACAGTGGAGCCATGAACGGATCACGTGCCGGCACCCGGGTGGTCGTCGTCGGAGCCGGTGTCGCCGGACTGGCCGCGGCCCACCGGCTGCTGCGGCGGGGCGCCGGTGTGACGGTGCTGGAGGCGTCGGACCGCGTCGGCGGCAAGCTGCTGCCCGGGGAGATCGCCGGTGTGCGCGTCGACCTCGGCGCCGAGTCGATGCTGGCCCGCAGACCGGAGGCGGTCGGGCTGGCCGGCGAGGTGGGGCTCACGGACCGCCTCCAGCCACCGGTCACCGCGTCGGCCTCGCTGTGGACCCGCGGCGCCCTGCGCCCCATGCCCAAGGGCCATGTGATGGGCGTACCGGGCACCGCGGACTCGCTCGCGGGCGTCCTCTCCGACGAGGGCCTGGCCCGCATCGGGCGCGACGCCGACCTGCCGCGCACAGAGGTCGGCGACGACGTGGCCGTCGGGGAGTTCGTGGCGGCGCGGCTCGGCCGCGAGGTCGTCGACCGTCTCGTGGAGCCGCTGCTGGGCGGTGTGTACGCGGGCGACGCGTACCGCATCTCGATGCGCTCGGCGGTGCCGCAGCTCTTCCAGGTCGCGCGGACGCACACCTCGCTGACCGAGGGCGTCCGCGAGATCCAGGCGAAGGCGGCGGCCGGTCAGCAGGCCGGGCCCGTGTTCATGGGCATCGAGGGCGGTATCGGATCCCTCCCGCTCGCCGTCGCCGAGTCGGTGCGCGCGCGGGGCGGCGAGATCGTCACCGGTGCCCCGGTGACGGAGCTGCGCCGTGACGCGTCCGGCGGCTGGCGGGTGGTCGCGGGCGACCGCGTCCTGCACGCCGACGCCGTGATCGTCGCCGTCCCCGCCCCGGCCGCGGCCGGCCTGCTGCGCGGCGAGGCCCCCGAGGCCGCCGCCGAGCTGGCCGCCGTCGAGTACGCCTCCATGGCCCTGGTCACCCTGGCCTACCGCCGCTCAGACACCGCCCTCCCGGCAGGCAGCAGCGGCTTCCTCGTGCCGCCGGTCGACGGCCGCACCATCAAGGCGTCCACCTTCGCCTCCCAGAAGTGGGGCTGGATCGCCGAGGAGGACCCGGACGTCCTGGTCCTGCGCACCTCCGTCGGCCGGTACGGGGAGACGGAGATCCTTCAGCGCGACGACGCCGGTCTGGTGGACGTCTCCCGCCACGACCTCAGGGCCGCCACCGGCCTGGACGCCACCCCGCTCGAAACCCGCGTCACCCGCTGGACCGACGGCCTGCCCCAGTACCCCGTCGGCCACCACGCGCGCGTGGCCCGCATCCGCGAGCACATCGCCAAGCTCCCCGGCCTCGCCGTCTGCGGCGCGCAGTACGACGGCGTCGGCATCCCGGCCTGCGTCGCCAGTGCGTACGCGGCCGTGGATCAGCTGGAAGGCGACCTCACCGGTGTGCAGCAGCTCACCGCCAACCCGGTGCAGTCGCTGCACGGCGGAGCAGGAGAATGAGGGACATGAGTGACGACGCCCCCACCACCGAGGCCGCCAGGATCCCCAACAAGGGCAAGCTGGCCAAGGACCTCAACGAGGTCATCCGCTACACCCTGTGGTCCGTCTTCAAGTTGAAGGACGTGCTGCCCGAGGACCGCGCGGGCTACGCCGACGAGGTCCAGGAGCTGTTCGACCAGCTCGCCGCCAAGGACGTGACCGTCCGCGGCACCTACGACGTCTCGGGGCTGCGCGCCGACGCCGACCTCATGATCTGGTGGCACGCGGAGACCAGCGACCAGCTGCAGGAGGCGTACAACCTCTTCCGCCGCACCAGGCTGGGCCGCGCCCTGGAGCCGGTCTGGTCGAACATGGCGCTGCACCGCCCCGCCGAGTTCAACCGCTCGCACATCCCCGCGTTCCTCGCCGACGAGACGCCCCGCAACTACGTCAGCGTCTACCCCTTCGTGCGCTCCTACGACTGGTACCTGCTGCCGGACGAGGACCGCCGCCGTATGCTCGCCGACCACGGCAAGATGGCCCGCGGCTTCCCCGACGTCCGCGCCAACACGGTCGCGTCGTTCTCCCTCGGCGACTACGAGTGGATCCTCGCCTTCGAGGCCGACGAGCTGCACCGCATCGTCGACCTCATGCGCCACCTGCGCGGCTCCGAGGCCCGCCGGCACGTCCGCGAGGAGATCCCGTTCTACACGGGCCGCCGCAAGGACGTCGCCGAGCTGATCGCCGGCCTCGCCTGATCAGCGTCCCACCGCGGGCCGGGCCGTCGCGGAGCGGCTGTCCGGCCTCGTCGGCTCGGGGGCGGCGTGCGGGGCGCAGGCCGCGTGCCGTCGCGGCAGCCGCCCCTGAAGCAGGTAGGCGTCCAGATAGGCGTTGACGCACCGGTTCGGTCCGCCCGCGATGCCGTGCGTCCCCGCGTCCCGCTCCGTCACCAGCACCGCCCCCGACAGCCTCCGCTGCAACTCCAGCGCCCCCTGGTAGGGCGCCGCCGCGTCCCGCTCCGCGGCCAGGATCAGCGTCGCCGGCACCTCACCGGGACCCGTCCGCACATCGACCGGCCGCTGCCGCGGCGCGGGCCAGTACGCGCAGGGCAGGTTGGTCCACACGTTGTCCCACGTCTCGAACGGCGCCACCCGCGCGAGCCGTGTATTGTCCCGGTCCCAGACCCGGAAGTCCGTCGGCCAGGGCGCGTCGTTGCACTCCACGGCCGTGTAGACCGCGTTGGTGTTCTCCACCTCGGCCGCCGCCTCCACCACCGGGGACGCCTGCTCGATCAGCGGTTTCGGGTCGCCCTTCAGGTACCGCGACAGCGCCTCGGCCCGCTGCGGCCAGAAGTCGTCGTAGTAGCCCGCCGTCAGGAACGCGCCCTGCAGCTGCCCCGGCCCCACCTTGCCGCCCGCCGGTTCGGCCGCCAGCCGCGCGCTCGCCCGGTCGTAGCTGAGCCGCACCGCCTCGGCCGTGCCGCCGAGCCCGTACACGTCGTCGTGCTCGGCGATCCACTCCCGGAAGTCCGCCCAGCGCTCCTCGAACGCGGCCGACTGGTCGAGGTTGTTGCGGTACCAGACCTGCTCCGGATCGGGGTTCACCGCCGCGTCGAACACCATCCGGCGCACATGGGAGGGGAACAGCGTGGCGTACAGCGCGCCCAGGTAGGTGCCGTACGACGACCCCATGAACGTCAGCCGTTCCTCGCCCAGCGCCGCCCGCAGCACGTCCAGGTCGCGGGCGTTGTCGAGCGAGGTGTAGTGGCCGAGCGCCGTACCGGCCCGCCGCGCGCACCCGCGCGCGTACGCCTTGGCCCGCGCGACGCGTTCCCTCTTGTACGACTGCGAGGGGTGCGTCGGCGCCAGGGACGGCCCCTTGAAGAAGCGCTTGGGGTCCCCGCAGGACAGGGGCGCCGAACGGCCCACGCCGCGCGGGGAGTAGCCGACGAGGTCGTAGGCGCCGGCGATGCCCTTCCACGGCGGCAGCAGGCCGACGAGCGGGAAGTACAGTCCGTCGCCGCCGGGCCCGCCGGGGTTGTAGACCAGGGCGCCCTGCCCGGGCACCCGGCGCTTGCTGTTGTGCGGGTCGCGGTGTGTGGCCCGCACCCGGCTGACGGTCAGCTTGATCTGCCGCCCGCCCGGGTCCGCGTAATCCAGCGGGACGGAGACCGTGCCGCACTCCAGGCTGCCCGGCATGTCCTGCGCGTTCGAGCACGCGCCGAAGTCGACACCGGCGGCCCGGGCCCGCGCGGCGGCCACCGCCGTGCCGCGCAGCTCGGCCGTGCCCGGGGTACCGGGGGCGCCGTCGGCCGGGGCCGTGGCGAGGGCGGTCAGGAGCAAGGATCCGGCGGCCGAGTAGAGGGCGGCTGCTCTCATCGAGTATCCCTTCGGTGCACGGCGGCGACAAAAGGGAAGTCTCGTTCGCCCCCCGCCGAAGGCAAGCACCGTCCGGCGGTGTCGCCCCAATGCCCCCCGTGCGCCCCCGGCACACGGCTCACACCCGAAAGACCGTCCTGGGGCAGCCCTAGACCCGGTCGCGATGTGCGAAGGCGGCGCGCAGGTCCGGTTCGCCGACCGCGTGGACTCCGCGGACGGCGACACAGGTGAGGTACGTTCGGTCGTCGCCGTCCGAGGGGCGCCGGGCCAGGGTGCCCAGCAGGCGCTGACCGGCCGGGGAGGCCCAGCGGGAGTAGGGATGCGCCTCGACGCGGGCTATGGCCAGACAGCTCAGGCTCAGGGCGAGCGGCAGCGCGAACCACAGGGCGACCAGACCCCGCGACATGGCCGGCTGGGCCGGGGCCAGCAGCGCGGTCGCGCCCAGGGCCAGGACCGCCGGCACGGCGAGCCGCACCTGGCGCACCGCGGCCGCGACGGTGGTCCGGGCGCCGGCCGGCACGGCCAGTCCCGCGCGGACGAGACGGTCGCCCAGGCTGCCCACCGCGTCCGCGGCGGCCGCCGCGGCACGGACCGGGGCGATGCGGTTCTGCCCCTCGGGCCCGATGGCTCCGATGACCGATTGCTCGATCTCGTCCCGTCCCCGCGGGTCGACCACCGTCGCCCAGCCGGTGTGGGCGAGCAGCAGCCGGCGCTGCCGGGCCATGGAGACCATGGTCAGATCGGCGACCCGGCGCGGACCGCCGGAGAGGAACGCGGCCTCGTAGAGCGTCAGCTCACGCTGGACCGGGTCCGTGTCGACGGCCGCCGCGCGTACGGCGGCCAGGCACAGCCGCGTACACGCCGTGCCGGCGACGGCCCAGGCCAGCAGCAGGAGGAGGACCCAGAACATGCCGCGTTTCTATGCCAAAGGCCCTCTCGGGCGCCATGCCTTGTTCACAATCCGGACGGAGCGTTGTCTGCCTGTGACGTTCCGCTTGTCCTGAACGGGACTACTGCGGAGGCGGGCTGGAGGCGGCCGGCGGCAGCGAGTAGGTCGCGGACGGCGTGGGGGCGACCGGGACGGCCGGGCTCGGGTCCGTCGTGGGGCCGGGCGGGGCGGGGGAGTTGACCAGCGGGGGAGTGCTCGCGGCGGCCATGTTCCGTGCCAGGGCGTCCCAGTCGACGTCGCCCGTCGCCTCCAGGACCCTGATGTGGTCCAGCACGGTCGTGTTGGCGTCGTCCGCGAGGGCGCGCACCAGCGAGTTACGGGTGGTCGCGCGGACCTGGGCGACCAGCGAGAACACCTTGCCGTGCGCCAGCCGCGCGATGTTCACGAAGTCGTGGTCGTACTCCACGCCCTGCGCCCCGTTCAGGGTGGTGAGCCACTGCCGCTGCTGGCCGGTGGGCTCGTTGGGCAGCTCGATGCCGAGCTTGGCGGCGACGTCCCGGACCCGCTGGTCGAGGAAGGTGTGGCCCTGGACGAGGTGCTGCCCCGCCGTCCGTACGGCCTGGGTGGTGCCCTTCTGCTCGGCCTCCTGGCCGGCGGGCAGTTCCCACAGGCCGGCCTGGCGGACCCTGGTGAGGAAGTCGCGGTCGAGGCCCGACAGGGGGCCGTAGTTGGTGGCGACGGTCTGGGCGTTCAGCACGCTCACACCGGTTCCCGACCGGTCGGCGTAGGACCAGATCGGGAAGATCAGTGCGAGCAGGGTCGCGAGCAGACCGGTGACGATGACGCCGGTTCCACTGACGATGCCCCGGCCCTTGATGGGGGGTCTCGGTCGCATGGTGCCTCCTGCCTGCGGCACCGCACGCTGGTCGGTTGTGAGTGCGGGACTGGCATGTTACTGCGTGGTGCGGGCACCGATGCCGCGAGGAGGCGTATCCCACACTCGCCGCTCAGCGGTGCGACAGCACCCGCCGCGCCACCCGGGCCACCCGCCCCCGCCCGGACCGGGGCGGCACCGGCCCCGACCGCTCCAGCCACCAGCCGCGCAGCTCCCGCTGCACCCGCCCCTCCGCGAGCCGCCCCGACAGCAGCAGATGCTCGGCGAAGTCCAACGCGTCCCGGCGGTAGCCGCCGGTCATGGGGTGGCCGTGCGCGTACGCGAGAAATGCCGCCCGGTACGCCTCGCCGAGAATCCCCGGCAACTCGGGCGCGACCTTCCCCACCACATCGGCCCGCTTCCCGGCAAGCGCCCGCGCCTGCACCCCGAGCCGCCCCCGGTCGAACCCCTCGGGCACGGGCGTCCCGGCGACGAGCGCGGACAGCAGCGCGGCCTGAGCGAGCGCGAGCCGCTGCCGGGCGCCGTCGGCGCCACCCGAGGGGGCGGCGGGAGGCGGAGTCGGAGCGGCGGCAACGGGGGAGGGGGCGGCGGTCGGGGGTTCCTCGGTGGTTGCCGCTGTCACTGTCCCGGTGCCCGCCGCGGTCGCCGCCACCTCCCTTCGCACCGCCCGCGCCGGCTCGCCGCCCGCCGCCCGTCCTTTCTCCACGGCCGCCCGGATCGCGGCCAGCTCCCCCTCCAGCACTCCCGGCTCGGGGAAGTTCTCGTCCCGCTCCAGCAGCACGCCCGCCGGGCGCACCCGGGACGCGAGGTCGGTCAGGACGTCCAGGACCGCCTCCGGCACCGGGTGGGCGTGGCTGTCGTGCCAGACCCCGTCGCGTTCGAAGCCGCCCGCGACGTGGACGTACGCGATGGCCTCCACGGGGAGCTCGGCGAGGGCCTTGGCCGGGTCCTCGCCCCGGTTGACCTGGTTGGTGTGCAGGTTGGCCACGTCGATGAGGAGCCGCACCCCGGTCCGGTCGACGAGGTCGTAGAGGAACTGCCCCTCCGTCATCTCCTCGCCCGGCCAGCAGATCAGCGCGGCGATGTTCTCCACGGCGAGCGGCACGGGCAGCGCGTCCTGCGCGACGCGGACGTTCTCGCACAGCACGTCGAGGGCGTCCCGGGTGCGCGGGACGGGCAGCAGATGCCCGGCCTCCAGCGACGGGGACGCCGTGAGCGGTCCGCCAGCCCGGACGAAGGCGATGTGTTCCGTGACCAGCGGCGACCGAAGCGCCTCCGCCCGCTCGGCGAGCGCGGTCAGCCGGCCCGCGTCGGGACGGTCGGCCCCGCCCAGGCCGAGGGAGACACCGTGCGGGACCACCGTCACGCCACGCTCCCGCAGCCGCTGGAGCGCTTCCGGGAGGTGCCCCGGGCACATGTTCTCGGCCACGACCTCGACCCAGTCGATGCCCGGCATCCGCTCCACGGCGTCGGCGATCTCCGGCCGCCACCCGATGCCCGTGCCCAGTCGCTCCATGGTCGTCCCCTCCCTGCCGTCTCCCCGAAGAACGTGACGGGGGTATGGCCCCGGCATCCCGCCCCGAACCGCGCGCCCCACACCTTCAGAGCAACATTTGAGGTTCCTCGCGTCCCGCCCGGCTCACCCGAGGACGCCCGCCGTGTCCACCGGGTCCGGCCGCCCGGTGTTGACCGTGCCGGGCGCGCCCGGCGAGGGGCTGGACGTCGTCGGCAGGTTCGCGCCGCCCTCGGCGGCGGGCGCCGAGGGCGCGACCTGGCCGGGCACGGGGGCCGCGGGTCCCGTCGGGCTGGCGGTCGTCCCGGCCACCGCGTCGTTGGCGATGGCGTCGAAGTCGACCTTGCCGGTCTTCTCCAGGATCGTGATGTGGTCGAGCACGGTCTGGTTGGCGTCCGAGGCCAGCTGCCGTACGAGGGTGTTGCGGGTGGTGTTCCGGACCGTGCCGATCGCCGGGAAGATCTTGCCGTGAGCGGACCGCAGCAGGTTCACGAACTTGTACTCGTACTCCGCGCCGCTCGCCGCCGACATCTCCTGCAGCCAGCCCTGCTGCTGTTCGTTCGGCTGGTTCGGCAGGGCGACGCCCAGCTGGGCCGCGACGATCCGGACCCGCTTGTCGAGGTCGGTGTGGCCGACGATGAGATGGTCGCCGGCCTCCTTGATGGCCTGGCTCGGCGCGCGCTCCAGGGCCTGCTGCCCGGCCGGCAGCTCCCACAGACCGGCCAGCCGCACCCGCACGATCAGATCGCGGTCGGCGGCGGTGAGCGGGCCCCACTGGGTGTTCACGGTCCCCGCCGCCACGTTCGCCTGACCGGTGCCCGACCGGTCGGCGTACGACCACACGGGGAACGCGATCGCTCCGACGGTGGCGACGAGGGCCGCGACGAGGAAGGCCGTGCCATTGATCCGCATGCGCTGCAAAGGTCCCTCCCGGGTGAAACCAACTGGTCCACGGCGCGGGGAAGTTGACCGGGCGCCGGTGACAGGAGGTACGCGGGGGTGGCCCCGGTTGTTCAAGCGACGGCCAAATAACTAAACGACTGGTAAAGCGATACGGCCGCTCAGTCCCGTTTCGTCCACACCTCCGGCGTCCGCCCCAGCAACCGCAGCGTCTCCTCCAGCGGCCCCGCTCCCTCCGGCCCCCGGACCACCGGCGCGAACGCGAACCCCGGTCCTCGTCGCGCCGGATCGGTGGGCACGCGCCGGGCGACGGCGAGCGCGGCGCCGAGCACCTCGTCGGGCAGTTCCACGGCCGCGCCGAGCGCGGCCGCGACATCCCAGGCGTGCACCACGTAGTCGACGAAGTGGAAGCCGACCGCGATCCGTCCGGGGAAGCTTCCGCCGAGCTCGGGAAGCACGAACTCCCGCTGCTCCACGCCCGGTTCGCCGAACGCGCCGAGCACGTCCGCCGCGGCCGCCCGGTGCGCTCCCGCCGGATCGTCCATGTCCGCCGGCTCCCGCCGGCGCTCGGCCTCCTGCCCCGCACCCCGCGCGGCGGCCGCGAACCCGTGGTGCTGCGCGGCCATGTGCGCCACGAGCCGCCGCAGGGTCCAGCCCGCGCACGGGGTGTCCCGCCCCCAGTCCGCGTCCCCCGCCAGATCCACCACCCGGACCGCCTCGCGCACGGCGATCCGGTCCAGCTCGACGATGTCCGCTCCGGTGACAGTCATGAGCCGAGCCTAAAACCAAGCGAACGGTCGTGCTACTTGTTTTCACCGTCGGCTTCCGGAATCTTCCCCGGCGCGACGGCCGCCGCCCTCAGCCGCGCCGCGATCCCCACCCGGGCCCGGCGATAGGCGGTCTCCTCGGCCCGCAGTACCGCGATCCCGTTCGCGGTCTCCATCAACGCCACCAGCTCGAAGGCGAGTTGCGGCACATCGGTGTCCTCGCGCAGCTCGCCGGCGTCCCGGGCGCCGGCGACCGTGCGCTCCACGTACGCCGTCCAGTCCCGCTGCGCCCGCGCCACCGCCTCGTGCACGGGCCCCGAGCGGGCGTCGAACTCGGCGATCACCTCGTAGAAGAAGCACCCGCCCGGAAAGACGCGGCCACGCGAGTACTCCAGCCATGCCTCGCACAGCCGCCACACCCGTCCGACCCCCGCGGGCTGCTCCTCGGCCACCCGGACCACCCGCTCGGCGAAGATCCGTCCCGCCTCCCGGACCGTGGCGAGCTGCAGCTCCTCCTTCGACCCGAAGAGCGCGAACACCCCGCTCTTGCTGAGCCCCAGCTCCGTCGCCAACCGCCCGACGGACAGCGCCTCCAGCCCCTCCACGGAAGCGATCTCCACGGTCCGCGCCAGCACCGACCGCCGCGTCCGGTTCCCCCGCTCGACCCGCCCGTCCAGCCGTGTCATCGCAAGGCCGGATGATCGGCGACGACGGTGCACGAGCCGGGCGCGATCTCGGTGAACCCGGCGTCCCGCACCAACGGCAGCCCGCCGCCGGTCAGTTCGGCCCAGCGCCCCCGCTCGGCGGTCCGTACCGCCAGGGGGAACCCGGCGTCCCGCCACGCCGCGCGTTCCTCGTCCGACAGTTCCCACCAGGCGAGTTGGGCGCCGTGGCCCACCTGGGCCATCGCCTTGCCCGCGGACATGTCCAGCTCCGGGTTCAGCCACAGCACGGGCTGCGCGGTGTCGGCCTCCGCCGGTGCCTCCGGATCGTCGAGGTCGGTGCCGGACACCTGCAGCCGGGCCAGGTCCTTCGGCCACCCGTCGAGCGGTACCGGCGGGAAGACCCGCACCTCGGCGGACTTCCCGGTGACGGTGATCCCGTCCAGCCCCTCCGCCCGCCGCCACTCGGCCCCACGGGCCCGCCGTACGACCTTCCGGATCCGCGCGTCCTGCCACTCCCGCATCGCCTGGGCCCACGCACCGTCCCCCAGGGACCGCTCATCGCTGAGCATGACGAGCACGGCCCGGGCAGCGGTCTCCAGGGCGTCGGTACGGGCGGGCGGCGCCGCCTTCTCGATCCGCACGACGAGTGGCAGCACGAACTGCGGGGCCTCGTCGCGGGCGTTGCGCTCGGACCGGAAGGGACTGTCACCGGTTGCTGTCGAATCAGGGCTCACACCAGGCAACTCTAAAGGGCCGCTCACCCTGAGCAGGCGCCGCGCTGGGCCTCCTGCCACGCGCAGACGGGGCACATGGTGATGCCCTTGTACGACTCCGGGTACTCCGTCGGCTCCCGGCACAGCACGCTCCCCCACTCTCAACTTCGTTCGAGCGGGGGGACCCCCATCGCGTACGGCGGCCCGTCGGCCTTCGGCGGCTTGGCGGCGTCGGCGATCGTGCAGTACTCGTCGCTCATGACTCCAGCGTAAGTCGCTCGCGGACGTCGCTCACCGACGTGCCTTCGCGTCCCCGACCAGCTCCGAGACCTTCACGAACCGGTACCCCCGCGCACGCAGCTCCGGCACGATCGTCCGGACCGCGCGCTCGGTCACCGGGGCCGCGCTGCGGGTGCAGTGCATGACCACCACCGAGCCGGGGCGCACGCCGTCCAGGACCTGCCGGGCCACCGCGTCCGCGTCCGTCGCGAACGCGTCGCCGCTCACCACGTCCCACTGCACGGCGGTGACGCCTACGGGGGCCAGCGCCTTGAGGGCCCGCTGGTCGTAACAGCCGCCGGGGAAGCGGAAGTACGGCATCGCGTCCCTCACCCCGGCCCGGCGGAACGCCGTGTACGCCCGCTCCACGTCCGTCCGCATCCGGTCCGCGGTGACGGTCGGCAGGCCGTAGCAGTCGCCGGTGAAGGCGTAGTGGCTGTAGGAGTGGTTGGCGATCTCGAAGAGCGGGTCGCGGTCGATGGACCGCGCCTGCACCGGGTACTCGTCGGCCCATCGCCCGGTCATGAAGACGGTCGCCGGCACCTTCAGCGCCCGGAGCGTCGCGACGAGCTGCGGATTGTCGAACCGCTCGCCCGCCGCGGCCCGCTTGCCCTCGTCGGCGGTCATGTCGGCGTCGAAGGTGAGCGCGACGATCTTCCCGTCGGTGCGGGGGCCGTTCTTGAAGACCGGCGTCAGGCCGCCCGGGCCGGGGGCCAGGGTCGGCGGCCGGGAGGGCGCGGCGGAGCCGGCGGACGGGGCCGGGTGGGCGGCGTGCGGGGCCTTGACGGTGCCGCAGGCGGTCAGGGCGGTGCCGAGGGCGCAGAGGGCGGCGGCACGTCGTACGGGAGCGATCACCGTACGAACGTAGAGCTGATTGTCTTATGTGTGCGGTTATGGCAGTGGTGTTCGGGGCCGGCGTCACTCGGTCAGGTCACCCGGTCAGATGTCCCGGCGCTCCAGCGGCCTGGTCGCCGGACCCTGGATCACCTTGCCGTCCTTGTCGAAGCGGGAGCCGTGGCAGGGGCACTCCCAGGCGCGTTCGGCGGAGTTGAAGGAGACCAGGCACCCGAGGTGGGTGCAGCGCGGGGAGACGGCGTGCAGGCTGCCGTCGTCGTCCCGGTACACCGCGACCCGGTCGTGTCCGGCGCGGACCACGGCGCCCTCGCCCGGCGGCAGCGACTCCAGCGGCGGTACCGGACGCAGCCGGTCGCCGACGAAGTGCCGGGCCACCTCGGCCTGCGTCTTGAGGAACGTCGGCGCCTCGCGCACCGCCGTGCGCAGCCGCCGCGGGTCGTACAGCTCGCTCCACGCGCACGGCTCGCCCAGGATCTGCGCGCTCAGCAGCCGGCCCGCCATGATGCCGCCGCTCAGGCCCCAGCCGCCGAAGCCGGTGGCGACATAGGCGTGCCGGGCGCCCGGGTGCAGCAGGCCGACCATGGGCACCGTGTCCGTGGGGTCGTTGTCCTGGGTGGCCCAGCGGTGGGTGAGGTCGGCGTCCGGGAAGTGGTCGCGGGCCCAGGCCGTCAGGCGCTCGAAGCGGGTCCGGGTGTCTCCGGTGCCGGGCGTGAAGTGCTCGCCGGTGACGACCAGGAACCGCCGGCCGTCCTCGCCGTGCGGTGCCGTCCGCACGGACCGGGTGCCCTCGTCCGGCGTGATGTACATGCCCTCCGGGTCCCGGTCGACGGGGAGCGGCCCGGCGACGACCAGCTCGCGGCGCGGGGAGAGACGGGTGAAGAGCAGGGCGCGGTCGAAGATCGGGTAGTGCGTGGCGACCACGACGTCCCGGGCGGTCACCGTCGCACCGGACGCGGTCGCCACGCGGCACGGCTCGCCCTCGTCGAGGCCCGTGACCGTGGTGTGCTCGTGGATGCGCCCGCCCCGGCGGACCAGGTCCTCGGCGAGCGCCAGCAGGTACTTGCGCGGGTGGAACTGCGCCTGTCCGGTCACCTTCACCGCGCCCGCCACCGGGAACGGCAGCCCCGTGTCCGTCGTGAACGAGGCCGGCAGCCCCGCCTCGCTCGCGGCGGCCGCCTCGGCCCGCAGCTCCTCCACCCGGCCCGCGTCGCAGACATAGGTGTAGGCGTCGCGGCGCTCCCACTCGCAGTCCACGCCGAGTTCCCCGGCGACCTCGGCGGCGTGCTCGACGGCCTCGCTCTGCGAGCGGGCGTACAGCCGGGCGCCCTCGGGGCCGCGGGTGCGGCGCAGCTTGTCGTAGATCAGCGTGTGCAGCGCGGTGAGCTTGGCGGTGGTGTGGCCGGTGACACCGGCCGCGACCCGGTCGGCCTCCAGCAGCGCCACCGACCTGCCGGCCCGCGCCAGCTCCCACGCGGTGCTCAGTCCGGCGATCCCGGCGCCGATCACGGCCACGTCGACCGTGAGGTCCTCGGTGAGCGGCGGATGGTCGGGGCCTGGGGCGGTCTCGAGCCAGTACGAGCCGTTGACGTGCTGGTCGTCGTTCATGGCGGCCGGGTACCCAGCCCGGCAGGGATCAGTGTTCCAGGAGCCGTTTGCGGCACTCGGCCGGGTCGAACCCCGGTTTCGGGTACTGCGGATCCAGCGCCTGGAGATGCTCCAGGAGCAGCCGTGCCACGGTCCAGTCGCGGTACCACCTGCGGTCGGCCGGGATCACGTACCAGGGGGCGTGCGGGGCGGAGCAGCGGTGCAGGGCGATCTCGTACGCCTCCTGATAGGCGGGCCACAGGGCGCGGTCGTCGATGTCGCTGGGGCTGAACTTCCAGCGCTTGTCGGGGCGGTCCAGGCGCCTGAGGAGACGGCGGCGCTGCTCCTCGAAGGAGATGTGCAGGAAGCACTTGACGAGGGTGACCCGGTCGTCGGCCAGGCGCTGTTCGAAGCGGTTGATCTCGTCGTAGCGGCGCTCGATCTCGTCGCGCGGGGTGAGGGCGCGGACGCGGGGGACCAGGACGTCCTCGTAGTGTGAGCGGTCGAAGGCGCCGATCTCGCCGGGGCGGGGGAGTTCCCTCTCGATGCGCCAGAGGAAGTCGTGCTCGCGTTCCTCGGCGGTGGGTGCCTTGAAGCCCACGACATGGCAGCCGGCCGGGTTGAACATCCCGACGACGTGCTTGATCGTGCCGCCCTTGCCGCTGGTGTCCATGCCCTGCAGCACCAGCGGCACCCGGCGCCGGTCGCCCGCGGTGCCGGCCGCCCAGAGCCGCTCCTGGAGCTTGGCCAGCCGCTTTCCGGTGCGGGCGGTCTCCGCGCGCCCCGCGGCCTTGTCCTTCGGGCCCGCCGGCCCGTGCCGGGTGTCGTACTCGGCCAGGTCGAGATGTTCACCGCCGGGCACGCGCAGCAGCGTGCGCAGATCCTGGTTCCTTCCGTCCTTGGCCACGGGAGTGCCCCTTCCAGTCAGCGGCCGTAACGGCCGGTCAGGGTGCCCGAGGCCAGTGTGTGGCCGGCGAGTGCGCGCCCCAGGTCGTCGGGCGAGGCGTCGGAGGGCAGATGGAGGGTGCGGTCGACGGCGTAGACCGTGAAGACGTAGTGGTGCGGCTCGTCTCCCCTGGGCGGGCAGGGGCCGCCGTAGCCGGTCCGCTGGAAGCCGTTGCGGCCCTGGACCGTTCCTCGCGGGACCTGGCCGGCGGGCCAGCTGGTCCGGTCCGGGGGCGCGTTCCACAGCAGCCAGTGGGTGAAGGTGCCGTGCGGGGCGTCGGGGTCCTCGACCAGGAGGGCCAGGGTGACGGTGGCCGGGGGCAGGCCGGAGAAGGCGAGCGGCGGGGAGACGTCCTCGCCGTCACAGGTGTGGCGCCGCGGGATCGTGCCGCCCTCGGCGAAGGCGGGGCTGGAGACGGTGAGGTGCCGGCCCGTGGCGGGCGAGGGCGCGGAGGAACCCGCGGCGCCGTCCCCGCAGCCCTGGACGAGCCCCACCGCCACCGCCACACCGACGATCACCACCGTGCGCCGCATGCACGGAACGCTAGCCCCGCGATCCGCGGCCCGCCAGCGGCGTGGTCACTTCTCCAGGTGGTGGTCCTGTGGGTGTTCCTGGGCCCTTTCCAGGAAGCGGAGCAGCTCCACCGGGAAGGGGAGCACCAGGGTCGAGTTCTTCTCGGCGGCGACCGCGACGATCGTCTGCAGCAGCCGCAGCTGGAGCGCGGCCGGGGTGTCCTCCATCTGCTGGGCGGCCTCGGCCAGCTTCTTGGAGGCCTGCAGTTCGGCGTCGGCGTTGATGATGCGGGCGCGGCGCTCACGGTCTGCCTCGGCCTGGCGGGCCATGGAACGCTTCATCGACTCCGGCAGCGAGACGTCCTTGATCTCCACCCGGTCGATCTGCACGCCCCACCCGATGGCCGGGCTGTCGATCATCAGCTCCAGCCCCTGGTTGAGCTTCTCGCGGTTGGAGAGCAGGTCGTCGAGGTCGCTCTTGCCGATGATCGAACGCAGGGAGGTCTGCGCCATCTGGGAGACGGCGAACTTGTAGTCCTCGACGTTGACCAGCGCGGCCGACGCGTCGACCACCTTGAAGTAGACGACGGCGTCCACCCGCACCGTCACGTTGTCCCGCGTGATGCCCTCCTGGGCCGGGATCGGCAGCGTGACGATCTGCATGTTGACCTTCGCCAGCCGGTCCACGAACGGGACGATCATCGTGAACCCGGGACTGCGCACCTCACCGCCGAGCCGCCCGAGCCGGAAGAGCACCCCGCGCTCGTACTGCTTCACGACACGCGCCGCGGCGGCGGCATAGACGGTCGCGGCCGCTCCGGCCGCGACCACGGCTGTCACCAGCTCAGGGACCATCACGACCTCCTCTGGGAGAGGTCTTTCTGTCTGCTTCTGTAACGATATGCCCGGTGGCCGGTCCCGGGCCACGAGGATCCGGGACCGGCCACCGGGGTGCTTATGCGGCCGTCGTCACCCGCACCGGTTCGGAGCCGGCCGCGCTGTGCCGCTCGGCCCAGTTCTCCAGTGCCGTACGGCAGGCGTGGTCCAGGTGGTGCAGTCCGGACAGGTCCAGCTCCACCGGGCGGTCCTGGGGCAGCGCCTCCAGGCTGTCGAGGATCTTCGGGAGCCTGAGGAAGGTCGCGTTGCCCGTCAGATGGACCTGGATGGGACCGGCGCCCTTGTCGACGATCTCGGTCCTGAGGTGCGAGGCCTCCCAGGCGGTCTTGACCACGGACAGGCCCAGACCGATGAGCACGCCCTCGAACATGTTGACCGCGACGATCGAGACGGCCGTGACCACGAGGATCAGCGCCTCGCCCCGGTGGCTGCGCCACAGCGCCGAGATCTGCCGGAACGGGATCAGCTTCCAGCCCGCGTGCACCAGGATGCCGGCCAGGGCGGGGATCGGGACCAGTGCCAGGGCGGACGGCAGCGCGGCGGCGAACAGCAGCAGCCAGGCGCCGTGCAGCACCCGCGAGGCCTTGGTCCGCGCGCCCGCGCTGACGTTGGCGGAGCTGCGCACGATCACCGCGGTCATCGGCAGCGCGCCGAGCAGACCGCACACCGTGTTGCCCACGCCCTGGGCGACCATCTCCTTGTCGTACTCGGTGCGCGGACCGTCGTGCAGCCGGTCCACGGCCGCCGCGCTGAACAGGCTCTCCGCCGAGGCGATCAGCGTGAACGCCACGATCGTGCCCCAGATGGCCGGGGTGGCCAGCTCACCGAAGGCGTCGCCCCCCGGCATCTGGACGACACCGAACAGGCCCTCCACCGTGACGGTGGCGACCGGCAGGCCGAAGGCCTGGGTGGCGACCGTGGCCAGGACCACCGCGGCGAGGGCGCCCGGCACCGACCGCAGCGCCTTCGGTATCCTCTTCCACAGCACGATGACGGCGATGGTGCCCGCGCCGATCGCGAGCGAGGCCAGCGCCTCGGTGCTGCCGAGCGCGTCGGCGAAGGCCCCGGGCAGGCCCGCGATCTTGCCGAGGCCGGTCTCCGGCGCCTTCAGGCCCGCCGCCGCGTAGATCTGCCCGGCGATGATCACCAGGCCGATGCCGCAGAGCATGCCCTCGACGACGGAGACGGATATCGCCCGGAACCAGCGGCCTATCTTGAAAAAGCCCATCGCGAGCTGCAGCAGACCGGCCATCAGCACGATCACACCGAGCGTGCCCACGCCGAACTCGCTGACGGCCTCGAAGACCAGCACGGTCAGACCGGCGGCCGGCCCCGAGACCTGCAGGCTGCTGCCGGGCAGGAACCCGGTGACGAGGCCGCCCACGATGCCGGTGACCAGGCCCAGTTCCGCCGGGACGCCGGAGGCGACGGCCACGCCGACGCACAGCGGCACCGCGACCAGGAAGACGACTATGGAGGCGAGGAAGTCCTGCCGCAGATGGGGGAACTTCGAGGTCAGGGTCGTCATCGCCGCGCTCACAGGGCCTTGAAGACGTCGGCGGCCGGGTCGTGCGCCTGCACGGCGCCGGTGTGGACCTCGTAGAACCAGGCGTGCAGGGTCAGTTGACCGTCCTTCAGCTTCTTGTCGATGTACGGGTACGAGCGCAGCCTGAGCAGCTGCGTCAGGACGTGGCTCTGCACGCCCTCGGCCACGGTCGGGTCCTCCACCGTCCCCGTCGGGCGCGGGGTGGCGTGCGCGAGCCAGTCGCGCACGGCCGGTACGGCGTCCAGGTCGTCGCCGCGCACCAGGGCGCCGACGGCGCCGCAGTGCGAGTGCCCGCAGACCACGATGTCGGAGACGCCGAGCACCTCCACGGCGTACTCGATGGTGCAGGCCTCGCTGGTGGGGTGCTCGGAGGCGTACGGCGGCACGATGTTGCCCGCGGTGCGCAGCTCGAAGAGCTCGCCCGGGCGGGCGCCGGTGATCAGGGCCGGCACGACCCTGGAGTCGGAGCAGGTGATGAACAGCACCTGCGGGGACTGGCCTTCGGCGAGTTTGGCGAACTCCTCAGGGCGCTGTCCGAACGTACGGGCGTTGTCGATGAGGGGCTGCATGATGTGGTGACTCCTCCTGACGCGCCGTGGGGGCACGTCGGTGTGGGCAGGAACAGGGTGGGGGAACTGCTCTGTTCTGCTCGGCTCTCTCAGCAGCGGAAGACCTGAAGTGCCGCCGGGGAGCGGGATGTCGAGGGTCTCGACGGATGCGGGGCGCGGGGCGCCGCCGGTTCGCGGGCGGACGCCGGGTCCTCGCCCAGCAGGGGGCGCTCGGGGTCCTCGGGTGTGCACCCGGTGTTCACATGACGGTCGCGGGTGCGCAGGGGGCCGGTCGGGTCCCCGGAGAGACCGCAGTCGCCGTGCGTCGCGGACTCGTCACGCAGCGCCTTGCCGGAGGGTTTCGTTCCGGGCAGGTCCTTGGCCACGGCGTGACGGGCCGTGTGCGCGGCTGCGAAGGATGCGTTCGGAGCGAAGAGCTGGAGGGCGAGCAGGGCGGTGGCGAGGAGGGCCAGGACGGCCCTGGCCGTCGTACCTCGGAACATGCGCCCCCCTCCGTGCTCTCCGTGTCTCTGGCCTCGACCAAAGAATGGTCAACGACTGGTCAAGAGTCACGGTAACCCGGTGATCCGGTTTGCAGGGTTAACTTTACGTTTCGAGTTGAAGAGGGCCTGAATGGCGCCGGTGGCTTGGCGTGATCTAGTCGGCGGCGACGAGCGACTTGCCGTCCCGGGCCAGCGCGGTGAGCCGGGATATCGCTCGGAAGTACTTCTTGCGGTAGCCGCCGTTCAGCATCTCCTCGCTGAACAGCCGGTCGAAGGGCAACCCCGAGGCCACGACCGGGACTTCACGGTCGTAGAGCCGGTCCGCGAGCACCACCAGACGCAGCGCCGTCGCCTGGTCCGGCACCGGCTGGACGTCGGTGAGGCAGACCGCCCGAACGCCGTCGGTGAGCGCGCCGTAGCGGCTGGGGTGCACCTTGGCGAGGTGGTCGAGGAGGGACGGGAAGCCGTCGAGCGAGGCGCCCTGCGTGGCGTGCGCCGCGCTGGTCACCTGCTCGTCCGAGAACGGCGCCGGCGCCTCGGGCAGACCCCGGTGGCGGTAGTCCTCGCCGTCGATGCGCAGCGGACGGAAGTGGGCGGACAGGCCCTGGATCTCGCGCAGGAAGTCCGCCGCCGCGAAGCGGCCCTCGCCCAGCTTGCCGGGCAGGGTGTTGGAGGTGGCGGCGAGCGCGACCCCCGCCTCGACCAGCCGGCCGAGCAGGGTCGACACCAGCACGGTGTCGCCGGGGTCGTCCAGCTCGAACTCGTCGATGCACAGCAGACGGTGGCCGGAGAGCGTCCTCACCGTCTGCTGGAAGCCCAGGGCGCCGACCAGGTTGGTCAGCTCCACGAAGGTGCCGAACGCCTTCAGCGCGGGCTCCGCCGGGGTGGCGTGCCACAGGGAGGCGAGCAGATGGGTCTTGCCGACGCCGTAACCGCCGTCGAGATAGACGCCGCGGGGACCGGCCGGGGTCTTCGGTGCCCTGGCCCTCCCGAAGCCGAGGAAGCCGCGCTTGCCGCCGCCCGCCTGGTGCGCCCCGCCGAGACCGGCCGCGAAGCCCTCCAGGACCCTTACCGCCTCGGTCTGGCTGGGCTGGTTCGGGTCCGGTATGTAGGTGCTGAAGCGGACCGAGTCGAAGCGCGGCGGGGGCACCATCTCGGCCACCAGCCGTTCCGCGGGGACGTGCGGCGCGCGGGCGCACAGGGACAGCGGGGCCGCGTCGGTCGAGGGACGCAGGCCGGGAGCGGAAGGCGAGGACGACACGGTTACCCATGCTAAGCGTCGTGGAACACTGCACGGCATGCGACGCCTGTTCCCTGTGACCGACCAGACAGTGCCGACCGCCTCCGGCGAGGGGCCCGGTGGGCCGGACGGCGGTGAGTGGAGCCCCGCCGAGCTCGCCGCCGCCTACGCCTACCCGGAGCCCCCCGCCGGGGGCCGGCCGGTGCCCTGGCTGCGCGCCAACATGGTCGCCACGCTGGACGGGGCCGCGCAGCACGACGGGAAGTCGCAGCCCATCTCCAACGCCACCGACATGCGGATCTTCGGCACCCTGCGGGCGCTGGCGGACGTGGTGGTCGTCGGTGCCGAAACGGTACGGCAGGAGGGGTACCGGCCCGCCCGGGTGCGCGCGGAGTTCGCGGCGGCGCGGGCGGCGGCCGGGCAGACGCCGGTGCCGGCGATCGCGGTCGTCACCGCCGGTCTCGAGCTGGACTTCTCGCTGCCCCTGTTCACCTCGCCCGAGGTGCCGACGCTGATCCTCACCGGTGCCGCGGCGGCCCCGGACCGGGTGCTGGCCGCGGAGAAGGCGGGCGCCCGGGTGGTGGTCGCCGGGGACGGCGTCGGTGTGGAGCCCGCCCGTGCCGTACAAGCCCTCGGTGAGCTCGGTCACACACGGCTGCTGACCGAGGGTGGCCCGCGGCTGCTGGGGCAGTTGGTGGCGGCGGGGGTGCTGGACGAGCTGTGTCTGACCGTCGCCCCGATGCTCACCGCCGGGGACGCCCAGCGGATCGCCGGGGGGCCGTCGGTCGCGGTTCCGAGGCGGTTCGCGCTGGCGTCCCTGCTGGAGGAGGAGGGGTTTCTGTTCAGCCGCTACCAGCGGACCTGACAATCGTTCAGCGGTACCGCCGGTCCCGAAATCGGCAGAATCTACCGTTCCGCTTGCCTTGCGGCGGGCACACTGAATCTCGCAGTCCCCGTGAGATCACGGGGCAGGATGGTTTCCGCAGAAGGGGCGCCCGGTGTTCACAAGCGTACTGATGATCGAGAAGGCCCTGACGTCCGCAGACGTGGAGTTCGTCACCGGCCTGCACGGGGAGGAGGAGGTCTCCTTCCACGTACTGCTCCAGCCCCGCGGCGACCAGGCCGACCGACTGCTGCGGGCCATCGACGACGTCGCCCTCGGCGAACTCGACGAGGCCACGCGCGAGGGGCTGACCCCGGAGGGGGAGGAGGCGAAGAGCTTCGGCGAGCGGGCGCTGGCGGTGTCCCTGCAGGCGCTGACGGCGGCCGGCAGCGCGGCGGAGGGCAGACTGATCGAGGACCATCCGCTGGACGCGCTGAAGTCCCTCGTGGAGGAGATCGGCGCGGACGAGGTGATCGTGCTGACCGACCCCCACTACGTGGAGGAGTTCTTCCACCGGGACTGGGCGTCCCGGGCCCGCCACAAGGTGGGCGTCCCGGTGTTGAAGCTGTTCTCCCACAGCAAGGCGTAGCCGCCGGGGCCGGGCCGTTGTCCCCGCGGCGGCGCGGTGCGTCGTCCGGACGCTGATTCGCCCCGGCCGCCCGCGCCCGCGCGGCGTAGCCGCCGCATGCCGCAGCAGCCCCTCGCCCCCTGCGGCGCCGCCCGGCCCGGCCCGCGGGGGCGCCGGGTGTCCGACGGCACGCAGCTCCGGGCTTTTGCCGTGACGGCCGTGCGTTCCTTCTGGTGCCGGGTGCCCGACGCTGTGCAGGCTCCGCCCCTTTGCGGTATCGGCCGTGCGCCCCTTGCGTGGTGCCGGGTGTCCGACGGCATAGTCTGGGGCGGGTTCCGTAGAAGGACGCCCGACCCTCGCACCGCATCTTGGGAGACACACGCATGGCACCCGGCACCCTTCCCCCCGCCATGGACCGACCGCACTTCATCGGCATCGGCGGTGCCGGGATGTCGGGCATCGCGAAGATCCTCGCCCAGCGCGGAGCCAAGGTGGCCGGCAGTGACGCGAAGGAATCCGCGACCGCCGAGGCGCTGCGGGCCCTGGGTGTCACGGTGCACATCGGACATGCCGCGGAGCACCTCGCCGACGACGCCAGCTGTGTCGTCGTCTCCTCGGCGATCCGGAAGGACAACCCCGAGCTGGCCCGCGCCGCGGAGCTGGGCGTCCCGGTCGTCCACCGCTCCGACGCCCTCGCCGCCCTGATGGACGGCCTGCGGCCGATCGCCGTGGCCGGTACCCACGGCAAGACGACCACCACCTCCATGCTGGCCGTCTCCCTGTCCGCGCTGGGCCTCGGCCCTTCGTACGCGATCGGCGGCGACCTGGACGCGCCCGGCTCCAACGCCCTGCACGGCGAGGGGGAGATCTTCGTCGCGGAGGCGGACGAATCGGACCGCAGCTTCCACACGTACGCCCCCGAGGTGGCGATCGTGCTGAACGTGGAGCTCGACCACCACGCCAACTACGCGTCCATGGACGAGATCTACGAGTCCTTCGAGACCTTCGCCGGAAAGATCGTGCCCGGCGGCACCCTGGTGATCTCCGCCGACCACGAGGGCGCCCGTGAGCTGACCCGCCGGCTGGCCGGTTCGGTCCGGACGGTGACGTACGGCGAGGCCGAGGACGCCGACGTGCGCGTCCTCTCCGTCGTGGCCCAGGGCCTGAAGAGCGAGGTCACCGTCGAACTGGACGGCGCGCCGCTCACCTTCGCCGTCTCCGTGCCCGGAAGGCACTACGCCCACAACGCCGTCGCCGCCCTCGCCGCCGGTGTCGCGCTGGGTGTCCCCGCCGCGGAGCTGGCGCCCGCCCTGGCCGCGTACACCGGGGTCAAGCGGCGGCTGCAGCTCAAGGGCGAGGCGGCCGGCGTGCAGGTGATCGACTCCTACGCCCATCACCCGACGGAGATGACGGCCGACCTGGAGGCGATGCGCGCCGCGGCGGGCGAGGCCCGGATCCTGGTCGTCTTCCAGCCGCACCTGTTCTCCCGGACGCAGGAGCTCGGCAAGGAGATGGGACAGTCGCTCGCGCTCGCGGACGCCTCCGTGGTCCTCGACATCTACCCGGCCCGCGAGGACCCGATCCCCGGTGTGACGAGCGAGCTGATCGTCGAGGCCGCGCGGGCCGCGGGCGCCGACGTGACGGCGGTGCACGACAAGGCAGAGGTGCCGGACGCGGTCGCGGGAATGGCGAGGGCCGGTGATCTCGTTCTCACCATGGGCGCTGGCGACGTCACCGACCTCGGCCCGCGCATCCTGGACCGTCTCGCGAACTAAGGGGCTGAGCTTCATGTCGTACGACGTCGACAAGCCGGACGAGCAGTGGCGTGCGGAGCTGACGCCGGCCGAGTACGCGGTCCTTCGGCAGGCCGCCACGGAGCCGGCCTTCACCGGTGAGTACACCGACACCAAGACCAAGGGCGTCTACTCCTGCCGCGCCTGCGGCGCCGAACTGTTCACCTCCACCACCAAGTTCGAGTCCCACTGCGGCTGGCCGTCCTTCTACGACCCGAGGGACACCGACGCGGTGGAGCTGATCGAGGACCGCTCGCACGGGATGGTGCGCACCGAGGTCCGGTGCGCCCGCTGCGGGTCGCACCTCGGGCACGTGTTCGAGGGTGAGGGGTATCCGACCCCGACCGACCAGCGGTACTGCATCAACAGCATCTCGCTGCGGCTCACGCCCGACGAGACCTGAGCCGGGACCCCGCCGACGGCCTAGCGGCCCACCTCGTGGTGTCGGCCGTCGGCGCGGGGCAGGGGCTTGAGGTCGACCTGGATGCGGTGCGTGGAGTCATGGCTCACCGAGCCGCCGAGCCGTGCCTCCACCACGCCGAGGCGCAGTCCCGCGCCACCCTCGCCGACCCGGTGGAACTGCACCGCGAACTCGAGGCTCACCTGCTCCACACTGAACCGCCAGTCGCTGGCGGCGCCCTCGGCCTGCGCCCGGGCCAGCTCCGCACGGACCGTGCCGATGGCCTCCGCGAGACCGACCGGTTCCGTCTCCCCCATGCCAACTCACCGCCGACTTCCGTTGATTGGCCGATCCCACCTCGTCACAAGTCTAGGGACGCACCAGCCCCGCGCGTAGGGTGAACCGGTATGGGGGAGCTACGTGCGGACTGGAGGCTCAGGCTGCGCCGCGGGGACGCTCGCGGTCCCGTCCGCGGTGCCGGGGTGCTCGTCGATCAGTACACGGCGCTGACCTGCGCCCACGTGGTGGGCGACCCGGACGCGGTCGTGTGGGTGGAGTTCGCCGAGAACCGCGAGCTCGAGGGTGTGGGCGCGCGGGTGATGCCGGGCGGCTGGCTGCCGGAGGGCGAGGGCGGCGAGGACGTCGCCGTGCTGCGCCTGGACAGCCCGCGCCCGCAGGCGCGGCCCGCACCGCTGGACGGCGTGCCGGGCGGCGGCACGGAGGTCTTCGCGACCGGCTACGCGGAGGGCTTCGACGACGGCATGACCCTGTGGGGCCGGATCAGCGGGGTCCACGGTGAGCGGGTGCAACTCGACGCCGTCACCAGGGCGGAGGTGGTGCGCCGCGGCTTCAGCGGCGCCGCCGTGTGCACCCGGCCGTACGAAGGGCACCCCACGCGCGTGGTGGGCCTCGTCGTCAGCTGGCGCGGCGACATGGACGAACTGCTGCCCGAGAACAACCGGCTCGCCTTCTCGTACCTGATCCCCGTCGAGCGGATCGCCGAACTCTCCCCGCTCGTCAAGGAGCTGAGCAGTCCGCACGCCTGGGACCACGGCTTCGAGGAGCGGTTGGCGCGCTGGTTCGAGGATCCCGACGAGGACCCCGTGAAGATCACCGTGGTGCCGCCGGACAGCGGCAAGGACCGCTCCTTACGGCACCTGCTGCACCGCGCCCACCTCGTCCACCACGGCGGTGTCTCCAGCCGGCCCGACCTCGCCGACCACGCCCTGGAGCACATCGGCTTCCCGGCCGGCGCGTACCTCGCGTACTGGGACTGGCTGCTGGGCACCAGACGCCGCCCCACACCGCCGCCCCTGCTCACCCGGCCCGCCACGGTCCTCGTCGACGGACTCGACGACGAAGTCGAGCCGGGGCCCCTGATCGAACTGCTCGCCCGGCTGCGGGAGTGCGGCTTCCGGCTGCTGCTCGTCTTCCGGCACGAGGGCGGCACCGGCTGGACCGCCGCCCGCGACAGCCTCCTGCGGCCCGCGCTGCTCGACCACGCCGACGCGCTGCTCGCCCGGCTGCGGCGCGTGGAGTTCGGCCGCTCGGTCCAGTTCGGTGTCGTCGACCGGGAGTCGCTCGCCACCGCCACCGAGACCGCCGACCGGCGCCGGACGGAACGCCTGCGGATCGACACGCTGACCGACCCGTCCCGGCAGCTCGCCCGGCTGCGCGAGCTGATCGCCGTCCTCCGCGAGGACCTGCGCCACCACGGAGGCCGGGCATGAGGGGTCCCGTCCGGCGCGGGGAGGGAAGGGGGGCGCCACGAGGATGACGACCTGCCCGCACCGGCGCTTCACCGGAGCCCCCTGCGGCGGCTCCGTCCTGCCCACCGGCTACTGCGCCGAGTGCGGCCGCCACGGGAACGCCCCCGGGCTGCCCCCGCTGCCGAAGGACCCCGCCGACCTCGGGCCCCGCGAACTCCTCGCCCTCCCGCGACGCGAGCCGCGTCCCGCCGAGGAGCGCCTGATCCACCCCGAGGCACCGCTGCGCATCCGCATGGGCTGCTCCTCCTGCGGCATCACCTTCGCCCCGCCCTACACCGAGGGCCCGGTGCCCCTGGAGGGCCACTGCCCGAACTGCGGCGAGCGCTACTCCTACCGGCCCGAACTCGCCCAGGACGAGAAGCTGCGCGAGCAGTACCGGATCCTCGGGCCCATCGCCCACGGCGGCCAGGGCTGGGTCTACCTCGCCGAGGACACCCACCTCGGCGACGTCGTCGCCGTCAAGGGACTGCTCAACCGCTACGAACGGGACGGCGCCCGGCTCGCCGACGTCGAACGCCGCAACCTCGTCGCCATCCGCCACCCCCGGATCGTGCAGATCCGTGACTTCGTCGCCCGGCGCGAGGACGGCGACCGGGTCACCGGCGGCTACGTCGTCATGGACGACGTCGGCGACGGCACCCTGGAGAAGGTCGTCGAGGAGACCCGGCGCGGACAGTTCGTCCTCGACATCGAGCACGTCGCCGCCTACGGCTGCCAGATCCTGGAGGCCCTCGGCCATCTGCACACCGGCGGCGAACGGGTCTTCCTGTACGGCGACATGAAGCCCTCCAACGTCGTGCACCACCGCGACGGCGTCAAGGTCATCGACCTCGGCGGCATGCGCGAACAGGGCCAGACCGAACCGCCCGCCCATGTCACACCCGGCTACATGGCACCCGAGACCGAGGCCTCGGGCCTGCCTACCGTCGCCCACGACCTGCACACCGTCGGCGCCACCCTGCGCGATCTCGCCCGCTGGGCCGTGGACCGGGTGCCCGGCCTCGGCGCCGCCTCCTTCTGGTGGGTCCTGGAGCGCGCCACCAGAACCGACCCGGACCTGCGCTTCGCCGACGCCCAGGACATGGCGGGCCAACTCCGCGGCGCCCTGCGGGAGATCCGCGCCCTGCGCGGCAAGAGCGACCCGCCCGAGCCCTCCCGCCACTTCCGTCCCTCCGCACGGCTGCTCGGCGCCCGGCTCGGCACGGTGCCGGACATCGGGCACTGGCTGCGGCGCCCGCGCCGCGACCGCTACGAACCGCCCCGCGCGCCCGCCCTCGCCCTCGGCGCGCCCACCCCCACGGAGATCGCCCGCTGTCTGCCGGTGCCCCGCCGCTACCCGGACGACCCGCAGACCGCCCGGTTCGAGGTCAGCAGCGGCTACGACCCCGGCCATCTCCTCGGCCAGGACGGCGAGAAGCCCACCTCGGTGGAGATCTGCCTGCACAACGTGCGCGTCCTGCTGGGCCGCGACACCCCCGAGGACCTGGAGAGCGCCCAGGAGGAACTCGACACCGCCGACTCCATCCCCGGCCCGCGTGCCGTACGCCAGTGGCGGCTCCAGTGGCACCGCGCCCTGGTCGCGCTGCGCCGCGCCGACGTCGACGGCGACCCCCGCCAAGTGGCCGAGGCCAAGGCCCACTTCACCCGGGTCCGGCTCGACCTGCCCGGGGAGTACGCGCCCAAGCTCGCCCTCGCCTACTGCGGTGAGTGGCTCGGCGACGACACCGCCGGGCCCACCGCCAAGGAGCTGTACGAGGCCGTGTTCGCCCGCAACCCCTCGCACGGCGGCGCCGCCCTGGGCCTGGCCCGGCTCGCGCTGCGCGACGGCGACCGCGGTGCCGCCCTCGACGTCCTCGGCCGGGTCCGGGCGGGCTCGCTGGACCACACCGTCGCCCGGATCGCCGCCCTGCGCATCCGCGCGGCCCGGCTGCCCGACGTCGACGACCCGCTGCCCACGCCCGCCGAGGTCGACGCGGCGCTCGAGGAACTGCGCGGCCTCGGGCGGCGCACCCCGGGCGCGGGCGAGCCCGGCCTCTCCGAGGACGAGGTGCTGCGGCTCGGCACCGAACTGCACGAATGGAAGCTGGACGCGCTGCACAGCCGCGGCGACGGACCCCGCCACCCGGGCCGCGGCGCCCGCCGCCTGAGGCGACCGTCCCCCGAGGAACGCGAGGTCCGCGCCCGGCTGGAGCGGCACTACCGGCAACTGGCCGCGCACCACCGGGAGTCGGCCGCCGCCCATGAACACCTGGTGGACCTCTCCCACGCCGTACGACCACAGACGGTGATCTGACCCCATGGACACGGCGGCGCACACCCGGCGCTGAGGACACGAAGGCGAGGGACCGGTGACGTACGAGACGAGCAGCCCCATCCGGCCGCCGCACCTGGACGTCCGGCTGCACGTCGACCTGGACGGCGAGGTGCGTCCGCACCGCAGCGCCAAGATCGAGGCCCATCTGCGGGTCGACGTGGCCGCCACCGGCGCCGCCGCCGAACTCCCGGCCGTCGAACTCGCCGTGATCATCGCCGTGGACGTCGCCGAGACCCACCGGACCGCGGTACGGCACGCCCTGCCCGCCGCGCTGCGCGCGCTGCCCGACGACATCTCCTTCGCGGTCCTCGGCGGCGGCCCCGAGCCCGCCCCCTGCTATCCCCTGCGCGGGGGCGAGTGGGCCGTCGCCGACCACGACCACCGACGGCGGGCCGCCTTCGCCGCGAGCGCGCTGCCGCTGCACCGGGACGGCCCGCGGCCCGCCGGATACGCCGCCTGGGTGGCGCGGGCCCGCGCGCTGCTCGCCGCCCGCCCGCTGTCCGTACGCCATCTGCTGCTCATCACCGACGGCAGCAGCGCCCCCGGTGAGAGCCGGCTGCGGCAGGAACTGGAGGCCTGCGCCGGGCAGTTCACCTGCGACGTGTTCGCCGTGGGCACCGACTGGCCGCCCGAACCGCTGCTGACCCTCGCCGAACGGCTGCACGGCACGGCCGAGTTCGTCGAGGAGGGCCTCGGCTCGGCGATCACCGCTGCTGTCCGGCGGCTGCGCCGGGTGCACACCCCGCAGCTGCCCATCGCGGTGACCGTGCGGCCCGCCGTACGCCAGGTCTCCCTCAACGAGAAGGCACCCCGGCCGCACCGGCTCGGCGGACTGCGCGAGCCCGGCCGGCCGTACATCTGGCTCTTTCCCACCTACCAGTGGGAGCCCGGCTCGCGCGACTATCTGCTCACCCTCGTCGCCGACGCCGACCACGACCCCCAGGAGACCGAGCTGCAGTTCGCCATGGTCTCCGTCGGCGACGTCCATGCGCCCGTCACCGCACGCTGGCACCGGCCCGACCCGGCGGCACCGCACGGCCAGGGCGGCGACAGCGTGCTCTCCCTGAACGCCGGCACCGCCATGCGCACCGCCCTGCGCAAGGGCCTCCTCGCCCTGAGGGAGGACCGCCGGGAGGAGGCGGAACGCCAGTTGGGGCGGGCCGCGCGCCTCGCGGCCGGCCTCGGCACGGACTGGGTGCTGGAGGAGATCCGCGCCGTCGCGGTGGTCGAGGACGCGGCCGGGGGAGAGGTACGACTGCGCACGGCCGTCGACGCCGACACGCTGGCCCCGATGATCCTGCGCGTCGGTTCCGGGCCGGTCGAACCCCCGGCCGAGGCGGCCGGACCGCCGCCCGGCCCGCGCTGCGCCGGCTGCGGCACCCCGGCCGGCGGCGAGGCCCGCTACTGCATCAGGTGCGGGGAGGAGCTGCTGTGACGACGGGACGCACCTGGCACACGTACACCCCCGCCGCGTTCTGGCGCCGGCGCCTTCGCCCCTACCGGACCCGGCGGCTGCTGGAGGCGCACGCGCTCATCCTCACCCTCTGCGCGGCCGTCGCGGTCAGCGCCCTGCTGGTCTCCTACCGCCAGACCCAGCAGGCCACCCAGGCCCTCGCCGCCCGGCAGGCGCCGTCCGTGCAGGGCCTGGCCGCCACCCGGCTCGCGCTGATGCGCGCCGACTGGGGCGCCAACGACCTGGTGAAAAGGGGACTGGCCGACATCGTGGGCCCCGGAGAGACCTACCGCGTCCAGCTCGCCGCGGCCGACCAGGGACTGTCCCGGATCGCGGACCGCACCGACCAGGACCTCGGCACCGTCAACGGCCTGCTCGCCTCCTACAGCACCTCCATCTCTCCCGGCGCCTTCCAGTACGGGCACCAGCCGCTCATGCGGCAGCAGAAGCTCGTGGAGGCGGCCTCGCTGCTCAGCCGTCCGCAGACCGGGATCGCCCCGAGGCTGGACAAGCTGCAGGGCAACCAGATGGGGCGTGCCGCGGCAACCGTCGGCATGGGATGGGTGCAGCGCGGGGGCTGGTGGCTCGCCGAACTCTCCCTGGCGGTCCTGGGAGTGACCCTGCTGTCCGCCCTGTTCGTACTCCGCGACCGCTGCGGCCGGGACTTCGACGTGTGCCTGCTGCCCGCGCTGGCCCTCACCGTGCTGCTCGCCGTCTTCCCGCTGCTGACGGCGTCATCGGCGCAGCACGACCTCGACCGGGTCGGCGGCGGTCTGAGCGGCATCACCGAGATCTCGCGTCACACCGCCCGGTGCGAGCCCGCTCTGGCGCCGGCCGCCTGGAAGAAGTGCGGTGACCACCTGACCGACGTGCAGACGGCCGTCACGAACAGGTCCGAGGAGGTACGGCGGGAGCTGACCGGCACCACCTGGACCGACGGGGTGTACCGGGCCACCCTCATCATCGGGCTGCTGGTCTTCGTGCTGCCCGCGACGGGGCTGGGCTACCGGCTCGACCGGGACTACTGGAGGCAACGATGACCCGGCCGTTCCGGCTGCTGGTGTTCCTGGTGGCGCTGCTGCTGGTCGCCGCGGGCGGACTGGTGGCGGCCTGGACGCAGCGCGACGAGGCGCCGGTGACCATCCTCGGGACCTGGACCGGCACCCAGGAGAAGCACTTCGAGAAGGTGCTGCGCGGCTTCGGCATCCCGTTCACCTATCAGGGCACCGCGGCCCAGCGCGAAGTCCTGCTCTCCAAGGTGCAGTCGGGGGAGTCCCCGGACATCGTGATCATGCCCGGCGTCGGCGAACTCGGCGAGTACGCCGACCAGAATCGCCTGAAACCCCTGGGCGACCTCTACGACCAGGCGGACTACGGCGCCCCCTGGGGATCGGCGGGCAAGCGCGAGGGAAAGGTGTACTGGGTGCCGGTGAAGGCCGACCTGAAGAGCGTGGTCTGGTACCGCTCGGGCCACCGACCCGCACCCTCCCCGGCCCCGTTGAAGAGCTGGTGCATCGGCATGGGCGACGACGGCGCCTCCGGCTGGCCCGGCAGCGACTGGATCGAGGACCTGGTGCTGCAGCGGGCCGGGCCGGGCGTGTACGCGCGCTGGGCGCTGGGTGACCGCACTGTCAAGTGGACCGACCCGCGGGTGCGCGGCGCCTGGGAGGCGTGGGGCCGACTGCTGCGGCAGAGCCCCTCGGCGGCCCGGCACGCCCTGCTCACCGACCACCGTGGCAAGCAGGGCGGCGACGGGCTGCTGTTCGCCGGCTGGAACGGGTGTGCCCTGGAGCACCAGGGCTCCTTCGCCCGCTCCTTCTACAGCCGCAGGCCCGCCGAACTGACCGACTCCGCCCCGCTGTTGCCCGGCGGCCCCTATCCTGTCCGGGCCCACGAGGTGACCGGCGACTTCGCCGCCCTCTTCCGCGACCGCCCCCAGGCGAAGAAGCTGATCGAGAAGCTCGCCTCCCGGGAGGGCCAGCGCGCCTGGGCAGGAACCAAGGACGTCTTCTCGGCGAACCGCTGGGTGCCGTCGAAATCCGACAGGGTCGGCCACGAGATCTCCGAACAGCTCACCGGCGGGGGCACCCGGTGCCTGGACGCCTCCGACGTGATGGCCCCGGCCGTGCGGGACGCCTTCTACGAGGCCGCCCTGATGACCCTCTCCCGGGCCGCGACGGGCGCGGACCTCGACATACGAGGTCTGCTGAGGGACCTGCAGCGGGTGCAGGACGCGCAGTCCCCCAGCCCGGCGGGACCGGAGACGGTGTGCAGCACGCCCTGACCGCGGCGCGGCCGGCCGCGGTACGGTGACCCGCGTGCCACCGGAGCCCATCAGCGTCGACGCGCCGGGCGCCATCGCGCGTCCGCTGCTCACCCAGTCCTGGCTCGATCTCGCCTTTCTGCACTGGGCCGCGGACCCCGCCGACGTGGCCCCGCTGCTGCCCGCCGGGACCGTCCCGGACACCCTGGACGGCGTGACGTACGTCGGGCTGGTCGCGTTCCGGATGCACCGGGTCGGCTGGTTCCGGCTCCCCGGCGTTCCCTATCTGGGGACCTTCCCCGAGACCAACGTCCGGCTGTACTCGGTGGACGGGCACGGGCGGCGGGGCGTGGTCTTCCGGTCCCTGGACGCCTCCCGGCTGCTGCCGGTGGCCGTGGCGCGGATCGGGTTCCGGATGCCGTACGTGTGGTCCCGGATGAGCGTCCGCTCCGACGGCGACACCGTGTCCTACGCCAGCTCCCGGCGCTGGCCCGGCCCACGGGGCGCGCACAGCCGCATCACCGTGCGGGTGGGGGAACGGATCAAGGAGCCCACGGAGTTGGAGCACTTCCTCACCGCGCGCTGGGGCATGCACGGCACGTTCTTCGGCCGGTCGATGTACCTGCCCAACGCCCACCCGCGCTGGTCCCTGCACCGGGCCGAGCTGCTGGAGTGCGCGGAGGACCTGGTGGCCGCGGCGGGGCTGCCGACGCCGGTGGGCGAGCCGGTGAGCGTGCTGTACTCGCCGGGCGTCCCGGCCCGCTTCGGCCGGCCCGCCCGCCCGGCGGGCATCCCGACGCCGTGACCGGGCCGGTGTCCGGGTGACGGGAACCCGCCCCGCTCACAGCACCTTTCGCTGCACCAGGGCCGACAGCACCAGCGCGCCCGGCAGCAGCGGCAGCCACACCGTCAGCACGCGATAGCCGATCAGGGTCGCCGCGGCCAGGTCCATGGGGGCGCCGAGCGCCGACAGCGTGAACACCATCGCCGCGTCCACCGGGCCGATGCCGCCCGGCGCGGGCACCGCGCCGACCGCGCTGCTGGCAGCGAGGAAGGCGAAGGCGACCTGGGCCCAGGACAGCGTCAGGCCCAGCGAGGCGCCGACCGCGTGGATCACGCTCGCCTGGAGCAGCGGCGCGGCGGCCGCCCCGCCCCACAGGGCGAGCACCCGGGACGGGCGGCTGCGCAGCAGCCGTACGTCGGTCAGGGCGGTGCGGACACCGTTCATGAGCGGACGGCGCAGCGGTCGTACGGTCGTCACGAGGACGCCGGTGACGGCCAGGCCGGCGGTGGCGCCGGCGACGATCAGCAGCAGTGTCCGCCCGTCGGGGGCGAGCCCGTCGAGGCCCAGCAGATCGGGGAAGGCGAGCAGGAAGACGAGCAGCACCGCGGTCTTCGCGATCGGCCTGACCAGGGAGTACAGGGCGAGGGAGGCGGTGGCACGGGCGAACGGGATGCCGCGGCGCAGCAGGAAGCGCAGGGTGACGGCGTGCGCGCCGAGACTGGCCGGCAGCACGTGGTTGGCGGCGCCGGCCGCGAACTGCGAGGCGATCAGCAGCCCGGTCGGCAGCCGCTCGGGCAGGGCGCCCTGCCGTACGCAGGCCGAGGAGAGCCAGCACAGGCAGGTGAAGAAGAACGCCACCAGCAGCCATCCCGGATCGGCGGACCCGAGCCGCGCGGTCCCGTCCCGCAGCGTCCGCCAGTCGATGACCGCCCAGACGCCGATCAGCAGCAGGGGCAGGAGGACGAGGGCCCGCCGGGTGAGCGTGGCGAGAGAGCGGCAGGGAGCGGGGGCGTCCGTGGACTCGTCCGCGGAGGGCGGCCGGAGGAAGGCCGACACGGCCGCGGCGAGGGCGGGGCGGCGCATGGTGGGGGCCGCGCAGACCGGAGGGGAACCGGCCGGGGTGGCCGGGGTGAGCGTCGCGGGCGTGGCCGCGGGGGACGGTACGGCGGGGCACAGGGCCGGTGCCGTCTCGGTGGTGGCGTCGAGCGGGAGCAGGGACACGGCGCACGTCGTCCTTTCACGGCACGTCCGGGCGGCCGGGTGCGGAGCGCGGGCGTGACGGGTGCGGGGCGAGGCAGGAGGGGACGCCGGAACCGTTCCCGTCCGGTGTGACGCCGTGGTGTCCGGGAGCGGAAGGGGCGGGGGCGGGTGGACGACGGGGCAGACGTGGCCCGTTTTGGCCATGGGGGCGTCCGTCGACCTCCCAGGCTCTATCTCTGCCACCGGCCCGTGGTGCCGAAACCCGTTGCGAACGTTGTCCTCCGCGCCGACCTGCGGTGATGCCCGCGACCACATACGGCGTAGATGAATCAATCATCCAATTAAGGGTTGACTTCCGGCTGAGCGAGTCAGAAGAATCCTAGAGGTGACCTCCCCGCACGTCCGCGAGACCCAGCCCCCGTCTCCCGTCTCCTCCGACCTGGACGAGGCCGTCCACCGCTGTCTCGTCGCCGGATTCGAGGGCACCACCACCTTCCCCGGCACCCTCAAACGCCTGGTCGACCGGGGTCTCGGCGGTGTCATCCTGTTCACCCGCAACGTGCGCGACGCCGGGCAGGTCCGCGAGCTGACCGACGCGCTGCGCGCGATCCGTCCCGACCTGCTGGTGGCCATCGACAACGAGGGCGGCGGCATCGGCCACCTGGTCGCCGCCGGCGCCCCCGAGGTCCCCGGCAGCTACGCCCTCGGCGTCGTCGACGACCCCAACCTCACCGCCCGCTGCGCCGACGCCCTCGCCGGGCACCTCGCCACCCTCGGCATCACCGCCTCGTACGCCCCGGTCGCCGACCTCCAGCACCAGCCGCTGAACCCGATCGTGCGCACCCGGTCCTTCGGGGCCGACCCCGAGCTGGCCGCCCGCCATCTGCGGGCCTGGATCGGCGCGACCGAGGCCCGTGGCATCGCCTCCTGCGCCAAGCACTTCCCCGGCCACGGCGGCACCGAGACCGACAGCCACCACGACATGGCCGTCGACCCGAGGACGGGGGAGGAACTGCGCGCCGATCTCGAACCGTTCCGCGCGGCCGTCGCCGCCGGTGTGCCGATGCTGATGAGCGCGCACGTCGTCTATCCCGCGCTGGACGCCAACCGTCCCGCCACCCTCAGCCGCCGCATCCTGGGTGACGTCCTCCGCCTGGACCTCGGTTTCGACGGTGTCCTGGTCAGTGACGCCCTGGAGATGAAGGCGATCGCGGGGCGCTACGGCGAGGCCGCCGGGGCCCGTATCGCCCTCGCCGCGGGCGCCGACCAGGTCATCGTCGCCGTACCGGACCTGGAGGTCACGCTCGCCTGCCGGGACGAGGTCCTGGAGGCCCTGCACTCCCGGCGGCTGCCCGAGGAGCGCGTCTGGGAGGCGGCCGGGCGGGTGCGGCGGCTCGCCGAGCGGTACGCGGCCCCCGGCGCCGGACCGGTCACCGGCTGGGACTCCGGGGCGGGGCTGGAGGCGGCCCGCCGCGCGGTGCACGCCCGGCCCGTGCCGGCGCCCGCGCGCGGCGCCCATGTGGTCGACCTCTTCCCGCCCCCGCACCCCGCCCTCAACTGGGGCGGCGAGGACCTGCTCACCGAGGTGCGCGCCCTCGATCCCACCGCCTCCGGTACGGCCGTCAGCGGCGAGCCCAGCGACTCCGCCGCCCTCGCCGACGGCATCCTGCGCGTGTCGCGGGGCGCTCCGCTGGTCGTGGCCACCTGCGACGCCGGACTGCACCCCTGGCAGGCCCGGCTCCGCGACCTCCTGCTGGCCCGGCGCCCGGACGCGGTACGCGTGGACACCGGGCTGCCGGAGGGCGGGGACTTCCTCTCCTACGGACGGGGCCGGGTCAATCTGCGGGCGGTCGCGGAGGTGCTGGCCGCTCCGCTGTGAGTACCGGGTTGGGTCGTTGGTTGTCCGCGGCGCCGTTGTGGCTGGTCGCGCAGTTCCCCGCGCCCCTGAAGGGTCGCGTCTCAGCCCCGCGGTTGTACGGTCTGGGCTATCCCCCGTGCTGCCACATACCCCTTGTCCCCTGCCCGTTCCGCCAGCAGTACCGCCGGGCGCTCTCCCTCCTTGCGCAGCCGCATCCACGCCTCGAAGTACGCGCCGCCCGGGCCCGAGACGGAGCGGGTCGAGGGCGTGCAGTCCAACACCAGGGCGGTGGTGCGTGGTTGCGGGGAGGGGGGCTTTGCGCGCAGTTCGGCGATCGTGTCGGCGAGGGCGGTGGCGATCGGCTTGGGGCGGCCCGTGGAGTCGAACAGGCCGAGGGTGTACTCCAGCTCCGGATAGTCGGCCAGTGAGCGGTCCACGTCGTGGGAGCACCACCACGTCACGCCCCAAAGCCCCTGGCAGTCGGCCGCGTTGAGCACGGTGGCGCGGGCGAAGCGCGGGGCGTCGGCGGCCGGGATGTGCGGCTCGGGGGCGCCCGTCTCCTGGACCCACACCGGACGGGACGGATTCTCGGCGTAGGCCTTGGCCAACTCCGTTCCGTACTCGGCGAGATGCAGCACCTCGAAGGAGCCGGAGCCGTAACGTCCGGCGCAGTTCGCGGAGAAGACCCAGGGGTGGACGGTCGTCAGGTCGCCCTTGCGGGCCGAGGCCTGCGGTGTGAAGGGGTGGTCGTCGCCGTACCAGGCGGCGTCGTAGGCGGAGTGGGTCGCGAGCAGGCCCGGACGCAGGTCCTCCCGGGCCGCCGTCAGCAGCGTGTCGAGGTAGCGGTCGACCTCCTCGGCCGTCACCGGGTTGTGCTCGACCAGGTTGTTCAGCTCGTTGCCGAGCTGGAGGCCGAGGAGGTTGGGCCGGTCGGCGAGGGCGCGGCCGAGGCTGCGCAGGAGCTCGGCCTGCGCCTCGACCGCCTCCGGGTCGGTGAAGACGTTGCGGTGGTGCCAGCTGCGGGTCCACTCCGGGTAGAAGTCGAAGCTCGACAGGTGGCCCTGCACGCCGTCGACCATGACGTCCAGACCGGCCTCGGCCGCGAGGTCCACGAGGTGGACCAGTTGGTCGACGGCGGCCGTGCGGATGAGCGCGCGGTTGGGCTGGAGCAGCGGCCACAGGTGGAAGACACGGACGTGGTCCAGGCCGAGGCCGGCTATCTGGGCCAGGTCCTCGCGGGCGTGGTCCGGGTCGAAGTCGTACCAGGAGTGGAACCAGCCGCGGCGGGGCGTGTAGTTGACGCCGAAGCGGAGTGCGGGGATGGGATCCTCCTCGGGTCGGGGCCGGTCCCCGGGGCGGGACTCGTCCGTGGGACGGGGCTTGTCCTCGCTGAATGTATCAACCACCATGGTCGGTAATGAATAGCGATTTGAACCAAGCTTTCGGTGAGGCGGAGCCGGGGTCGGCTCCGGGGCCCGTCGTGCCGGAGGCGGCGCTGGTCGTCGGGCTGGACGCGGGCGGTACGCGGACGCGGGCCGTGCTGGCCGCCGCGTACGACGGGCGGCTGCTCGGGGAGGGGGCCGGCGGGCCGGGAAACGCCCTCACCGTGCCGTCGGCGCGGCTGACCGCGCATCTCGCCGAGGCCGTCGCCCGGGCGGTGCCGGAAGCCGCGCGGGGTCGGGTCGTCGCCGTGGCGGGCGGGTTCGCGGGGGCGACCGGGGCCGACGAGGCCGACCCCGGGCGGGTCAACGCCGTGACCGCCCTCACCGCCGCGCTCCGCGAGGTCGGCATCGGCGCCGGCGCGCTCACCGTCATCAGTGACATCGAGGCCGCGTTCGCCTCGGCGCCCGGCGCCCCGGCCGACGGGCTCGCCCTGGTCGCCGGCACCGGCGCGGTCGCCATGCGCATCACCGACCGCCACGTCACCACCACGGTCGACGGCGACGGCTGGCTCCTCGGCGACGAGGGCAGCGGCTTCTGGATCGGCCGGGAGGCGGTACGGGCCGCGTTGCGGATGGCGGACGGGAGGGGCGGGGCGACGGCACTGGCGCGGTCGGTGGGCCTGGCGCTGGGAGTGCCGGGGGAGGTGCTGCCGGGAGAGGCGCCGCTGGGGGTGAGGTCCGGTCCCGCGTGGCCCCGCCCTCACCGCGAGGCCTTCCGGAGGCATGTTCTGCCCGCCGTCATGGCCGAGCCCCCCATCCGGCTCGCCCGGCTCGCCCCGCTGGTCGTCGAGGCGGCGCGGGGCACGGACGCCGTGGCCGAGGCGATTCTCGAGGGGGCCGTCAATCAACTGGTGGTCACCGTAAGGGCGTTGGATCCAGGGCCGGGGGAGCGGGTCGTCGCCACCGGTGGTCTGCTCGGACCCGAGGGCCCCCTGACCGTCCCCCTCACCGCCCGCCTCCACGCCCTCGGCCTCACCCTCGACTGGGTCCCCGACGGCTGCCGCGGGGCGGTCGCCCTGGCCCGCCTCCTCATCTGAATCCTCCGACTCCGCCCACGAAAGGACCGGCCGCATGCCGACCCCGGACCCCGCGGCCACCCGCGCGGAACCCGTACGCCGAGCCGCCGCCCACCCCCTCTACCGCGACCCCTCCGCCCCCCTCGACGCCCGGGTCCAGGACCTTCTGGCCCGTATGACCCTCCGGGAGAAGGTCGGGCAGGTCAATCAGCGGATGTACGGGTGGGACGCGTACCGCCTGTCCCCCGACGGCGGTTATGAGCTCACCGACGCCCTGTACGCCGAGACCGACCGCTTCGAGGGGCTCGGGGCCCTCTACGGGCTGATGCGGGCCGACGCCTGGTCCGGGGTCGCCCACGGCAGCGGGCCCGGAGCCGAGGACAGCGCCCCGCTCGCCGAGCTCGTGCAGCGGCACGTCGTCGAGCGCAGCAGGCTCGGCATCCCCGCCCTGTTCGTCGAGGAGGTCCCGCACGGCCACATGGCCCTCGACGGCACAGTCCTCCCCGTCAACCTGGCCGTCGGCGCCACCTGGGACCCCGCCCTGTACGAGCGCGCCGCGGCCCACGCGGCCGCCGAACTGCGCGCCCGGGGCGGCCATGTGGCCCTGGTCTCCGCGCTGGACATCTCCCGCGACCCCCGCTGGGGGCGCACCGAGGAGTGCTTCGGCGAGGACCCCCACCTCGCCGCCCGCCTCACCGAGGCTCTGGTGCGTGGCATGCAGGGCGATCCCGCCGAGTACTTCGCAGCGGACAAGGCCCCCGTCGTCCTCAAGCACTTCGCCGGCCAGGGCGCCACCGTCGGCGGCCGCAACTCCGCCGAGTCCGAGCTGGGCCACCGGGAGCTGCACGAGATCCACCTCCCCGCCGCCCGCGCGGGCGTCCGCGCCGGGGCCGCCGCCGTCATGGCCGCCTACAACGAGGTCGACGGGATGCCGTGTTCGGGCAACCGGTGGCTGCTCACCGAACTGCTCAGGGCGGACTGGGGGTTCGAGGGCCTGGTCATGGCGGACGGGCTGGCCGTCGACCGGCTCGCCCGGATCACCGGCGACCACGTCTCCGCCGGGGCCCTGGCCCTCGACTCCGGTGTCGATCTCAGCCTTTGGGACCGGGGCTTCACGCTGCTGGAGGAGGCGGTCGAGCGCGGCCTGGTGCGCGAGGAGACCCTCGACCGGGCCGTCGCCCGCGTGCTGCGCCTGAAGTTCCGGCTGAGGCTCTTCGAAAGGCCGTACACCACGGCCCGGATGCCGGCCGGGGGCGAGGAGCTGAGCAGGGAGGTCGCCCGGGCCGCCGTCACCCTGCTGCGCAACGACGGGGTGCTGCCCGTCGCCGCGAGCGTCACCCGGATCGCCGTGCTCGGCCCCCAAGCCGCCACCACCGCACACCAGTCGGGCGACTACACGGCCCCGCAACGCCCCGGCACCGGCAGCAGCGTCCTCGACGCCCTGCGCCGGCTCGCCCCCGCCGGCCTCGACGTCCGCCACGCCCCCGGCTGCTCGCTCACCGGGGCGGACCTCTCGGGCATCCCGGCCGCGATCGCCGAGGCCGCCGCGTCCGACCTCGCCGTGCTGGTGCTGGGTGGCAGCAGCGCACGGGCGCCCGAGACGGAGTTCGACGCCAACGGGGCCGCGCTCACGGTCGCGTCCGAGATGACCTGCGGTGAGGGCGTCGACCTCGCCGGGCTCCGGCTGGGGGACGCGCAGTACGCGCTGCTGGACGCCGTCGTGGCGACGGGCACACCGACCGCGGTCGTGCTGGTCCAGGGTCGCCCCCACCTCGTGCCGGACACCGCCGCAGCCCTGCTCACCGCCTGGTACCCCGGCCCCTGGGGCGGCGACGCGATCGCCGAGGTGCTGCTCGGGCTGTCGGACCCGAGGGGGCGTCTGCCGCTCTCCGTACCCCGCTCGGTGGCCCAACTGCCCGTGTACTACAACCACAAGGACACCGAGTACCGCGGTTACGCCGACGAGAGCGCCGAGCCGCGCTACTCCTTCGGGCACGGGCTGTCGTACACGAGCTTCGACTACGGCACACCGCGCACGACCGGGCGCACCGTCGAGGTCGACGTCACCAACACCGGTCGGCGCTACGGACGTTCGACGGTCCAGGTGTATCTCCGCCGACTGGTCACCGCCACCTGGCCGCGCACCCTCGAACTCTGTGCGTTCGACGGTGTCGGCCTGGAGCCGGGCGAGTGCCGCACGCTCACCCTGACCCTCCCTGAGTTCACCGGCACGGCCGAGATCAGGGTCGCGGCATCGGCCCGGGAAGCGCTCGAAGCGCCGGGTCAGAGCTTGACCGCGCCCGCCGCCACTCCCCGGTAGAACCACCGCTGGGTGATCACGAACAGCACCAGCACCGGGACGACCGAGATCACCGAGCCGGCCATCACCACCCGCTGGTCGTAGCCGAAGGACGAGCTCTGCAGCCGGGACAGGCCCAGCGTCAGCGTCATGTGGTTCTCGGAGCGCAGCACGATCAGCGGCCACAGGAAGTCGTCCCAGGCGCTGATGAAGGTGTTGATGGTGACCACCATGATCGCGCCCCAGGCGGAGGGGAGGTAGAGGTGGCGGAAGCGCTGCCACTCGTTCGCCCCGTCGAGCATCGCCGAGTCCTCGATCTCGCGCGGGACCGCGAGGAACGCGCCGCGCATCAGCAGGACGTTGATGGCGCCGACGAAGCCGGGCAGCCAGACGCCCGCCAGGTTGTCGACCAGGCCCAGGTCCCGGATGCTCAGGAACAGCGACACCATGATCGACTCGAAGGGGAACATCATGGAGGCGACCAGCACCACCCAGACCGCCTTGCGGCCCTTCCAGCCGGGCTTGGAGAGCATGTAGCCGGCCGTGGTGGAGAACACCAGCTGGCTGGTGATCGACAAGGCCACCACGATGAGGCTGTTGCGGATGTACGTCGCCACCGGGACCTGGTCGAAGACCTCGCGGTAGGCACGCAGGGTGGGATGGTGGGGCAGCAGGGAGGCGTTCGCGCCGAACACGTCCTCGCCCACGCCCTTCAGCGAGGCCAGGAACTGCCAGAGCAGCGGGCCCACCGTGATGCCCAGCACGAACAGCAACAGCAGGTAACGGACGACGAGTTCACGGGGGCGGCCGTAGTCCCGCCAGCGCGGCACAAGGCGCCGGGGCTTGTCGACGGCGGTCGTCATGCCTCGTCCTCCTTCGTCAGGCGCTGCGCCAGCAGGGTCAGGCCGAGGGTCAGTACGAACAGGGCGACGCTGACCGCGGAGCCGTAGCCGGCGTTGCCGGTGATCGGGTCCAGGCCGACGTCGCGGATGTAGAACGGCAGGGTGCGGTCGGCGCCGCCGGGGCCGCCGGTGGAACTGCCCAGCATGAAGATCTCGGTGAAGACCCGCAGACAGCCGATGCCGGTGAGCGTGCCGACCAGCATCATGGCCTGCCGCACGCCCGGCACGGTGATGTGCCAGAAGCGGCGGACCGTGCCCGCGCCGTCCATCTGCGCCGCCTCGTGCAGCTCCTTGGGGACGTTCCCGAGGGCGGCCAGGTAGAAGATCATGTACCAGCCGAGGCCCTTCCACAGTGTCAGGCCCATCGCCGACAGCAGGATCAGCCAGGAGTCCGACAGGAACGGGATGGCCGACTTGATCAAGTGGGCCTTCTGCAGCCAGGTGTTGACCAGCCCGTCGTCCGCCAGCAGCCACTGCCAGCTCAGACCCACGACCACGCTGGAGGCGAGCACGGGCGTGTAGAAGGCGGAGCGGAAGAAGCCGATGCCGGGGAGGTTCTTCTCCACCAGGACGGCCAGCATCAGCGGCAGGAAGACCATCAGCGGGACGACGATCACGGCGTACAGGACGCTGTTGCGGGTCGCCAGCCAGAAGTCCGAATCGCCCAGCATCCGGCGGTAGTTGTCCAGCCCGACGAAGCCCGCCGCGCCGCCGAGCGGCTTGGCGTCGGTGAACGACAGGATGACGGTGTTGAGGAAGGGGAAGACGCCGAAGACGACCGCGCAGCCGATCGCCGGGGCGGTCCACAGCCAGGGCAGCCACCAACGCCGGTACAGGGCCGCTCCGTTGGCGCCCGCGGCCGGGCCGGGCAGCACGGCCCTGACGACGCGCCGGGCACGGGACGGGGCCGTGCCCGGCGCGGAGGCGATGCCCTCCGCGCCGGACACGGACACCGGCTTCGCGGTCTGGGCCGCCATCATCAACCCGCCTGCTTCAGCAGCTCGTTGGCCTTGGTCTGCGCGTCCTTGACGGCCTGCGCGGGGCTCTTCTTGCCCTGCATGGCCAACTGCACCTGCCCCACGATCGCGTTCTGCACGGCCGGGGAGAGGTTGGTCTGGTTGGTGTCGGCCGTCTTGAGCTGGTCGGCGACGAGCTTGCGCGCCTGGGAGAAGGGATCACTGCCGGTCACGTTCTGGAAGAACGGGTCGTCGAGCGAGTCGGTCGTCGTCGGGAAGATGACGACGTCCGGGTCCTTGCACCAGGCCGTCTGGTTCTCGGCGTCGGTGAGGTACTCCGCGAACGACAGCGCCACCGGCGCGTGCTTGCTGGTCGCCGCGACCGATATGTACTGCGGGGCACCGGCGGAGGCGCGGCCGAGCGCGTCGTAGGGCTGCTGGCCGACGGCCGTCTTCGCGTAGACCGAGGGGCTGTTCTGCTTCACGAACCGCACGAAGCTCGGGTTCGTCGAGCCGTACGCCACCTTGCCCTGGCTGTAGAGGGTGGACGGGTCGTTGCTGGAGGACAGCGAGTCCTTCGGCATCGCGCCCTCCTTGTACAGCTTCGCCATCCAGGCCACCCACTGGGTGGTCCTCGGGTCGTCGGCGAAGACCGCGGACTTGCCGTCGGCGGACAGCGTCCTGATGTTCATCTGGTCGAAGTCGGCCGGAATGCGCCAGATCGGGTTGGCCATCGTCGCGTAGTACTTGCCCTTGGCCGCCTTGGCGATCTTCTCGTAGTCGGCGAACAGTCCGAAGATCGTCGTCGGCGGCTTCGCCGGGTCGATGCCGGCCTGGTCGAGGAGGTCCTTGTTGTACGTCAGCAGGACACCGCCGGTGTACCAGGGGAGCGTGGTGTGGATCGCCCTGCCGGAGGCGTCGTCGAAGGTGGCCGACTTCCAGAACGAGGGGACGAACGGCTTGGCGACGTCCGGGTCCTTCACACCCAGGTCCAGCAGGTAGCCGGCCTTGGTGAGGGCGGTCGCCGTCGGGGCGTTGACGTTGATGACGTCCGGCAACGTACAGGCCTGCGCGTCGGCGACCGTGCGCTGGGTGAAGGTGTTGTCGCCCGGGTCGTCGATCCACTTGACCTTGGCTCCGGGGTGGGCCTTCTCGAAGGAAGCGATCACTCCGTTGAAGAACTTCCCGAAGTCTTTCTTCAGGTTGGTCGTCTGGAAGGTGATCCGGCCCTTGACGTCACCCGTCAGCTTTCCGGACCCGACGTTGCCCTTGTCGACCTTGCAGCCCCCGGCGGTGGAGTCACCCCCGGAGGAGCCGCCGGAGAGGCCGCAGCCGGCGGCCGTCAGCGTCAGGGCGATGATTCCCGCCACGGATGCGGTGAGTCTTCCAGCGCGCATGTCCACCCTCCTGGGACCAGCCGAGGCGGCTGGTTCAATCAACCAACTTCGACTCCAATTGATGAAAAGGTGGACCAGAATTCATCGGAGGTCAATGGGTTGCCGTGTTGCGTTTGGGTTCCGGCCGTGATCAGTGGCGGTGTTCGTGGTCCGCGTGCGCGGGATCGCCGGGGTGTTCGTGCCCGGCTGCGTACACCACATCCGCCCGAGCCTGGTCGAACCAGTCGAAGAAGGCCCTCCGTCCAGCCGCGCGCCGAAGGTCGCGTTCGACGCCGTCGCGGACCTGCTCGTACGCCAGGAAGTCGGTGGGTGCGGCGCGTCCGAAGGGATCGACGCCGCGCCGCAGGGCGTCCGGGGTGAGAAAGCGGTCCGGATTGCGCTCGTAGTAGTCCCGTACGGCCGTCTCGGGCACGGTCTGCTCGGCTTCCAGCTCCGTCAGGAGCAGACGGGCGGCGGGGGAGTGGGCGAGGGCGGCGGCGACGATGCTTCCCACGTCCTCGACGGTGAGCAGGTGGGCCGGGGACACCTCGTCCGGCACGGAGAGGTTCCGTTCCTCGCAGGCTCGGCGGGCGAGTTCGTCCACGACCACCACTTGCGTGGCCCAGCGCCGTCGTTGGCGTTCCGCGGAGCCGGAGAGAGCGGCGGCAGGTTGCCGGCCGGCCGGTCCGTCGTCGTGGCTGGTCGCGCGGTTCCCCGCGCCCCTGAGGGGTGGGGAGGTGACCGTGTGCAGAAAGGCGTCCACGCGGGCCTTCGCCACCGGACTGCCGTGCACCACCGCCGCGTGGTCCGTCATGGGGTCACCTCCAGCGGGATCGCCTCGGTGTAGGCCACCCGGCCGCGGCAGGCGATCTTCGCCAGCAGCCAGTAGGAGCCCGGGGGTGTCGCGGCGCCGTCGACGTCGACGAAGACCTCCCGCCGCCCGCCCGGGGGCACTGTGAAGCCCTGGCAGGCCGGGGTGACGCCGGCCCAGGTGCCCCACGAGGAGACCGCCCACACGGTGCCGTCGACCGGACCGCGGGTGGGGTTGTGCAGGGTCACCGGGACGCGGGCGCGTTCGTCCCGGGCGACGGTCAGGCGGTCGACTCCCAGCCCGGTGACCAGAGGTGGGCCCGGTGGCGCACCAGGGACGTCGAGGGAGGCCACGTCCTCGTACGTCTGGCCCTCGTACGTCAGGCGGGCGGTCAGCCAGTGGCGGCCGGGGGCGGCGTCGGGCGGGGGTGTCACCGTGACCTCGGTGAGGGTGAAACCGCCCGGGGCCAGGCCGTAGGGCAGTTCGGCGGGCTCGGCGGACCAGCCGGGCGGGACGCCGACCGACACGGTGCCGTAGACGGGCGCGTCGGTCAGCTCCGAGGCGACACGGACCGTCGCGGTGACCGGCCGGCCGCCGGGGGCGGTGAGTGAGCCGGGCGAGAGGTAGACGGTGACCGGCATGTTGCCGCGGGGCGCCGGGCCGGAGTTGTGCAGCCAGTAGCGGGTGGCGACCGGCTGGGCCGGTTCGTGGGCGGCGATTCCCGGGTCGTAGGGGGATCTCGCGGTCTCGGGCGGTGTGGCCAGCACCGTCGCCACCTCGAAGCCGGTCAGGCCCAGGCCCAGCGCCCCCTGCCCGTCCGGCGCGAGCGCCTCACCGGGGGTCTCCAGCACGTCCGCCCGGGCGCCGCGCACCCACTCCCTGGGCCCGTGCACCCGCGCCCGCACCGGACGCCCGTTCACCTCGTGCATCCGTACGACGACCCCGCGCCCGGGATCGACCGGTGCCACGCTTCCCCGGGCGAGCGGCGAGCCGGCCGGCTTGAGTGCGTCGAGCAGCACCTCGCCCGCCGGTTCCAGGGCCAGCAGGACCGACTCGCGCGGCAACGAGCCGCCGTCCGCCGTCCCCCGCACCCGGGCGGTCAGCGGATGGTTGAACTCATGGCCCAGGCACGGCAGTTGCTGCTGCCGCCAGTCGCCCTCGCCCGCGACGACCGCGTACTCGAAGGTGTGGGACCAGCGTTGGAGCTGGAAGCCCGAGCCGTCGGGGGCCGTGCGGCGCGGCGGATCGACCCAGACGCCCGACGGCCAGCCGGTGCAGGAGCGCATCAGCGACATGTGGAGATCGCCCGAGGAGGTGATCACACAGCCGGGCGTGCCCCGGTTGAGCACCGCGAAGCCGCGCCCGTCCCAGGCGTCGCCCGGCGGCAGTGCCTCGCCGCCGCCCGCCGCCGTCGCCGTCACGACCGCGTCGTCCAGGTCGGCGACCAGCGCGTCCACCGCCTTCGCGTCCCCGGCCGCGTCGGCGCCCGCGATCACCAGCAGCGGAAGCCGCTCCAGGTCCCGCAGATCGGCCCCGGGCACCCACTCCTCGCGCAGCCCGGCACGCGGCGCGACCCACACGACGGCCACCCCGCCCTCGGCCACCTGCCGCCGCAGTTCGCGCCCGGCCGCCGGATCCCAGGCCAGCGCCTCGGCCACCACGGAGTTGCGCTCCGGGTCGCCGACGGCGATCCGGATGTCCGGCAGGTTGGAGTCGACTTCCAGGTCGCCGTAACGGGGACCGCCGGCGATCGTCGAGGTCGCCGTGACCCCGGCGCGGACCAGCGCGGCGGCGAGCGGGGCGCCCAGCTCGCCGGCCTCCTCCCAGGAGGCGTACACCAGCTCGGCGACCCCGATCGACCGCCGGCCCGCCACCATCCCCGTCTCGTCCCGCAGCTCCACCCTGGCCGTGGAGCCGAGCCCGAACCAGGTGTTGGCCGGGTTGTCCAGCGTCCACGGGAACCGCTCGCTGTCCACGTCCACGAACCCGAAGCCCCGCCCGATCACCGCGTCCGCCACCTCGTGCACCGGCAGCCCGCCCTGCACGTCGGAGGGCCAGCGGACGCGGATCAGCCGGTCGGCGCCGTCGTAGCCGTCGATCATGGTGGTCACGTCGAGGCGCGGGACGCCGGTCCAGAGCGTCAGGCGCTGCGTGTACCGGAAGAGGCCGAGGTCGGCGCGGACGGTGATGCGCGAGCCGGCCGGGGAGTGTTCGACATCGATGTCCGCGCGCACGTCCCGGCTCCGGGCGGCCGTGGTGCCGGTCGGGGTGAGGTGCCAGGGGCCCTCGCCGAAGCGCGGGTGTCTCGGGTACTCCTCCTGGACGACCAGCTCGTTGCCGATGTCCCCGGCGCGCAGCAGCTCCCGGCCGCCCTCGGCGAGCGCGCGCAGACTGCTGACGCCGCCGCCGCGCGCGGGGTCGACCGTCACCTCGTAGAACGCGTTGCGGATGGTCGTGCCCCCGCCGAGCGTCCACTCGGGGACGGAATCGTCGGTGAGAGGGAGGGCTTTGTAGCCCATGCCCGGCAAGTCCTGTACCACGACATGCAGTTGGCCGTTCTCGCGGACCGCGGGCAGGCCGACGGGGGCGAGCCCCGGGTCGTCGATCGTCAGCACGTCCCCGCGGGTCCACGTCGAGGGGTTGAAGACGACCAGATCGCGTCCGTCGCCGGGCGTGACGTGGTCGGCGAGGGCCTGGGTCGCGTCGGCGTGGACCAGCCGGGCCAGGTCGTACAGTTCGCGCCAGCCGGTCATCAGGTCGATGTAGACCTGGTCCGACTCGGAGCCGGTGACGGCGTCGTGGTGGGCGCCGTAGATCAGTTGCCGCCAGGCCTTGTCGAGGGCGGCGTCCGGGTAGGGCCGGCCGGTGACGAGGGAGGCGAGGGTCGCCCAGGCCTCCGCGTCGGCCAGCAGCGTCTCGCCGTACCGCTGGGCCTGCTTGGTGTCGATGTAGGAGACGTCCTTGCCGGTGTAGACCGGGTTCATGTCGCGCGTCTGGGGCGAGGCCTTGCGGCCCTCGGCGTCGAGTTCGGCGCGGACGGCGGCGAAGAAGTCGCGCGGGGTGCCGCTGACGAACCGGGGCCAGAGGTAACGGGCGTTCCAGTCCCGGTGGATGTCCATCACCCAGCGGCACGGGGGCGCGTAGTCACCGCCGACCGGGAGCAGGACGTTGCGGGTGAGGGCGACCGACCTCAAGCCCCGGAACAGCTTGAGGGCGGCCGCCTCCGCCGCCGGCAGGGAAGGGGCGTTGTCGATCGCCCAGCCGGCGCCGTAGTGGTTGACCATGTAGGCGGTCAGAAGTCCCCGTCCGGACGGGGCGATCCAGCTGAACTCGGCCGGGAACTGCATCCGCCCGGGATCGCGCGGCTCCTCGCCGAACACCGACAGGGCCGGCCCCCACTGGTGGAACGGGCCGCGCGCCCAGGAGCTGGAGCCGATCCCCGCGTCCGCCATCAGCCCGGGGAACTGCGGATCGTGCCCGAACGCGTCCAACTGCCAGGCCGTTTCCGGGGATCCGCCCATGATCCCGCGCTGGAACCCGTCGCCGTACAGCGCGTTGCGCACGGTCGCCTCGGCGCCGGTGAGGTTGGTGTTCGGCTCGTTGTAGGTGCCGCCCATGATCTCCACGCGGCCGGTGCGCATCAGCTCGCGCAGGAAGGCGCGCTCCTCCGGGAAGGCGTCCCAGTACGGCTTGAGATAGTCGACCTCCGCCAGCACGAAGGTGTACGCCGGGTCGCGCCGGGCCAGGTCGCAGTGGGCGCGCACCAGGCTCATCCCGGACTGGCCGCGCGAGTCGAAGGTGCGGGCGGGCAGTCCGGTGACGGCGGGCTCGTCGGCGACGTCCCAGGTCTCGGTGTAGGCACCCTGGGTGTTCCACCACACCGGGTCGTAGTGGAAGTGGCTGACCATGAACATGGTCCAGCCGGGCTCGGCGGTCGTGAACGCGAAGGTGTGCCGGGCCACTTGGTCGCCGTCGACGGTGGTGAGCGTGACCTCGCGCCGGTCGCCGGGCACCGGTCCGTCGACGGTCACGGGTATCTCCGCGCGTACGGTTCCGTCGTCGCCGGCGTCGGCGACCGCGTCACCGGTGACGCCCGCGCCCTCGACGGTCAGCAGTACCGTCCGTCCGGGGGAGTGCTCGATCTCGACGGCCACCACCTGCTGCGGATGCTCGGCGGTGCCGACGAACAGCTCGGTCGACTCGGCAGCGGTGACGCGCATGGGTCTCCTACCAGGATGCTCGGCGGAGCCCCATCCTGGCACCGTGGGGATGATTCAAACAACCATCCGCACGTTTTCTCGGTGGTTCATCCATACAGATCCGCCCACCGCCGGCCGACGCGGCAGGGATCCGCTCATCTCGTCCGGCGGGACTTCACCGCGTGCTGCGGGGTGATGTGGTCGGTCAGGGCGAGCGAGGCGCTGGCGCGCTGGTAGGAGAGCTGGCCGACTCGGACGTAGAGACAGTCGACGATCATCAGGACGGAGTGGCGGCCGCCGATGCTGCCGGTGCGGAAGCTGGTCTCGGAGGTGGCCGAGATCAGCCGGATGTCGGCGGCCCGGGCCAGCGGCGAGCGCGGATCGGTGGTGATCGCGATCGTGGTGGCGCCCCGCTCCCTGGCCATCTCGAGCGGCTCGAGCGTCTCGCGCGTCGCGCCGGAGTGGGAGATCCCTATGGCCACGTCCGCCGGGGTGAGCAGGGCCGCGGAGGTGGCCGCGCCGTGCACCTCCGTCCAGCCGCGGACCTGGCAGCCGATGCGGAACAGCCGCGTCTCCGTCTCCTGCGCCACCGCGCCGCTGCCGCCGACGCCGTACACGTCGATACGGCGCGCCCTGGCCAGCGCCTGGGCCGCGCGCTCCAGCGCGTCGAGGTCGATGCGGTCGATGGTCTGCTGGATCGCGCGCAGATCCGCGCTGCCGACGACCTGGACCACCCGCTCCAGGCTGTCCTCGGGCGAGATGTCGGTGTCGATCTCCGTCGAGCCCCAGGCGGAGACCTCGCCGCGGCCGCGTTCCTGGGCCAGCTCGATCAGCAGATGCTGGTAGGAGTCGAGGCCGATGGCCCGGCAGAACCGGGTCACCGTCGCCTGGGAGGTGCCGGTGCGGCGGCCGAGTTCCGCGGCCGAGCAGTGGGTCACGGCCGCCGGATCCTCCAGGATCAGCTCGCCGACCTTCCGCAGGGAGCCGGCCAGGCGGGGCAGCTCGGTCCTGATCAGTGTGGTGACGTCCGTGGAGGGCATGCAGAGAAGGTACCAGCCACCCTTAGGGGCACGGATTGAATACCAGGACCACAAAGAAGAGCGGTGTTCATCCATTGCTCGAAGCCATTGCTCGCTGCATGAGCCATGTGATTTATTGATTCACCTGTGACGGTGTACGGGGTGGTTCAATCCACCAGTGGGGAGTGTCGCGTGTCCGACGAGTCCGTGAGCGCCGAGGGCTTCGCGCGGGAGAGCCTGACCGTCCTGCGGGACCTCACCGAGTCCGCGCGCGAGGAGGTCGTACGCGCCGCCGAGCTGATCGCCGACTGCGTGCGCTCCGACGGGGTGATCCAGGCCTTCGGCACCGGCCACTCCCAGGCGATCGTCCTCGAACTCGCGGGCCGCGCGGGCGGCTTGGTGCCGACCAACCGGCTGAGCATCGCCGACCTGGTGCTGTACGGCGGTGACGGTCCCGGCGTCCTCGACGATCCGCTGCTGGAGCGGCAGGAGGGTGTCGCCGAGCGCATCTACCGGCTCGCCGAGCCCCGCCTCCAGGACCTGTTCGTGATCATCTCCAACTCGGGCGTCAACAACGTGATCGTGGAGACGGCCCTGCTGGCCAAGGAGCGGGGGCACCGGCTGCTGGCCATCACCTCCCTCACCCATACCCGGGCGGTGCCCGCGGGGCATCCCAGCGGCAAGAAGCTCGCCGACCTGGCCGACGTCGTCCTCGACAACCGGGCTCCCCGGGGGGACGCGCTGCTGGAGCTTCCGGGCGGGGGCGCGGTGTGCGCGCTGTCCACGCTGACCGGCGTGATGCTGGTCCAGATGGCGGTGGCGGAGGCGTCGAAGCTGCTCCTGGACGCGGGGGAGCGGCCGCCGGTCTACGTCTCCGCCAATGTGCCCGGCGGCTTCGAGGGCAACCTGGAACTGGAGAAGCGGTACGCCGGGCGGATCCGGCGCACCGCCAGTTGACTGCGTCGGCAGTGCGGGCACGAAGCCGCGGGCCGGTGGGGGCTGGTCGCGCGGTCCTCGCGCCCCTGGGGGTGACGGACGGCACGGTGATCTGGACGGAACAGCCGCTGCCCGGGCCTCACCACCACGTCAGCAGCAGGTGATTGACGAGCAGCGCCAGGACCGCCTGCGCGGTCAGCCAGGCCCGCGGACGCGGCAGGAGCGCGCACGCCGGGAGCAGCCACACCGCGAACGGCAGCCAGATCCGTTCCGTCTCCGCCTTGCTCATGCCGGAGACGTCGGCGACGAGCAGGGCGAGGAGAGCGGCGGCCGTCAGAACGGCCGGCCGCAGGGCGGGAGTCGGGGCGCGCTCGACCAGGGTCGCCCCGGCGCGCCGCAGGGCGGCCGCCGTCGCCGGGCCCACGACGAACACCGTGCAGGCGAGGTTCGCCCACACCCAGTAGGTGTACGGCCGTACACCGCCCGCTCCTTGGTAGTAGCGGGTGACCAACAGGCGGTAGGCCTCCCACCAGTCGAAGCCGAGCGCGGTGAACACCGCCGGGACGACCGCCAGTCCGGCGATGAGGAAGGGGAGCGGGCGGGCACGGCGGGAGCCCAGGAGCAGGACGGCGGCGACGACGAGGGCGAGGAGCGTCAGGCCGTAGGAGAGGTAGGCGGTCAGTCCGAGCAGGAGGCCGGCGGCGAAGCCCGTCGTCCGTGGGCGGCGCCCCGTCACCGCGAGCGCCAGCAGCGCGACCGCCCAGGCGGAGACCCCCGTGAAGTAGCCGTCCGCCGAGGTCCCGACCCACACCGCGCCCGGCATCAGCACCAGGAACGGCGCGGCACGACGGGCCAGGTGCTCGTCGGCCAGCGCCCGTACGGCGACCAGGACCGCGGCCGCCGCTGTCGTACCGACGGTGATGACGAAGGCGCCCGCCCAGCCGCCCCCGCTCAGCCCGATCCGGTCGAGCAGGACGAAGGTGACGGTCGCGCCCGCCGGATGCCCGGCCACATGGGCGGGCCAGTTGTCGGGACTGCCGATCAGGATGTGCCGGGTGAAGTCCCGCAGGGTGTCGGGGATGTCGTGGAAGCGGCCGATGACCTGGAGGTACTCGTTCCTCGTGGTGAGCCGTCGGGCGACGCCCCGGTCCCAGCCGTCGACCAGCGCGAGGGACCACGTCCAGGCCATGGCCCCGCCCCAGGCCGTCAGCAGCAGCGGGCGCCAGGGCAGCCGTGCGGCGAGGGCGGGGCCGTACGCCACCACGGCGACCGCCACCGCGATCGCCGCCGGGGTGCCGGGGCCGAGGTGCGGGTCCCAGACCGCCAGCAGCGGAGGCCAGCCGACGCGCAGTGAGCCGTCACGGTGCTGGATGCCGGTGCCGACGACCGCGGCCACGACCACGAGCACGGCGGCGGCCGAGGCGGCGTACAGGTCTCGCTTCAGGTCGCGGTTCACGCTCGACACGCTAGGCCGGGGAGTGGCGCCCGGAGCTCTGACGTGCGCGGACGTCAGAATTTCGTCATGGTTCGCATCGCCGCTCCGGGGCCGGTACGGACCTACGGTCGGGGCATGGCACGGTCACCCTTCTCACCCGCCTTCTGGCGCAGCCCCTTGCGCGGCCCCTGGCTCACCTCGGTGCTGGGCCTCGTCCTGCTCGGCGGCATCACGGTGCTGTTCGTGACGGGACTGCTGTCGTACGCCGCCTACAACCCGGACCTGTCGCCGGTGAACGACAAGACACCCGGCAAGGGCCTCCTCGGCTTCTACCTCTTCGCCTGGCCGACCGACCCGCACTGGCTGTACCGCCTCACTCAGGGCGTCCACGTCACGCTCGGCATCACCCTGATCCCGGTGCTCCTGGCCAAGCTGTGGTCGGTCGTGCCGAAGCTCTTCACGCTGCCGCCGGCCCGTTCCGTGTCCCACGCGCTGGAGCGGATCTCGCTGCTCCTGCTCGTCGGGGGCGGCCTGTTCGAGTTCGTCACCGGCGTGCTCAACGTCCAGCTCGACTACCTCTTCCCCGGCTCCTTCTACCCCCTGCACTTCTACGGCGCCTGGATCTTCTTCGCCGCGTTCGCCGCACACGCCGTGCTCAAGACACCGGCTGCCCTGCGCAACCTGCGTCAACTGAAGCAGGAGCACAGCGAGTTGACGTCTGAGGCGCCCGACGCGCCGACCGTCACCCGCAGGGGCGCACTGGGGCTGGTCGGGGGCGGCTCGCTGCTGCTCCTCGCCACGACCGTCGGGCAGGATTTCGACGGACTGCGCTGGACGGCGCTCTTCGCCCCCCACGGCCGCCGCGACCCCGGCACCGGCCCCGGCGGCTTCCAGATCAACAAGACCGCCGCGTACGCCGGCATCCACCCGGCCGAGACCACCGAGGAGGCGTGGCGGCTGGTGGTGACGGGACGCACGGGCACCGTCCGCCTGAGCCGTGCCGAACTCCTCCGACTCCCCCTGCACAGTGCCGCGTTGCCCATCGCCTGCGTGGAGGGCTGGTCCACCTCCGACCAGTGGTGGCGGGGCGTACGGTTGCGGGACCTCGCGGCGCTCGTCGGGTACGACACCGATCCGCCCGACGTGTTCGTGGAGTCGCTGCAACGGCACGGCTCCTTCCGGCGGGCCGCCCTGCGGGCCAACCAGGTCGCCGACCCGCGTTCCCTGCTCGCCCTGTTCGTGAACGGCGAGGACCTGACCCCCGACCACGGCCACCCCGCGCGGATCATCGTGCCCGCGGCACCCGGTGTGCTCAACACCAAGTGGGTGGCCCGGCTGACCTTCGGAGACCTGTGATGCGCCCGCGGATCGTCATCGGCAGCCCGCTGCAACTCCTGCTGCTCGCCTGCACGTTCGCGCTCGCCGCCTACGCGGGGCTGCGCCTGCTCGACGGGGACTGGTTCGGGATCGCGCTGTGGATGGCGGGCGCGGCCCTCCTGCACGACCTGGTGCTGCTGCCGCTGTACGCGGCGGCGGACCGGGCGCTGATCGGGGTGGCGGGCCGGGAACGGGTCATGTACGTCCGGGTGCCGGCCGCGCTCTCCCTGCTCCTCCTGCTCGTGTGGTTCCCGCTGATCGCCGGACAGGTGGCGGCGCGCTACACCGCCGCCACCGGGCTGTCCGCCGACGGCTACCTCGCCCGCTGGCTGCTGGTGACCGCCGCGCTCTTCGGCGGCTCGGCGCTGCTGTTCGTGCTGCGCCGGGCGCGTCGGCCGCGCTGGGCGCGGGGGCTGCGCAGGGCGACGAAGGAGCGTCCGCCGGTCGTCCACTGAGCGCGGGCCCGCCAGCGGGGTGCGTGCCGCAGCAGGGCCGTCGTGCCGAGCCGGGCCCAGGGGAAGGGGGTGCCGGTGGCTCCTCGGGCATCGGTGACGTGCACGAGGACGCGTTCGTCGACGTGCGGGTCCGTGACCGTCTCGACGATCAACAGGCCGGCAGAGGTGAGGAGTTGGGTCATCCTGTCGAGCAGGGCGCGCGGGTCGCCGCCGATACCGATGTTGCCGTCGATCAGCAGGGCCGTGCCCCAGCGGCCCTCGGCGGGGAGCTCGTCGAAGACGCTGCGGTGCAGGGCCCGGCCACCGAGGGTTCTGGTGCGGCGGACGGCCTCGGCGCTCACGTCGATGCCGAGGGCGGGGTGGCCGCGGGTGGCCAGGGCCGCGACGAGGCGGCCGGGGCCGCAGCCGACGTCCAGGACCGTGCCCTCGCAGTGGCGCAGTACGTCCAGGTCGGCGGCGTCGGCTTCGGCACACCAGCGTTCCACGTCCAGGGGGAGGAGCCAGCCGTCGGGGCGGCGGAGGAAGAGGGGGCCCCGGCCGGTGTGGAGAGCGTGGGTGTAGGGGTCGGTGGACCAGGGATGGGTGTCGAGAGTTGTGGGTGCGGTTGTCGTCATGTGGCTGCGGGTTCGGTGTGGTTGATCGCGCCCCGCGGCAAAGCCGCACATTGATACAGCCCCGCGCCCCCTTGGGGCGCGTTCAGTTCCGCGAATTTATGTGCGAACCGGCTGTTCGGGGCCTGCTTGGCGACCAACCTCGCGTCCTGCGCCGTGTCCACGTCCCGCAGCGGCGGTAGGTCCCGGACACGCAGGCCCGCCAGTCTTGCCCTCTGGGCCGCGCCCGTGTGCGGAGTCGACATGGGAACGCCCCGGAGAAGCCGGGGATCCGGAACCGCCAGGCCCAGGGCCCAGAAGCCGCCGTCCTCCGCCGGGCCGAAGTACCCGTCGCAGTCGGTCCAGTCGAGGGTCAGAAGGGGCGGGGTCACCTGGGGGGTGTCCATGCCGATGAGGAGGGTCGGGCCGGTGCAGTGGGCGAAGGCGGCGGCCAGGCGTTCGTCGAGGGTGCCCGCGCACTGCCGTACGACCTCGAAGCCGGGCGGCAGCCAGGGGCCGGGTTCGCCCTCCAGGGCCAGGACGCGGCGGTGGGCCGGGGTGCGGGCGACCGTGTGCAGGGTGTCCGCCAGGGACGCCTCGGCCAGCGCGGCGGCCTGCCGCGGGGTGAACGGCGGTGTCAGGCGGGTCTTCACCCGGCCGGGGCGGGGTTCCTTGGCGATGACGAGGAGGGTGGTCACGCGCCGGCCTCCTTCTCGGCCAGGACGCGGCTCATGTCCCGGACCGCCTGCCAGGTGCCGCGCCAGGTGCCCGTGACCTTCGAGGCGCCCGTGCGGGGGCGGTACGGGACGTCGTACTCGGCGATCCGCCAGCCCGCGTCGGCGGCGCGGACGACCATCTGGAGCGGGTAGCCGCTGCGCCGGTCGGAGAGGCCCAGGGCGAGCAGCGGCTCGCGGCGGGCGGCGCGCAGCGGGCCGAGGTCGCGCAGGCGCAGGCCGGTGCGGCGGCGCAGGAGGCGGGCGAGGGCGAGGTTGCCGGCGCGGGCGTGCGGTGGCCACGCGCCCCGGGTCTGCGGGCGGCGGCGGCCGAGCACCAGGTCCGCCTCGCCGGTCAGGATGCGATGGGTGAAGGGCACCAGGTCGGCCGGGTCGAGGGAGGCGTCGCAGTCGCAGAAGCAGACGAGGTCGGCGGTGGCCGCCAGCAGGCCCGCGTGGCAGGCGGCGCCGAAACCGCGCCGCCGCTCGGACACGACGGTCGCGCCGAGGGACCGGGCGAGGTCGGCCGAGCCGTCGGTCGATCCGTTGTCCACGACCAGCGCGCGCCAGCCGGGCGGGATGCGGCGCAGCACCCATGGCAGGGCCTCGGATTCGTCGAGACAGGGGAGGACGACGTCCACGGACGCCGCGAGCTGTTCTCTTTCGTCGGAAGGGGTCGTCACCCGTCTCACCCTACGGACGCAAAACCGGCGAAACGGATGGCGGCTCCTTACGAAACTCGGACGTCGGAAGCCGAGGAGCCCGCTCGCGCGCGCGGGGTGCGAGGCTGGCTCCATGGAGCAGCAGCAGGGTGGACGGGCCGGGGCCAGGGTGCTCGTCGTGGACGACGATCCCACCGTGGCCGAGGTCGTCACCGGGTATCTCGACCGGGCCGGATACGTCGTCGACCGGGCCGGCGACGGCCCCGACGCGCTCGCGCGGGCCGCCGCGCACTGGCCGGACCTCGTGGTCCTCGACCTGATGCTGCCCGGCATGGACGGCCTTGAGGTGTGCCGGCGGATGCGCGGCCACGGGCCCGTGCCGGTCATCATGCTCACCGCGCGCGGCGACGAGGACGACCGCATCCTCGGCCTGGAGGTCGGCGCCGACGACTACGTCACCAAGCCCTTCAGCCCCCGCGAACTCGTCCTGCGCGTCGAGTCGGTCCTGCGCCGCACCCGGCCCGCCCAGCCGGCCGGCCTGCTGCGCGCGGGCGGGCTCTCGGTGGACCCCGGGGCCCGGCGCGCGCTCAAGGGCGGCGCCGAACTCGCCCTCACCATCCGCGAGTTCGACCTGCTCGCGTTCTTCCTGCGCCATCCCGGCCGGGTCTTCAGCCGGGAGGACCTGATGCGCGAGGTGTGGGGCTGGGACTTCGGCGACCTGTCGACCGTCACCGTCCATGTGCGGCGGCTGCGCGGCAAGGTCGAGGACGATCCGGCCCGGCCCCGGTTGATCCAGACCGTGTGGGGCGTCGGCTACCGCTTCGACGCCTCGGACCAGGGGGCCTGACCGTGCGCGCCAACCTGCTCATCGCCCTGTTCGCCTTCCTCGGCGCCGCCGTGGCCGGTCTGTTCGGCGCCGGTGTGCTGCTGCTGATCCGGCGCCGCTCGCTGGCCCTGCATCTTGGTGTCGTCGCGGCCGTCGGCGTCACCGCCATGTTCGCGGGCACGCTCGCGGTGGCGCAGGCCATGTTCCTGTCCGGGCACGACCTGAAGGTGGTCACGACCGTCGTCGCGATGGCCGCCGTGGTCTCCCTGGCCACCGCACTGCTCCTGGGCCGCTGGGTCGCGGCCCGCAGCCGCGCCCTCACCCTCGCCGCCCGGTCCTTCGGCGACGGCGGCGACTTCACCTCTCCCGCCGGTCCCGCCACCGCCGAACTCGCCGAGCTCAGCCGCGAGTTGGAGATCACCAGCGCCAAACTCGCCGAGTCCCGCGAGCGCGAGCGGGCGCTGGAGTCCTCGCGGCGCGAACTGGTCGCCTGGATCTCCCACGACCTGCGCACCCCGCTCGCCGGCCTGCGCGCCATGTCCGAGGCCCTGGAGGACGGTGTCGCCGCCGATCCCGACCGCTATCTCAAGCAGATCCGCACCGAGGTCGAGCGCCTCAACGACATGGTCGGCGACCTCTTCGAACTCTCCCGCATCCACGCGGGCGCGCTGGCGCTGAGCCCGAGCCGTATCTCCCTGTACGACCTCGTGGGCGACGCGCTCGCGGGGGCCGATCCGCTGGCGCGCGAACACGGCGTACGGCTCGTCGGTGACGGGGTCGAGCCGGTGCCGGTGGAGGTGGACGGCAAGGAGATGAGCCGGGTGCTGGGCAACCTGCTGGTCAACGCCATCCGCCGGACCCCGGCCGACGGCACGGTCGCCGTGGCCGCCGAGCGCTCGCCCGAGGGGGTCGTGCTGTCCGTCACCGACGGCTGCGGCGGCATCCCCGAGGAGGACCTGCCCCGTGTCTTCGACACCGGCTGGCGCGGCACGCACGCCCGGACTCCCCCCGCCGGCGCGGGCCTCGGCCTCGCCATCGTCCGGGGCATCGTGGAGGCGCACCGGGGCACGGCCACCGTGCGCAACGTCCCGGGCGGCTGCCGCTTCGAGGTGGTGCTGCCCGCCGCCGCTTCCTGAAAGGCGGACAGCACCACCGGCAGGGGAGGGGCCGGACCGGTCCTATTCCTCCCGCATCCCGGCCCGCGCGAACTCCCGCATCCCCTCCGCGAAGCCCACCTCCGGCTTCCAGCCCAGTTCGGCGCGGATGCGCGTCGAGTCCGCGGTGATGTGCCGTACGTCGCCGAGGCGGTACCCGCCCGCGACTACCGGCTCGGGACCGCCGTACGCCGCCGCCAACTCCCGTGCCATCTCGCCGACGGTGTGCGGCTCGCCGCTGCCGGTGTTGTACACGGTCAGTGCGCCCGGCGGTGAATCCGCCCGCAGCGCCGCCGCGTTGGCCGCCGCTACGTCGCGTACGTGGACGAAGTCGCGGCGCTGGCGCCCGTCCTCGAAGACGCGCGGGCACTCGCCGCGGGCCAGGGCCGAGCGGAAGAAGGAGGCGACCCCGGCGTACGGGGTGTCGCGGGGCATGCCCGGCCCGTAGACGTTGTGGTAGCGCAGGGACACGGCCGAGCCGCCCGTGGCACGTGCCCAGGCGGCCGCGAGGTGTTCCTGGGCGAGCTTGGTCGTGGCGTACACGTTGCGCGGGTCGACCGGCGCGTCCTCGCCGACGAGACCGGGGACGAGGTCCGCGCCGCACCGGGGACAGGGCGGCTCGTAGCGGCCCGCGTCCAGGTCGGCGACGGCGCGCGGGCCGGGGCGTACGACGCCGTGCCGCTCGCAGACGTACCGCCCCTCGCCGTAGACCACCATGGACCCGGCCAGCACCAGCCGCCGTACGCCCGCCTCGGCCATCGCGGTGAGCAGGACGGCCGTACCGAGGTCGTTGCGGGAGACGTACTCCGCCGCGTCCGCGAAGCCCGTGCCGAGTCCGACCATCGCCGCCTGGTGGCACACGGCGTCCACACCGGCCAGCGCCCGGCCGACGGCGTAGGGGTCGCGCACGTCCGACGGAGGGGCGGCGCGGACGTCGTACACGACCGCCTCGTGCCCGTGGCCCCGCAGAGCGCTGACGACATGGGACCCGATGAATCCGGCACCGCCGGTGACCAGTACGCGCATGCCGTCACGCTAGGGCCGTGCGCGGCCCGAACAGGCGGGCCGCGCACGTCATGTCACCGGTCCGTAAGACCTCGCGGCGGCAGCCGCACCGTGAAGACGGTCGAGCCGGGCTCGCCGCTCAGCTCGATCGTGCCGCCGTGGGCGCGCACCAGGGCGCTCGCCACGGACAGTCCCAGACCGCTGCCGCCCCGGTCGCGGCTGCGGGCCTTGTCGACGCGGTAGAAGCGGTCGAAGATCCGGGCCCGGTCGGCGGCCGGGACGCCGGGACCCGCGTCCTCGACCCGGACGACCGCCGTCTCCCGCTCCAGCGCGACCGCCACCGACACCTTGGTCCGGGCCGGCGTGTGCACGGCCGCGTTGGTCAGCAGGTTGTCCAGGACCTGCCGGATGCGGTGCGGGTCCAGGCGCAGCCTCAGCGCGGCCGGACCCGGCACCACGGTCAGCGGGCGCTCCGGGTGACTCGCCCGGAAGGCGGCGGCCGCCTCCCCGACCAGCTCCACCAGGTCCGCGTCCTGCACCCGCAGCGGTGCGTCCACCTCCGCCGCGTCCAGCCGGGCGAGCAGCAGCAGGTCGTCGAGGAGCACCCCCATCCGGGCGGCCTCGGCACGCAGCCGGGCCAGGTGCCTGTCGCGTTCCTCGGGGGCGTTGGCGGCGGCGTACTGGAAGAGGTCCGCGTAGCCCCGTACGGACATCAGGGGCGTACGCAGCTCGTGCGAGGCGTCGGCCACGAACCGGCGCAGCCGCTGCTCCGCCTCCGCGCGCACCGCGAGGGAGCGGTCGATGTGCTCCAGCATCGTGTTGAAGGCCGTGCGCAGCTCCTCCACCTCGGGACCGCCGCCGCGCTCGTCGGCGCGCAGCGGCAGCCGGGCCGCGGACTCGGTCAGGTCGTGCGAGGCGATGCCGTGCGCGGTGTGCGCCATGTCGCTGAGCGGGTTCAGGCCGCGTCTGAGCATCCTGCGGCCGAACACCACCAGCGCCGCCAGCGCCAGCCCGAAGGCGACCACCTGCACGGTGATCAGCCGCCGTACGGTGGCGTCGATGTCGTCCATCGGCGCCCCGCTGACCAGCACCACCCCGGGCTCGACCTCGCAGGCCCGCAGCCGGTACTCGCCCTCGCCCGGGATCCGCGCGGTGCGCAGCATCTCGGTCCGGCCGCCCGCCTGGGCCCGGGCCAGGGAGGTGAGGGGGGCGATGTCCGCGGGCAGGTCGCCGGGCTCCTCCGGCTTGCGCAGCACGGCGGTACCGCCGGAGACGTCGTACACCGCGTAGTACCAGCGGTAGTACTTCTTGCCCTGCAGGGTGCCGTTCTCCGCGATGCTCTTGGACTGGGCGACCTGGGCGAGGCCCAGCTGGTCGTCGAGCTGGGCGGAGAGATAGTCCCGCATGTAGGTCGTCAGGGCCGTGCCGACGACCGCGAACACCACCAGCGCCAGCGCGCCCAGCCCGAGCGCCAGCCGGGTCCCCAGCCGCATCCCGCGGGACGCCCGGCGCAGCCGCCGTATCACTCGGCCGCCTGCCGGACGACGTAGCCGAAGCCGCGCACGGTGTGGATCAGCGGTGCGCCGGTGTCGTCCAGCTTGCGGCGCAGCCGGCTGACGACCAGCTCGACGACGTTCGAGCGGCCCCCGAAGCCGTACTCCCACACATGGTCGAGGATCTGCGCCTTGGTCATCACGGTCGGCGACTTGCGCATCAGGAAGCGCAGTACCTCGTACTCGGTGGGGGTGAGCGTGAGCAGCCTGTCGCCGCGCCGCACCTCGCGCGTGTCCTCGTCCATCGTCAGGTCCGCCACCCGCAGCACGGAGCGCTGGAAGGCGGGCCCGGCGCTGCGCCGCAGCACCGTGCGCAGCCGCGCCATCAACTCCTCCACAGCGAACGGCTTGACCAGGTAGTCGTCGCCGCCCCGGGTCAGCCCCGCCACCCGGTCGGCCACCCCGTCCCGCGCGGTCAGGAACACCACCGGCACCATCGTGCCCGAGCGCCGCAGCCGGTCGAGCACACCGAAGCCGTCGACGTCCGGCAGCATCAGGTCGAGGACCACGATGTCCGGGCGGAACTCACCGGCCAGCGCGATCGCCTCCTCACCGGTGTTCGCGGTGACCGCGTCCCAGCCCTCGTAGCGGGCGACGGTCGCGACGAGATCGGCGATGGGCGGGTCGTCGTCCACGACGAGGAGGCGTACTTTTTCCACCCGCTCATAGTGCGGCACCCGCCCGGGCGGACCGTGTGGTCCGGCACACAGCGAGCACATCGATAAGTACTTGAAAGTTGTCCGACAGCTTCTCGACAGCTCCCACCGGCCAAGCTCGGTCACCCAGGACCCGATCAAGGAGCTGCCGTCACCGTGACGACCGTCCAATCACCCCCTGCGCCCCCCACGGCGACACGCCCCAGGGTGGTGGCGCGCACGGGCCTGTTCGCCGTGCTCGCCGCGAACGCGGCCGTGGTCGCCTACTTCTTCGCCCAGGCGGGCTTCGCCTCCAACGCGCTCATCGTCATCGGCCGCCTCGCCGGCCTGTACGGCGCCCTGGTCATGGCCTTCCAGCTGGTGCTGGTGGCCCGGCTGCCCTGGCTCGACCGGCGGATCGGCATGGACCGGCTGACCTCCTGGCACCGCTGGACCGGCTTCGCCCTGCTGTGGACCCTGCTCGCACATGCCGTCTTCATCAGCTTCGGATATGCCGACGGGGCGGGCGTAGGTCCCGTCACCGAGCTCGTGGACCTCGCCGAGACCACCGAGGGCGTGCTGCGCGCGATCGCCGCCCTCGGCCTGATCCTGGTGGTCGGAGCCGTCTCGGCCCGCTACGCCCGCCGCCGGCTCGCGTACGAGACCTGGCACTTCATCCACCTCTACACCTACGTCGCCGTGGTGCTCGCCTTCACCCACCAGGTCGCGGTCGGTACGACGTTCACCTCGTCGTCCGCCGCGAAGACCTACTGGTACGGGGTGTGGGCCGTGGCCCTCGGCGCACTGGTCCTGGGCCGGCTCGTGCTGCCGCTGTGGCGCAACACCCGCCACCGGTTCCGGGTCTCCGCGGTCGTCCCCGAGTCCGACAACGTCGTCTCGGTCCATGTCACCGGCAAGGACCTGGACAAGCTGCCCGCCCAGGCCGGCCAGTTCTTCCTGTGGCGGTTCCTGACCGCCGACCGCTGGTGGCAGGCCAACCCCTTCTCCCTCTCCGCCGCCCCCGACGGCCGCACCCTGCGCCTGACGGTGAAGGCGGCCGGCGCGGGCAGCGCCGCCCTGCGCCATGTGAAGGTCGGCACCCGCGTCTTCGCCGAGGGCCCCTACGGCGCCTTCACCGCCCTGCACCGCACGAGGACGGAGTCCCTGCTGATCGCGGGCGGTGTCGGCGTGACCCCGATCCGGGCCCTCCTGGAGGACATCCAGGGCCACGCGGTCGTCGTCTACCGCGTCGCCAGCGAGCGGGACGCCGTGCTCTACGACGAACTGCGCGACCTCGCCGTCGCCAAGGGCGCCGAACTGCACCTGGTCACCGGCCCGCCCGTCCCCGACAAACTGGCCCCGCGCGAACTGGCCCGGCTGGTGCCCGACATCGGCGAGCGGGACGTCTTCCTGTGCGGGCCGCCGCCGATGATGAAGGCGGTGCTGGGCAGCCTGGGCGAGCTGGGCGTGCCCAAGCGGCAGATCCACTTCGAACGCTTCAGCCTGGCGGGATGAGGAAGAGAACGTGAAGCGAGCCATACCCGTCGTCGTCCTCAGCATCGCGGGCCTGGTCCCGGTCTGGCGCTACGAGCCATCGGTCGGGGGTACGACGTCCACCACCGCCGAGCCCGCGGTGACACCGTCCTCCTCGGCCTCGCCCTCTGGTTCGGGTTCGTCCTCGGCCTCCGGGAAGGTCGTCAAGGGCACGACCGTGAACACGGACAAGGGGCCCGTGCAGGTGCAGGTCACCTTCGAGGGCGACCGGATCACCGCCGTGTCGATGCTCCAGCAGCCGAACCACCCCCAGACCACGGCCGCCGTACCGAAGCTGATCGCGGAGACGCTGAAGGCGCAGAGCGCGGACATCGACGCGGTGTCCGGGGCGACCGTCACGAGCGAGGGTTACAAGCAGTCCCTCCAGGCCGCGATCGACGCCAAGGGCGCCTGACGTGCGCCGCGTCGAACACGTCATGGGGTTCCCCGTCTCGCTGCGGGTGGACGACGAGGGCGCGTGGGAGGAGCCCGCGGACGCGGTGTTCGCCTGGCTGCGTGAGGTCGACGCCCGGTTCAGCCCCTTCCGGGCCGACAGCGAGGTGTCCCGCCATGGCCGGGGCGAGCTGGGGCGGGACTCACTCAGCGCCGACCTGGCCGAGGTGCTCGACCTGTGCGAGCACTACCGGGTCGCCACGGGCGGCGCGTTCGACGCGTGGCTGCCGGGGCGGGGGTTCGACCCGTGCGCGGTGGTGAAGGGCTGGTCGGTGCAGCGGGCCGCGCGGCTGTTGCGGACGGCTGGTGCGAGACGGTTCGTGCTGAACGCCGGCGGAGACGTGGCCGCCTCCGGCGGACCCTGGCGGGTGGGCGTACGACACCCCGAACAGGCCGACCGGCTGTGCGCGGTCCTGGAGCTGACCGACGGCGCGGTGGCCACTTCCGCGCGCTACGAACGCGGCGACCACATCGTCGACGGCCGCATCGGGCGCCCGGCGACCGGACTGCTCAGCATGACGGTGGTCGCCGCCTCGCTGACCGAGGCGGACTCCGTGGCCACGGCCGCCTTCGCGCTGGGCACGGAGGGCGTCGCGTGGGCCGCCGCGCAGCCCGGGTGCGAGGTGTTCGCCGTGGACGCGGCGGGACAGGTGCTGCGGACGGAGGGGTTCCCGGTGGCCTCGCGGTCCCGGGCGGCATGACCCACCGGGCTGACTAACCTGGCCCGGTGACCATCGAGTTGACGCTCCTGTCCGCCGTCTCCCACCGGGGCCGGGAGATCACCGCGCCCCGGCTGCGGGGGCTGCTCGCGCTACTGGCCGGGGAGCTCAGGGCGGGGTGCGGCACGGCCCGGCTGGTCGAGGGACTGTGGCCGCAGGAGCGGCCGGACAACCCGGCGAAGGCCCTGCAGATCCTCGTCTCGCGGGCCCGCCGTCAGCTCGGCGCCGACGTCATCGCCAGTACCCCCACCGGCTACCGGCTCGCCCTGCGCGAGGACCAGGTCGACACCGCCGCCGTCCGGCTGTTCGCCGCCGCGGCCGCCGAGAAGAGCCGCGCCGGGGACCACGCGGGCGCCCTGGCGGAGGCGGAGGAGGGGCTCGCGCTGTGGGACGGCGCCCCGGCCGTCGAGGAAGCTCTCGGCGACCCGGTCGCCGAGCTGCGTGCCGAGCGCGCCGGCACCCACCGCGCGCTCGCCCGCTCCCGTGCCCTCGCCCTCGCCCGCACCGGCCGCCGCGAGGAGGCCGTCGGCACGCTCACCGGCCTGGCCGCCGCGCGGCCGCACGACGAGGAACTCCTGCTGGAGCTGATGCGCTGCCGGACCGCCACCGCGGGACCGGCCGCCGCTCTCGCCACGTACGACACCCACCGGCGCCGGCTGCGCGACGAACTCGGCACCGACCCCGGGCCCGCCCTGCAGGAACTGCACCAGGAGCTGCTGCGCGGCGAGGCCCCGGCCGTCCGGCGCGGGGTACCGCACGAACCCAACCCGCTGCTCGGCAGGGACGCCGACGTCGCCGCCGTGACCCGCCTGCTGCACGGCGCCCGCGTCGTCTCCGTCGTCGGTGCCGGCGGTCTCGGCAAGACCCGCCTCGCGGCCGCCGTCGCCCGGGACGCCGAACAGCGGGTGGTGCACCTGGTGCCGCTCGCCGGTGTCCGCCGCGACGCCGACGTGACCGCCGAGGTCGCCTCCGCGCTGGGCGCCGCCGAGAGCCCGCGGCCCGGTGGGGGAGGTGACGCGGTCACCGGGATTCTGGGCACCCTCGGTGCCGGGCCCGCGCTGCTGGTCCTGGACAACTGCGAGCAGGTAGTGCAGGGCGTCGCGGACCTCGTCCAGGCCCTGGTGTCGCGGACCAGGGACCTGCGCGTCCTCACCACCAGCCGTGCCCCGCTCGGCCTGTCCTCCGAGACGGTCCACCCCCTGCCCGAACTCGATCTCGCCACCACCGTCGAGCTGTTCGGGCAGCGGGCCCGAGCCGCCCGCCCCGACGCCGACCTGCCCGCCGACACCGTCGCCGCCCTCTGCCGCCGCCTCGACGGACTGCCGCTCGCCGCCGAACTGGCCGCCGCCCGGGTGCGGGTGATGTCGGTCGCCGAGATCCACAGCCGGCTTCAGGACCGGTTCGCGCTGCTGCGGGGCGGGCGCCGGGACGCGCCCGAACGTCACCGCACCCTGCACGCCGTCGTCGACTGGAGCTGGAACCTCCTCGACGAAAGAGGGCGGTCCTCGCTACGGGCCCTGTCCGTCTTCCCGGACGGCTTCACCGCCGGCGCGGCGGAGCAACTCGTGGGCGATCCGGACGTGTTGGAGATCCTTGAGGACCTCGTGGACCAGTCCCTGCTCAAGGTGACCGAGCTCAAGGTGACCGACACCGCGACCGGCACCCGCTTCCGGATGCTGGAGACGGTACGGGAGTTCGCCGCCGCGCACCGGGACGGGGCCGGGGAGGACGCGGCCGTCACGGAGCGGTTCCTCGGCTGGGCGCGGGAGTTCGGCGTCGCCCACCACGACGCGCCCTTCGGGGCCGAGCCGTTCGCGTCCTGGCGGCTCGTCCGCGCCGAGCAGGACAACCTCGTCCACGCCCTACGGCGCGCTCTCGACCTCGGGGACCAGGACACGGTCGTCGCGGTCACGGCCGTCCTGGGCAGCCTGTGGTCCACCGAGGCCGGCGCCAACCACGCCCGCCTCCTCGCCCTCACCGAGGACACCGCACGGCTGCTCTCCCACTACCGGCCCGCCCCCGGATACGTGGAACCCGTGCGCACCGCGGCCGCCCTGCTGGCCGCCAACTCCCTGCTGGGCCTCGGCCCCGGAGCCGGGCGGGTCCTCGTCACGCTGCGCCGCCTGCCGACCGCCCCGCCGGACACCGTGATCCGTGCCGTGGCCGCCGTGCTGAGCGCCCTCCCCGAGGTGCTCGCGCCCGGCGGCCGCCACGTCCTCGACGCGCTGTGCGACAGCGACCGGCCCCTGCTCGCGGCCATCGCCAACGGCGCCGCCAGCTACGTCGGCGAGCACGAGCAGGACCCCGAGCGAGCCCTCACGGCCGCCCGCCGGATGCTCGACGCATCCGCCGGCCAGGACATCCCGCTGCTGCGGATCTGGCCGCGGGCCCGGTTCGCCGAACTGTGCCTGCAGACGGAACGCGGCGCGGAGGCGATCGGACCGATGAAGGCCGCCCTCGAAGCCCTCGAGGAGTTCGGCGAGTGGACCGACACGATCGGACTGCGCTGGGGGATCATGCTCGCCAACCTGCAGGCCGGGGAGATCGACGAGGCGGAACACTGGCTGGAGCAGGCGCTGCGGCACCAGCCCGAGGGCGCCGTGTCCGACCCCTTCACCCCCGACCTGGGAGCCCGCGCCGAGATGGCGCTCGCCCGCGGCGACATCGAGACCGGCCTCGGCCTGTGGCGCCGGGCCCTGGACCGGCTGACGCACACCGCCGACCCGGCACCGGGCGGGGAACCGGTGATGGAGGCCTGGGTACCGGAGCTCCAGGCGGTCGCCGTGACCGCCCACGCCCGGTACGGCCGCACCGACCTCGTCGACCGTGTCCGCACCGCGTTCCCCGGCCGCGTCACACACCTGCTGACCCGCTCCCCGGCCGCCCGGCCCGCTTACTTCCCGCTGTGCGGCGCGCTGCTGCTCGCCCTCGGCACGGCCGAGCTGGCGCAGGGGGACACGGACGGCGTACGGCTGATCGCGCTCGCCGAGCGGCTGCGCTACCTGCGCAACTTCCAGCCCACCATGTCCCTGGCCCGGGCCCGCGAGGACGCCCGGAACGCCGACAGGGCGGCGTACGAGGACGCGGTGTCCCGGTACGCCGCCCTGGACGACGACGGACTGTGCGAGGCCGTGCTCGGCCTGGTGCGGCAGCGGGTCACACACTGACCGGCAGCGCCAGCAGGTGGAAGCCGTCGCCGGGCCAGTGCCCGAAGGCGAGTTCGGCCCGGTCCACGGCGAGCTTCGGGGCGGTGGGCCGCCGTACCACCAGCTCGTCGAGGACGACGCCCGTCACCAGCCGGCCGAGGGCCGCGCCGATGCAGTAGTGCGGGCCGTGCCCGAAGGCGAGATGACCGTCGCCGCGGCCCAACTCCCTTGTTACGTCGAGGTGTTCGGGGGAGTCGTAGGCGGCCGGGTCATGGTCGGCGGCGAACAGCGCGACCGTCACCGCCTCGCCCTTCCTCAGAAGGGTCCCGGCGAACTCGAAGTCCTCCGTGGCGTACAGCGTGGCGCCCATGCGCACCAGCGTGACGTAGCGCAGGAGTTCGGGCACTGCCCGGGTGAGCAGCTCCGGGTCGGTACGCAGCCGCTCCAGCTGGTCGGGGCGGTCCAGCAGGGCGAGCATCGCGTGCGCCAGGAACAGGGCGGGCGGGGTGATGCCGGTGTTGATCAGCAGGAAGAAGACGGTGACGATCTCGTCGTCGGTCATACCGCCGTCGGCGAGCAGCGCCGACACCAGGTCGCCGGCGGGCTCGGCCCGGCGCCGGGCGACCAGGTCCTTGGTGTACCCCACGAGCGCGCCGAGCCCTTCGAGGACCCGGCTGCCGTCGCCGTACGCGAAATCCCGGATCCAGCCGCAGACCTTGTCCTGGTCGCCCGCGTCGACACCGACCAGCGCGCAGATCACCGCCGTGCTCAGCGGATAGGCGAACTCGCCCAGCAGATCGGCCTGTTCACGCCCCGCGAGGGTGTCGGCCAACTCCCGTGCCGTCTGCTCCACGAAGGGGCGCAGGGCGGCCACCCGGCGGGCGGTGAAGGCCCGGGTGAGGGGGCCGCGACGTCTGCTGTGCTCGTCGCCGTCGAAGAGGGCGAGGTGGCCGGAGAGGTACCGGGCGTACTCGGGCGGAAGACCGTCGGCGCCCTGGGCCAGCAACTCGGCCTGGGGGTCGGGCATGTCGGAGCCGGAGACCGTCGACCGGTCCCGGATCAGGCGCGGTTCGGTGAGCGCGGCCTTCACGTCCTCGTGCCGGGTGACCAGGCGGACGGGGGTGCTCAGGCCCGGCAGGACGACATGGCCGAGGCCGGGCCGGGAGCGCAGGCCGGCGTAGGCGCCGACGGGGTTCTCGACGAGTTCGGGGGTGAGGGACACGGCGTTCATGGCAACTGCCTTTCAGTGGAGGGATGTTCAGCGGGGGTCGCGGTCGAAGAGGCGGAGGGACCACACGAGGCCGAGGACCGCGATCGCGACGCTCCACGCCACCGCCATCCAGCCGTTGTGCCCGATCGGTGTGCCCGTCAGCAGGCCGCGCACGGTCTCGATGACCGTGGTGAAGGGCTGGTACTCGGCGAACCAGCGGATCCAGGACGGCATCGAGCCGACCGGCACGAAGGTGCTGCTGACGAAGGGCAGCAGGAACGAGATCGGCAGCGGGGCGTTGCTGGCGCCCTCGGGCGTCCTGCTGATCAGCCCCAGGGCGACCGAGAGCCAGGTCAGCGCGAGAACGAAGAGGACGAGCAGACCGCAGGCCGCCATCCATTCGACGGGGCCGGCGTCGGGCCGGAACCCGATGGCCAGCGCGACCGCGGTGACCAGGGTCAGGTTGATGACCGTCTGGAGGACACTGCCGACCACATGGCCCACCAGGATCGACGCCCGGGAGATCGCCATGGTGCGGAAGCGGGCGACGATGCCCTCGGCCATGTCCGTGCACACGGCGACCGCCGTCGGCACCGACCCGGTGCCCGCCGTCATCAGCAGGATGCCGGGGACGAGATAGGCGAGATAGGCGGTGCGGTCGCCGCCCTGGCCGATTCCGGCGCCGAGCGCGGAGCCGAAGACGTACACGAACAACAGCAGCAGGAAGACGGGGATGAGCGCGACCTGGAGCGTCATCGAGGGGTAGCGGCGGGCGTGCAGCAGGTTGCGCCGCAGCATGGTGAGGGAGTCGCGCAGGTGTGGGGTGGCGGGCTGGACGGCGCTGCTCATCGGCTCTGCACCTTCTCGTGCTCGGGGCGGCCGGTGACCGCGAAGAAGACGTCGTCGAGATCGGGGGTGTGGACGGTGAGGGAGTCCACGGCGACACCGTGCGCGTCGAGGACGTCCAGCAGGGCGCGCAGGGTGTGCACGCTGCCGTCGCCCGGCACCTGGAGCGTGAGCGCCTCGTCGTCGCGCAGACCCGTGTCCAACACCCGGGCGGCGCGCTGGAGTTCGGCCGGGTCGAGGAACCGGAGACGGACATGGCCGCCGGGGACGAGACGCTTGAGTTCGTCGGGCGTGCCCTCGGCGACGATCCGGCCGCCGTTCAGCACCGCGATGCGGTCGGCGAGTTGGTCGGCCTCCTCCAGGTACTGCGTGGTGAGGAAGACGGTGACCCCGCCGTCGACGAGCTCGCGCACGATCCGCCACACGGCGTGCCGGGAACGCGGGTCGAGCCCCGTGGTCGGCTCGTCGAGGAAGATCACCCGGGGTGAGCCGATCAGCGTCATGGCGATGTCGAGGCGCCGCCGCATGCCGCCGGAGTAGGTGGCGGCGGGCTTCCGCGCAGCCTCCACGAGATCGAAGCGGGCCAGCAGTTCCGCGGTGAGGCGGCGGCCCTCGGCACGGGGGAGGTGGTGCAGGTCCGCCATCAGCGCCAGGTTCTCCTCGCCGGTGATCAGCTGGTCGACGGCGGAGAACTGGCCGGTGACGCCGATCGCGGCGCGCACGGACTGCGGAGCCTCGCGCACGTCGTGCCCGGCGACGCGGGCCTCGCCGGAGTCGGCGCGGATCAGGGTGGAGAGGATCTGGACGGTGGTGGTCTTGCCGGCGCCGTTCGGGCCGAGCAGCGAGAAGATCGTGCCGCGTGGGACCGAGAGATCGATCCCGTCGAGGACGACCTTGTCGCCGTACGCCTTGCTCAGGCCGGTCACCTCGATGGCCGGTGTCGTCGTCTGGTTCATGCCGCAGAGCGTGCCGGGGGCCGGCTTCAGGGCGGCTTCACGGCGGTTTCAGCGGGAGCAGCGGGCTGAAACCGGGGCCCCTGCTGGGATCCTGGGCCGGTGCGGGAGGCGGGGCGAGGGTCGTCATGACCCGTTCTCCGGTTCGCTCACGGCCATGACGATCGGGGCCGGCGCTGTGGGCTCGCCGAGCGGCCGCTGGGCGGGGCGTGGGAATCAGTGGACTCACGGGTCGGTCACAGAGTGATACCGCCTCGGTGCATACCGGTTTTCGCCAGGTTCCCGACTGAATTCGGAAACACAAGCGGTCTAGAATCTGCACCCAACGATCCAGTCCCGAAGGGCGTTCGGCGTTTTGATACGGATAGATTCAGTCACCAAGCGCTACCCCGATGGCACGGTGGCGGTCGACAACCTCTCCCTGGAGATACCCGACCGATCCATCACCGTCTTCGTGGGCCCGTCGGGCTGCGGCAAGACGACAACCCTGCGCATGATCAACCGGATGATCGAGCCGAGCGAGGGCACGATCACCATCGACGGCAAGGACATCAGCCGGCAGCCCGTGAACACGCTGCGCCGGTCGATGGGGTACGTCATCCAGAACGCGGGCCTCTTCCAGCACCGCACGATCATCGACAACATCGCCACCGTGCCCCGCCTGCTGGGCTGGGACAAGGCCAGGGCCCGGGCGCGCGCCCGCGAGTTGATGGAGCGGGTCGGACTCGACGGCTCCCTCGCCAAGCGGTACCCCTACCAGCTCTCCGGCGGCCAGCAGCAGCGCGTCGGCGTGGCCCGGGCGCTCGCCGCCGACCCGCCGGTCCTGCTGATGGACGAGCCCTTCTCCGCTGTCGACCCGGTGGTGCGCAAGGGCCTCCAGGACGAACTCCTGCGCATTCAGGACGAGTTGGGCAAGACCATCGTCTTCGTCACCCATGACATCGACGAGGCCGTGAAGATCGGCACGATGGTCGCGGTGATGCGCACCGGCGGCCATCTCGCCCAGTTCGCCCCGCCCGCCGAGCTGCTCACCGATCCCGCGGACGCCTTCGTCGAGGACTTCCTCGGCGCGGACCGGGGGATCCGGCGCCTGTCCTTCTTCTCCTCCTCCGGCCTCGATCTGCTGACCACCCCGATCGTCGCCGTCGACGCCACCGCCGAGCAGATCGCCGCCCGCACCTCCAAGGACGTGCCCTACCTCCTCGTCACCGACGTCGACGGCCGTCCCCTCGGCTGGAGCGAGCCGGCCGCGCTGACCGCCGGGTCGGTCGACCCGGCCCGACTCCTCTCCCACGGCCGCCCCTTCGAGCACGGCCGGGAGTCCCTGCGCGCCGCCCTCGACGGTGCCGTGCTCTCGCCGACCGGCTGGGCCGTCGCGGTCGGCGCCGACGGCCGGGTCACCGGCGTGGTCTCGCAGCAGACCATCGGCGAGGCCATCCGCGCCGCGCACGCAGAGGGCCGCGCGGAAAAGGTCGCCGGATGAGCGGCGGCCTCTTCGACATCCCGAGCGACCTGCAGAACACGTACTGGGGCCTGGTCGGACTGCATCTGCGCGAGGCGCTGATCCCGGTCGCGGTCGGCCTGGTGGTGGCGCTGCCCGTCGCCCAGCTCTGCGTGCGGCTGAGATGGCTGTACCCGCCGGTGCTGTGGGTGACGACCGTCCTCTACGCCATCCCCTCGCTGGCCTTCTTCGTCGTGCTCATCGACTACACCGGCCAGACCGAGACCACCGTGATGATCCCGCTGGGCATCTACAGCCTCGTGGTCTTCGTCCCGGCCATCGTGGACGGCGTCCGCTCGGTCCCGCAGGAGACCCTGGACGCGGCCACCGCGATGGGCCTGGGACCCGTACGACGCTACTTCCAGGTCCAGTTGCCCATCGCCGCGCCCGCCATCATCGCCGGCCTGCGCGTGGCCACCGTCTCCAGCATCTCCCTGGTCAGCGTCGGCATGCTGATCGGCAACCAGGGCGGGCTCGGCAACCTGCTCAACGACGGCATGATCTACCACCAGTCCCGGCTGATCTGGCTGTCCGTGGTCGGCACGGCCGTCCTCGCCATCCTCGCGGACGCCCTGCTGGTCCTCGTGCGTGTCCTGGTCACCCCCTGGATGCCGCGCGGAAACCGCAAACCTCGCCCCGTCGACGAACCCGAACCGCTGCAGGCCGCCCTGGAGGACGCCGTCCGATGAACGTCCTCCACTTCATCAACAACTTCTTCAGCGACAGCGCCCACTGGCACGGCTACGACGGCATCCCCACCCGGCTGCGCGAGCACATCCAGTACTCCCTGATCGCCCTCGCCATCGCGGCCGCCATCGGCCTGCCGGTCGGCCTGCTCACCGGCCACACCGGCCGGGGCGGCAACACCGTCGCCTTCATCGCCACCGCGGGACGCGCCCTGCCCAGCTTCGGCCTGCTGGTGCTGATGTTCGTCCTGCTGGGACTCGGGCTCACCCCGGTGATGATCCCGCTGGTCGTGCTCGCCGTACCGCCGATCCTGGTCACCACCTACGAGGCGGTGCGCTCCGTCGACCCGTCCCCGGTCGACGCGGCCCGCGGCATGGGCATGGCCGAGTCACGGGTCCTGTTCCAGGTCGAACTCCCCGTCGCCCTCCCGCTGATCCTCAGCGGCCTGCGCTCGGCAGCCATCCAGATCGTCTCGACGGCCACGATCGCGGCCTACGTCGCCCTCGGCGGCCTCGGCCGCTACATCGTGGACGGCCTCTACCAACGCAACTACGAGAAGGTGGTGGGCGGGGCGACCCTGGTGGCCGTACTCGCTCTGGTGACACTCGGGTTCTTCTGGCTGGTGGCAAGGTTCACTGTGTCACCCGGGGTACGCAGAAGCGCCCCGTAAGGGGCGCGGGGCTGTACTCGATTCGTGGCTACCGCCGCGCGGGCGCGACAAGCCCCCACCGGCCCGCAGACAGAACGGGACCGGTGGGGGCCGGGCCGAGCGGTCAACCTCCGCTTCGCGCCAACGCCTGCTCCAGCACAACCAGCAGAGCGTCCCGCACAGACCCCCGCTCCCGCGCGTCGAACACCACCACCGGCACCCGCTCGGCGACGTCCAGCGCCCAGCGGACCTCCTCCAGTGTGTGCTCGACCTTCCCGTCGAACGCGTTGACGGCGACCGCGAACGGGATCTGCTTGTGCTCGAAGTAGTCCACGGCGGCGTAACAGTCGTCCAGACGGCGGGTGTCGACGATGACCAGCCCGCCCACCGCGCCCTCGACGATGTCGTCCCACATGAAGCCGAACCGCTCCTGACCGGGCGTGCCGAACAGGTACAGCTTCAGCGTCGGGTCGATGGTGATGCAGCCGAAGTCCATCGCCACCGTGGTGGTGGTCTTGCGGGGCGTGTGGCTGAGGTCGTCCACGCCCGCCGCGACCTCCGTGATGGCGGCCTCGGTGGTCAGCGGCTCGATCTCGGAGATCGAGCCCACGGCGGTGGTCTTGCCCACGCCGAAGCCGCCCGCGATCACCAGCTTGACCGGCAGCGGCGGTGCTACGGCGGCCACTGGGGCGGCCACGGCGGGGGCGGCCGGTTCAATCCGAGTCACGGAGTACCCCTCGGGAGTCGGGGATGGCACGCAGGGCCTCGATGACCCTGCGCAGGACGGAGGCGTCGTGGGTGACGCCGGAGTCGGGCACGTGCACCGTCAGGTAGCCGGCCGCACGCAGGTCCTCGGCGAGGACCCGGACCACGTTCAGGTGCAGCCGCAGCCGGGCCGCGAGTTCCGCGACGGACTGCGGCCGCCGGCAGGCGGCGACGATGTCGTGCTGCTCGAAGTCGAGTTCGTCGAGCACGACGAGACCCTCGGCGGTGGCCACCACCTGGGTCTCCACCGGCACCGGCCGGCCGGCCGCGGTGGGCGCGACGCGACCGGCGGTGACCAGGAACGGCCGTACGGCGGGGGCGGGGCCGACCGGGTCCGGGTCGCCCGGCGGTGGGGAGCCGTCCGCCATGGGGTGTCTTCCTCCTCGATCGCGCCCTCAGGACGGGTCCCGGGGGCGGCAACCGGTCAGCGCGCGGATGCCGCGCCGACGCTGTTCTTGAGCTGGAGCACCAGCTGCGGGCTGAGAGCGCTGCCGGCCCGGTTGGCGAACAGCGTCATCTCGTAGGCGATGTTGCCCAGCTTGGCCTCCTTGTCGGTGACCACGCCGAGCACGGCGCCGCTGCCGATGGCGGAGACCAGGACATGGCCGCCCTCGAGGTCGATGATGACCTTGTTGAGGGCGCCCAGGCCGTAGTTGCCGGAGGCACCGGCGGCCAGGGACGTGATGCCGGAGACGATCGCGGCCAGCCGCTCCGAGTCGGCGTGCTCACGCAACTCGGAGACGGCGATGAGCAGTCCGTCGGAGGAGACGGCGATGGCGTCCACGACGCCCGCGGTCTCGGTCGCGAATCGGTTCAACAGCCAGGTGAAGTCGGCTGCCGCGGCCTGCAGTTCGGCCGGCGTGGTGGCTCCCGCGGGGGAAGTGTCACCTGTCGACGTGCTCACTGCTCGGCTCCTTCCGGGAGGTGGTTCTGGTCGTGCGGGTCGGTGGTCCGATGGGCGGCACCGGACGTGGCGTCCGCACCGCCGGCATTGCCGTTGGCCGCGACGGCACTGTCGCGGTTGGCCCGTTCCACGGCGGCCTCGAACTCGTCGAGTGTGTCGCGGACGGCGTCCGCGTCGGCGGGCCGGGCGACCTGCCGCGCCGCGTGCTGGGCGGCGTCGACGGTCGTACGAAGGGTCGCGCCCCGCACTCGCCGCCGCAGCGGACGGGGGGAGCCGTCACCGGCGAAGGCCGGGCTCGCGCCGCCGCTCGTGCCCTCGGCGGACAACGCCGTCTCGCCGCCCGGGGCTCCGCCCGACGATACCCAGTCGTCGGCACCGGAACGACGCGAGGGGCTCACGTCCTCGGCGGGCCGCGCGGAGACCGCGTCCTCGCTCCAGTGGGAGCGGGTCGGGAGGGCGGGCTCATGGGAAGCCGGAGCGTCCTCGGCGGGGCGGGCGGACGCCGGGGCGTCGGTCCACCCGGAACGCGGTTCGCCGACTGCCTCGTGCGCGTGCGAAGTGTCCTCGGGGCGCGGGTCGGTGTCCCTGGCCCAGCTCGGGCGGGTCGCCTCCTTCGCCCTGGGCTGCGGCGGTGCCTCGCTGCGGGCCGGGGGGATGAAGGGGGTGCGTTCCTCGGGGGGCGCGGCAGCCGGAGTCGGGGCGTCGGGCGAAGGCGGCGTCACGGCGTCCGGCCGGGACGAGGAAGCGTCCGTGCCCGTGGGGATCTCACGGCGCGGCACGCGGCGGGGCAGCGGCCCCGGCTGACCGCCCCGCGCGGTGTCGGACGACAACCGGGTGTTCTCCTCGACGGCGGACGACGCCCGGGCTCCGGACACGGCTGCCGACTCCGAGGCGATGGAGCCCCGTCGGCCCGTCGAACCGCCGACGGCGACCTCCACCGGGCTCATCGCGAGCAGCAGCGACGGCGGCACCGTCACCTCGGCCGTCACACCGCCGCCCGGGGTGCGGGAGAGATTGACCCCGACGTCCCAGCGCCGCGCCAGGGTGCCGACCACGAACAGGCCGAGCACCTTCGTCGGTACGACGTCCAGTCGCTCGCGGCGGATCAGCCGGCCGTTCTCCTCGGCGAGCCGGTCGGCGCTCATGCCGAGGCCGTGGTCGGCGACGACGATCGCCGCGCCGCCCGGCGCCTCCTCACCGGAGGTGTCCCGCACGTACACCTCGACGGGGCTGCCGGCGGGCGAGAACGACACCGCGTTCTCCAGCAGTTCGGCCACCATCAGCGTGAGGTCGCCGATGATGTCCGGCTCGACCATGACCTCGGTGCGCGCGTGCAGCCGTACCCGCTGGAAGCCCTCGATCTGGCCCAGCGCGGCGCGTACGACGTTGGTCAGCGCCGTCGGTCCGGAGTCCAGGACCGTCTCGCGGATGCCGGCGAGCAGCATCAGGCTGTCGGCGTTGCGGCGCAGCCGGACGGCGATGTGGTCGATGGAGTAGAGGCGCTCCAGCAGGGCCGGGTCGGTCTCACCGCGCTCCACCGCGTCGATCAACGCGAGCTGACGGGTCGTCAGGTTGCTGACGCGGCGGCCCACGTTGCCGAACATCTCGGCGACGTTGCGCCGGCTGAGCACCTGGCGCTCCAGCAGGGCGATCGAGGTGGTCTGCACGCGGTTGAACACCTCGGCCAGCGCACCGATCTCGTCGTTCGCGGTGACCGGCATCTCCCGCAGCTTCGGCGGGCTGTCGTCCTCGGCGTCGTCGTCGGCGACCCGGGCCAGTTCGCGCCCGGCCACGTCGGCGACCTCCTGCGCGGCACCGGTGAGGGCCTGCACCGGCCGCACCACCGAGCGGCGCACCAGCACCGAGAAGGCGATCCACAGCGCGAAGCCGAGCAGACCGATGCCGAGCAGCAGTCCGGCCCGCCACGTCGCGTCGCTGGAGGCGCGGTCGGCGCGGTCGGCGATCTGGTCGATGAGCGAGGTGGTGATCTTCAGCCGGCTCTGCGCCTGCTCGGGGTACGAGGGGTAGTCGCTGAGGGCGTCCTGGAACGCGGTCTTGATCTCGGCGGGCGTTTCGGCCTGCAGGGTGCTGGGCGCGACCTGGAGTTCGGCGTAGGCCTCGGAGATCTCCCGCATGGCGTCGGTGTGCTCGACGCGGGTGAGTTCGTCGGCCTGGTCGGCGGTGGCGAACCGGGCGAAGCGGTCTGCCTGGTTGCCGTAGAGCTCGTAGGCGCCGACGGCGGTGGTGAACTCGATGAGCGCGTTGGTGTCACCGGTCGTCGCCGAGAACACGCCGGTCTCGAAGGAGCCGTGCGCTGCGTCGGCGCGCAGCAGGGAGTCCAGGAGGTTGCCGGTGAAGGTCGCGGCCAGCTCGGCGTTGCGGTCCAGGCCTAGACCGTCGATCAGGGTCTTGGCGGCGTTGTCGTAGGCGGGGTCGATGTTGCTGGCGGGCAGATAGCTCTGCTCGACCGTCCCGCGCAGACTGGTGAGGCCCTCGACCTCCTTCAGCGCCTGCGCCTCGCTGTCCGGCAGCTCCCCGCCGAAGACCGACCGCACCTTGGCGATCTGGTCGTCCACCGCCCGCTGCGCCTTGCGGTAGGCGGTCCGGGTCGACTCGACGCCCTTGCCGCCGGCCTCGTAGCGCACGGAGAGCAGGATCGCCAGCTGGTGCTCGCTCTCCACCTCGTTGACCAGGGTGGCCACCTGCTCGCTGTTGCGCACCAGGTCCGCCGCGGACGAGGCGTCCTGCGCCTGGCCGATCTGGCCGGCGATCAGATACGAGAGCAGGGCGGCTACGACGGCCAGCGGAACGCCGACCAGGAGGTTGAGCTTGCGCCGGAACGGCCACCGGTCGGCGAACCCCCGGATGCCGCCTCTCGGCGACGGCGGGGCGGGCCGGGCGGTCGCGTCCACCTCTTTCGTGGACACCGGGCCTCCTTCGTGCGGTCTCGGTCGCGCGCGACGACGCGCCTTGACCGATTCTGATCGATGACTGGATCATGAGGAATGGTGCGGATGACACCGCAGCGGCCCCCGCACACCGCTGTGACCGACGCCAACTGCGGTGAGACTACCGTCTCTTTGAATGATCAAGGGCGTCGCCCTACGTCAAGAATCCGTTACAAAGCGCCTCCGCTTCCGCTTCAGTCTGTTCACACCGCATTCACAACCGATCACGCATTGAGGCCAATTGGTGACCAGGCTGCTCTTGACTGAGGGAGAACAGGCTGGATTGGATCAGTTGCAGCGCTTGCTTCTCATCAATCCCCCGAGTCCGGAACGGGAATCGTGACTTCCAAAGCCCCACGCCCCAGGTCCTTCAGGAGCTACCCCGCGGCGGCCGTCGCGCTCGCCGCGACCACGGCCCTGCTGGCGGGATGTGGTTCCTCCTCTTCCTCCGACAGCTCCTCCTCCGACCCACTGCAGGGCGGCAAGTCGGACGGCAAGACCGTCGTCGTCGGATCCAACAACTTCGCCGAGAGCATCCTGATCGCCGACATCTACGGCGAGGCCCTGAAGGCCAAGGGTGTCAAGGTCACCTACAAGCCGAACATCGGCAGCCGCGAGACGACGTACGGGCTGCTGAAGAACGGCTCCATCACCGTGCTGCCGGAGTACAACGGCGCGCTGCTCGCCTACCTCGACCCGAAGGCCGCGCCCAAGACGGTCGAGGCCACCACGGCCGCGATCGAGGCCAAGCTGGACTCCAAGCTGACGCTCCTGGACCCCGCCTCCGCGCAGGACAAGGACTCCGTCACGGTCAACAAGGCCACCGCGGACAAGTACAAGCTGACCAGCGAGTCCAGCATCGCGGACCTCAAGAACGTGGCGAAGGACCTGACCATCGGCGCCTCGCCGGAGTTCCAGACCCGGCAGCAGGGCCTGGTGGGCCTGAAGTCGGTGTACGGCCTGCAGTTCAAGGGCTTCAAGGCGCTGGACGCGGGCGGCCCGCTGACCCTGGCGGCGCTGAAGAAGAACACCGTGCAGGCCGCGGACATCTTCACCACGGACCCGAACATCACCAAGGAGAAGTTCGTCGTCCTGCAGGACCCGCAGAACCTCTTCGGCTTCGAGAACGTCCAGCCGCTCGTATACAAGAGCGGCCTGTCCTCGGGCGGTGTCGCCGCGCTGAACGGGGTCTCCGCCAAGCTCGACACCAAGACCCTGCTCGACCTGGACTCGCAGGTCCAGCTCGAGAACAAGGACCCGCTGGACGTCGCCAAGGCCTGGCTGAAGACGGCCGGCCTGAGCTGAGCCCTTTCGCACGGTACGGCGCGGGTGCCCCCCTCACGGGGGCCCCCGCGCCCGCGGTGGGTATCCGTCGGGGAAAGTGGCGGCCGGCGCCGCACCGCTTCGGAGTGCCGGGTGGGTGTGCATGTCGTGGGGCGTGAG
>NZ_JBEXXQ010000018.1:131367-164073 GCF_040630525.1 Streptomyces sp. NPDC005799
GGCCTCCGCCCCCGCGCGCCGGGGCGGGGGGCGCCCCCCCCCCCCGGGCCCCCCCCCGCGCCGCCGTTCGGTATCCGACGTGGAAAGTCGCGTCCTGCGCAGCACGGCTTCGGAGTGCCGTGTGGGTGTCCATGTCGTGCGGCTTCAGCCGCCGGTACCCGGTGAAGGTACGCCGATCGGCGGAGTCCCACACATGGATGTACTGGCTGACGTACGTCCAGTCGGTGCCGTTGAGGTCGGTCGCCGGCACCACATGGTTCGGTGGGTCGGTCAGAAGGCAAGGCTGTGGCAGGGGGGGCGTCAATCACACGGCCCTGCTCGGCCGGTTCTCTTCGTTCGCCTTGCCGCCGCCGTGGGAGCGGTGTGTGGATCGAGTTCCGTCCGCGCCCGGGCCGCCGCGCCGACGGCCACCGCGTCCTCGCCCAGACCGGCCGGCAGCACCCGCAACGGGCGTCCGCTGACCGGGGGTTCGGCGAGCAACGCCCGCCGGACGGCGGGCTCCAGGAGCGACCAGGACCGGCTGACACCGCCGCCGACCACGAAGGTCGTCACGTCCAGCAGGCCGGCCGTGACCAGCAGCGCCCGGGCCACCGCGGCGCCCGCCGCCTCGAACACCGCGAGCGCGTCGGGATCACCCCGGCCCGCCGCCTCGGCGACTCCGCGGCCCGTGCCGCCACGGCCGGTGCGCTCGCGGTACCGGGCGGCGATCGAACGGCCCGAGGCCAGCGTCTCCAGATGGCCCCGGCCCCCGCAGGTGCAGGCCAGTTCGCCGAAGCCGGGCACATGACCGATCTCGCCCGCCGCGCCCTCCGGCCCGTCGTACAGGGCGCCTTTCAACCACAACGCCCCGCCGACCCCGGTGCCCAGCATCATACCGAGCACGTCCGGCTCGCCCGCCACCGCCCCGGCGGTCACCTCGCCACGCAGGAACGCGTTGACGTCATTGTCGAGGAACGCCGGTACGCCCAGGCCCTGTTCGACCGCCGCGGTCACCTCGAAACCGGCCCAGCCGCGAAAGGAGTCGCTCGCCACCAGCACCCGCCCGGCCCGCGCGTCCACCACCCCCGCCGCCCCCACCCCGACACCGAGCAGCCGCGCGGGCGTACGGCCCAGCAGACGCCGTACGGCATCCAGCGCGGCGCCGACCATCGCCGCCCCGCCCTCGGCCGCGGGCGTCGACACCTCCAGACGGTCCTTGACCCTCAAGTCCCCCGCACACAGCAGCACTTGCGTGGTGGTGCCGCCGATGTCGACGCCCGCGACCACCTCGGGAGCACGCGTCACGCGGTGGCCCCCGTCCGGTCCTCGGCCCGCCGGCGCCGCTGCAGCACCGGATCCGGTACCGGCACCGACGCGATGAGCCGGCGCGTGTAGGCGCTCTCCGGCCGCAGCAGGGTCCTCATGGTCGGCCCCTCCTCCTCGACGCGCCCGTCACGCATCACCACGACCCGCTGCGCGAACTGCTGCACCACCGCCAGATCGTGCGAGACGAACAGACACGCGAACCCCAGCTCGCCCTGCAACTCGGCGATCACCTCCAGCACCGTCTGCTGCACACTCACATCCAGCGCGCTCGTCGGCTCGTCCGCGACCAGCAGCCGCGGCTCAAGCACCAGCGCCCGGGCGAGACTGACCCGCTGCCGCTGCCCACCGGACAGCTCACGCGGCCCACGCCCCGCCAACTCCCCGGGCAGCCGCACCCGTTCGAGCACCTCGGCGACCCGGGCGCGCCGCTCGGCCGCCGACATCCCCCGCCGGTGCATCCGCAGCGGCTCGGCGACGCACTCCCCGACACTCATCCGAGCGTCCAGCGAGGCCACCGGATCCTGCAGCACCACCCCGACCCCGGACAGCAGGGCCCGGCGTGCGCGTCCCCGGGTGCGGCCCAGGTCGGCACCGAACAGCGACACCGATCCGGACGCGGGCGCCACCAGCCCCAGCGCGACGCGGGCCGCGGTCGACTTGCCCGACCCCGACTCGCCCACCAGTCCGACCGTCTCGCCGGCCCGCACCGAGATCGACACCTCCCGCAGCGCCCGTACGGTACGAGGACCACGGCCGAAGTTCACGGACACGTCCTTCAGCCGGACCACCGGCTCGCCCTGCGCCGAAGGGGCCGGCGCCTCCTTCGGCTCGCCGACCACCAGGCGGGGCACCGCCGCCAGCAGTTTCCGCGTGTAGTCGTGCCGCGGCCGCAGCAACACCTCCTCCACCGGCCCGCTCTCCACGATCTCGCCCCGCAGCATCACCGCCACCCGGTCCGCGAAGTCGGCGACCACGCCCATGTTGTGGGTGACCAGCAGAACCCCGGTGCCGGAGTCGGCCGCCAGCCCCCGCAGCAGATCGAGGATCTCGGCCTGCACGGTGACGTCCAGCGCGGTCGTCGGCTCGTCCGCGATGAGCAGACCGGGCGAGTTGGCGATCGCCATCGCGATCACGACGCGCTGCCGCTGCCCGCCCGACAACTGGAACGGAAAGGCCTTCGACCGCCGCTCCGGCTCGGGAATGCCGACCCTGCGGAGCAACTCGACCGCCGCACCGGCGGCCTCGGCGCGGGAGAGGGGACGGTGGTTGCGGATGACCTCGGCGATCTGCGCACCGACCCGGGTGAGCGGATCGAGGGCGGTGGCCGGCTCCTGGAAGACCATCGACGCCGTACGACCGCGCAACCGGGCCAGCTCTCCCTCGCCGGCCCCGACGACGTCCCTGCCGTCGATCCTCACCCGGCCCGAGACACGGGCGTTGCCCGGCAGGAGGCCCATCGCGGCGAGGGCGACGGTCGACTTCCCGGAACCGGACTCGCCTACGAGGGCGAGGGTTTCACCCGCATGCACGTGCAGTGATATGTCACATAGCGCCGACACGTCACCCGTCTCGGTCCCGAACGTGACCCCCAGCCCCTCGACCTCCAGCACCCTCTCCGCCTCCGCCACCTTCGCCCCCTCCACCGACTCCCCCGCGCCCTTCACCCGCGCCCCCTCACGTCGAAGGCGTCCCGCAGCCCGTCCCCGATCGCGTTGAAAGCGCACACGACGAGAATGATCGCGAGGCCGGGCGGAACGATCAGCCACCAGCGTCCCGAGTATGCGGCCGTCAGACCGGCGGACAGCATCCCGCCCCAGTCGGTCTTCGGCGGCTGGACACCGAGGCCCAGATACGAGACGTAGGCCACGAGCAGGATCGCGTCGGCGACCTGGAAGGTGGCCGCGACGACGATCGTGGACACCGAGTTGGGCAGGATGTGCCGGCGGATCGCCCGGCCGTGCGTGCCGCCGGTGGCGCGCAACGTCAGGACGTAGTCACGGCTCTTCAGCGTCAGCGTCTCCGCCCGCACGAGCCGGGAGGGCACCAGCCAGGACACCAGTCCGAGCACGAGGATCAGCCCGAGCGTGTCCGGGGTGGTGATCGCCGACACGACCAGCAGGATGAACAGCGCGGGAATCGCGATGCCCGCGTCCACGATCCGCATCATCACCGCGTCCACCCAGCCGCCGGCGTACCCGGCCACGGCACCCCACAGCGTGCCGATGACGGTGGCGAGCACTCCGGCCGCGAGCCCGACGAGCAGGGAGACCTGCCCGCCGTACATCAGCCGCCCCAGCTCGTCGTGGCCGACGGCGTCCGTGCCGAGCAGATGGGAGCCGCCGGGCCGGAGGTTGACCTGGGTGAGGTCCGTGTGGGTCTGGTCGGTGGAGTACAGCAGCGGGCCGACGAAGCAGAGGAGCAGGAAGAGGACCACCACCGCGAGACCGGCCACGGCCAGCTTGTTGCGGGTGAACCGGCGCAGCGAGAGACGGTGGCCCGCGAGGGGGCCGGTCGTCGGCGTGGTGGTCTGCAGGACGGCGCTCATGCCTGGCCCGCCTTCACTCGGGGGTCGACGACACGCTGGACGACGTCGGCGAGCAGCGTGCCCACGACCGTGGCGACGGAGATGACGAGGACGCAGCCGAGCAGCACCGGATAGTCCGACGACTGCGCGGCGGACCAGAACAGCAGCCCCATCCCCGGGTAGTTGAAGAGCTGCTCGACGACCAGGGCGCCCCCGAACAGGACGGGCACGTAGTAACCGAGCATCGCGATCACGGGCGTGAGCGAGTTGCGGAAGACGTGCCGGAAGAGGATCGCGTACTGCCGCGCACCGCCCGCCCGGGCGGTGCGGACGTAGTCCTCGGCCAGGTTCTCCAGCGTGGCCGCCCGCATGTACCGGCTGAACACCGCCACCATCGACGCGGCGCCCGTGATCACGGGCAGCACGAGCGCCACCGGATCGCCGAGCACCTGCCCGAGCGTGTCCCCCTGCGGCGCCTGGGAGGGGAACCAGCGCAGCGTCTGGGTGAAGACCAGCACCAGGATCAGGCCCAGGAAGTACACCGGGGTCGAGTACGCGACGAAACTCAGCGTCGTGATCACGTAGTCGGCCGGCTTGTTGCGCCGCACCGCCTGCCACATGCCCAGCGGGATCGCGAGGAGCAGCCCGACGAGCGCGGACAGCACCGTCAACACCAGTGTCTTCGGCAGCCGTTGCCCGATCAGCTGGGAGACGGCCTCGTTGAGCGTGTACGACGTTCCGAGGTCCCCGTGCAGCAGGGTGCGCAGGTAGTAGAGGTACTGCACGGGCAGCGGGCGGTCCAGCCCCTGGTCGTGGTTGAACGCGGTGATCTGCTGGGCGGTCGCCTGCGGTCCGAGGATCCCGCGCGCGGGCCCCCCGGGCAGCGCGTGCAGCAGGCAGAAGACCGCGACCGTGACGATGAGGATCACCGCGAGGGCCTGGAGCGTCCGCCGGGCCAGGTAGACGAGGGTCTCCATGGCTCAGCCGGTCCACTTCCACTGCGCGGGGTGGAAGTTGGCGAGCGAGTCCTGGGAGAAGCCGCCCAGTCCCTTCTTCATCACGGAGATCTGGTAGTCCGGCTCCGGCAGCCAGATCACCGGCAGGTCCTGGGCGAGGGCGGCGCTGTAGTCCTGCACGGCCCGGGTCGAACTCGACGTCGTGGACGCGGTGATGAGCCGGTCGACGTCCGGGTTGGAGTAACTGCCGAAGTTCGAGCCGGCCTTGGTCTGGAAGAGCGAGTCACCGGTCGGGAAGGCCGGGAAGTACCAGCTGCCCGCCGTGCCGAAGAAGGACAGCTGCCACTTGCAGATCGACTGGCCGGCGGTGCACTGCGGGGTCTGTGAGAGCACCGAGTTGACCGGCGCGGTCCTGATGGAGAACTTGATGCCGGTCTTGGCGAGCGAGGACTGGATCGCGCTCATCATGTTGTCGGTGACGGTTGATCCGGACTGCGACAGCACCGTCATCTCGAAGTTGGTGCCCCGGGCGATCCCCGCACCGCACCTGCCCGGGTCGGTGCAGGTCATCACCCCGCCCTGCTCGGTCCACCCGTGGCTGGTGAGCAGGGACTTGGCGGCACTCGTCGAGAACGGGTACGGATTGTCCTTCTGCGTCGGCGAGACGAAGTCGGAGGCCTGCCCCTGCGGCACCGGTCCGTAGCCGGGCACCGCCGTGCCGTTGAGGACGACCTTCGCCAGGCTCGTCTGGTCGATCGACCGCTGGACCGCCTGCCGGGCGTAGAACTGCTTGAACACGGCACCCATGGCGGGGTTGTTGAAGTTGTACGGCATGTAGGTGATGGCCCAGCCCGACCACGGCTTCACCTCGTAGCCCCGCGCGGTGAAGCTCGCCTCCTGGTCGAGGTCGGTCGGCTCGATGTAGCCGTAGTCGACGCTCCCGGAGCGCAGGGCGTTCTTCTCGGCGTCCGCCGTGGTGAAGGGAAGCAGGTTCACCGTGGGGATGCCGGGCTTCTCCCCGCCGTCGTACTTCTTGTTGGCGCTGAGCACGACCTTGCCGGCCGTCGAGAAGGACTTCACGGTGTAGGGGCCGCTGATGGTCCGCCACAGCGGGTTGGTGGCGTAACCGCCGATGTTCTTGGCCGCGTCGTTGAGGTAGGTCCAGGTCCGCTTCGGGTCGCCCTTGTCCCAGGCGTGCTCGGGGAGCGGGTTGATGGAGCTCAGTTCGTTCGCCAGCATCCACTGCGGGTTGTACGCCCGGTCGAAGGTGATGGTGAAGTGGCGGTCGTCCTGGATGGTGAAGGAGGTCCAGTTGTCCGGTGCCTTGCCCGGGTTGTAGCCCGCCCACTGCGTCTTGTTGGCCTTGATGAGGTTGAACCAGAACCGCACGTCCTTGGCGGTGACGGGCTTGCCGTCGCTCCAGTGACGGTCGCCCAGGGTGATCTTCACGCTCTTGTCGTCGGCGGCGAAGTCGGCGGCCGTGGCGATCGAACCCGCCTTGTTCCAGGCTATCTTGCCGCTCGAGCCGTCGTAGGCCACCAGCGGCTCCCACAACGCGTTGGCGATGGAGATGTTGTTGGTGTTGAGGTGCGCCGCCGTGCCGATCGGCAGGATCCAGTTCGGCGTGAAGTTCGCCGGCAGCGCGTAGCCGATGGAGTCCTTGGCCGCGGACGACGCGCCGCTCGATCCGGAGCAGCCCGCGAGCAGCAGCGTGCCCACGGAGAGGGTGACACCGGCCAGGAGTCTCGTGCGGGCAGGGGACATGGCTCTCCTCGGAACAAGGGTGGGCTCGGCGGGGGTGATGGACAGTCAACGACCCGTGTGGTCGAAGAAACAGACGCACAGCTGTAAAAAGCCTGTTACTGCTGTTCTGAAAAAAGCGTGGAGGCGGTTTCGGAGGCATACGCTCGTCGCCCCGAACACCGTCGACGGAAGTTACTTCGTCCATGACCGAAAAAAGTCCGCCGCGCCGCAAGCACCTCGTCGGCGTCACCTCGCTCGCCGAGCGCGTCCTCGACCTCCTCGCCTCCGGCCAGGCCACGACCCGTACGGAACTGGCCGGACTGCTGGGCGCCGCGCCCTCGACGATCTCCTTCACGGTCGGTCAGCTCATGGACCACGGGCTGGTCGCGGAGGAGGGCACGGTGTCGTCCGCGGGCGGCCGGCCGCGCAAGGTGCTGCGGCTGGGCGGCAGCGACGGGTTCGCCGTGGCGGCCGAACTCGGCGGCAGGCACGCGCACGTGGGCGTGGTGCTGCCCGGGGGCGGCCTCACCGACGTCTCCACCGTGCCGTTCCCGACCGCCGACGGTCCCGAGGCGGCCCTGCCCGGACTGGTGGAGACGCTCTCCTCGCTCGCCGAACGGCACGGCCGGGGTCTGCTGCGCGGCGTGGGCCTGTGCCTGCCCGGCCCGGTCGACGTGGAGCCGGGACTGGTGACGCTGCCGGCGCGGATGCCGGGCTGGAACCGCTTCCCGGTACGGGACTGGCTGGAGGACCGGTTCGCGGTGCCGGTCGCCATCGAGAACGACGCCAACTGCATGGCCGTGGGCGAGCACAGCGTACGGCCCGCCGCCCACCGCCAGTCGATCATGGTCAAGGCAGGCTCCGGGATCGGCGCCGGTGTCATCGCCGACGGCCGTCTCTACCGCGGCGGCACCGGCGGCGCCGGCGAGATCACCCATGTCCGGGTCGAGGCCGCCCACGACATCCCCTGTTCCTGCGGGAACACCGGGTGCCTGGAGACGGTGGCCTCCGGCGCGGCCCTGGTGCGGATCCTGCGCGAGCGCGGCCTCGAGGTGACGTCCACCGAGGACGTCGTACGCCTCGCCTCCGACGCCCACCCGGAGGCCACCCGCGCCGTCCGGCAGGCCGGCCGCTACCTCGGTCAGGTCCTCGCCGCCAACGTCAACTTCTTCAACCCCGACGCCGTGTACCTCGGCGGCATCCTCTCCACGCTGGAGCCGTTCGTCGCCGCCGTCCGCAGCCAGCTCTACGAGGGCTGCCATCCGCTGGTCACCGAACACCTGGTGATCGAACGGGCCGTCCTCGGCGCCGACGCCGGTCTGGCCGGCGCGGGCCAGATGGCCCTGCAGCGGGCCCTGGCGCACGCGCTGCACACGGCGACCGGCGCCCACCACCCCTGACCCCCCGGAGGATTCCATGCCGGCATCCCGTCCCGTGCTCGCCGTCGCCGGCCTCGGCATCGAGTCGTCGACCTTCTCCCCGGCCCGCACCGAGGCCCCCGCCTTCCACCCGCTGCGCGGGGACGAGGTCCTGGCCCGCTACCCCTTCCTCGCTCCCGGCACCGAGTTGCGCGAAGTCGCCGACTGGAGAGGCGCGTTGGTCGGCAAGGCGCTGCCGGGCGGCACGGTGACCGCGGCGGCGTACGCGGAACTCTCCGCCGAACTCCTCGACCGTCTGCGCCGGTCGGGCCCCGTCGACGGCCTGTGGTTCGACATCCACGGTGCCATGACGGTCGAGGGCCTGGACGACGCCGAGGTCGACCTCCTCACCCGCGTCCGCGAGGTGACCGGCCCGGACGTCCTGGTGTCCACGTCCATGGACCTGCACGGCAACGTCTCCCGTGACCTCGTCCACCTCAGCGACCTGATCACCTGCTACCGCATGGCCCCCCACGAGGACGCCATGGAGACGAAGGAACGGGCCGCCCGCAACCTCGTCGACCTCCTCACGAGCGGCGCGCACCGGCCGGTGAAGGCCTGGATCCCGGTGCCGGTGCTGCTGGCCGGCGAGCAGACCTCCACCCGCATCGAGCCCGCGCGGAGCGTGTACGCGGCCGTCGAGGACGTGGAGGCGGCCGACGGGGTCACGGACGCGGCGATCTGGGTGGGTTACGCCTGGGCCGACGAGCCGCGCAACCGGGCTGCGGTCGTGGTCACCGGCCCCGACCGCACCGCCGTGGCCGCGGGCGCGGAACGACTCGCCCACGGTTTCTGGGCGGCCCGGCGCGACTTCGCCTTCGTCGCCCCGACCGGCACCCTGGACGACTGTCTCGACACCGCCCTGGCCGCCGAAGCACGCCCGTACTTCATCAGCGACACCGGCGACAACCCGACGGCGGGCGGCGCGGGCGACGTCACCTGGGGCCTCCAACAGGTCCTCGCGCGCCCGGAGTTCAAGGACCCCGACGGCCCGACCGTCCTCTACGCCTCCCTGCCGGGGCCGTCGGCCGTCGACACCGCCGTCGAGGCCGGCGTCGGCGCCACGGTCACCGTCACCGCGGGCGCCGAGGTCGACGACCGCCACGCCGGCCCGCTCACCCTGACCGGCACGGTCCACGCGATCCGGCACGGCGACCGGGACGCCGGGACCGAAGTGGTGCTGCGGGTGGGGAGCGTGCACGTGATCCTCACCCGGCTCAGAAAGCCGTACCACCACGAACACGACTTCACCGACCTGGACCTGGCCCCCCGCGAGGCGGATCTCGTGATCGTCAAGATCGGCTACCTGGAGCCGGAGCTCTTCGCCATGGCGGCCGACTGGAGGATGGCCCTGACCCCGGGCGGAGTCGACCAGGACCTGCCGAGGCTCGGCCACCACCGCATCCGGCAGCCGATGTTCCCCTTCGTCCGGGACATGCCGGACCCGGATCTGACGGCGCGGATCGTCGCGCCGTCGAACGAGCCCCTGACCGGCCCCGACGAGTGAACCGGCCCCGGGAAAACCGTCAGTTGACCGCCGCGGCGATCAACTCGTCCAGCAGCGCGATGAGTACGTCCCGGCACGAGCCGCGCTCCCGCGCGTCGCACAGCAGGACCTGGACGTGCTCGGGGAGGGCCAGGGCCTCACGGATCTCCTCGGGCGGGTAGGGGTGTTCGCCGTGGAAGCCGTTGACGCCCACGACGAAGGGGATGCCGCGGCGTTCGAAGAAGTCGATCGCGGCGAAGCTGGTCTCGGGACGACGGACGTCGATGAGCACGACCGCGCCCAGCGCGCCGATCGCGAGGTCGTTCCACATGAACCAGAAGCGCTGCTGGCCCGGGGTGCCGAAGAGATACAGGACGAGGTCGTCGCCGATGGTGATCCGGCCGAAGTCCAGGGCCACGGTGGTGGCCTGCTTCTCCTCGATGCCCTCCAGGTCGTCGACGCCGAGGCCGGCGGAGGTCAGCCGTTCCTCGGTGCGCAGCGGTGCGATCTCGCTGACCGACCCGACCATGGTGGTCTTGCCCACGCCGAAACCGCCGGCGATCAGGATCTTGACCGTGTCGGGTGCCGACCGGGTGATGGTGTCAGAGTCGGCCAAGGCCGTCCCTCACTTTCTGCAACAGGTCCAGGTCCGCGGTCCGGGTCACCGGATGGGGCGGACGGAACGTGATCCGGCCCGACTCCAGGAGATCGCAGAGCATGATCACGATCACGCTCACCGGGAGGTCGAGCCGGGCGGCGAGTTCCGCGACGGCGATCGGCTCGGCGCAGTGGCGCAGGATGCGCTGCTGCTCCGGCTGAGGTCGGGTGGCCCAGGTCGGCGGCGGGTCCACCGCGGTAACCGTCGTGATGAGCGTGAAGTCGGCGCGGCTCGGCCGGGTGCGTCCGCCCGTCAGCGCGAACGGCCGTACCAGGCGGCCTGCCGTGTCGCCTCCGCCCACCTCACGCGCCGGAATCGACGGTGGGGCCGATGCCGGCCCGTGGGGCGGCGCTGAGATGCTCACCGATCTTCTTGACGAGCATGTTCATCTGGTACGCCACGACGCCGACGTCGGCGCCCTGGCTGGTCAGGACGACGAGATGGGCGCCGGGCCCGGCGGAGGTGAGGATCAGATAGCTGTGGGCCATCTCGATCAGCGCCTGCCGCACCGGCCCGCCGCGGAAGTCCATGCTGACGCCCTTGCTGAGGCTCATCAGCCCGGAGGCGGTGGCCGCGAGCCGCTCGGCGTCGTCCCGCAGGAACCCGGTGGACTTGCTGACGACCAGGCCGTCCTCGGAGAGCACCACGGCGTGGTTCACCTCGGCGACCCGGTCCACAAGGCCGGTCAGCAGCTGATCGAGCGCGGTATGGGTGGCTGGGATGGGGCGTGTCATGACGTGTCCTTCGTCAGCGGTCGGCGGGGGTGCCTGCGGCGGATGTACCGGGGGCGGGGCTGGATGCGTCCGTGTCGTCCGTTACGGCGGCCTCCTCCTGGTCGTACTGCGTCTCGGCGCCCTCGTCACGTGCCCGGAGCGTCCCCCGCTGGAATCCCCCGAGCGAGGAAGCGGCCTGCTCGGGGGTGAACTCCTCGAACGGGCCCTGCTCTTCACCGCGCGGTCCGTCATCGAGGAGCTCGGCGACCAGACTGGTCTGCGGGACCCGCCGGGGGAGCGGGGCGAGCCCCGGGCGACGGGCGTGTCTGCCGGGCTGCCCGGCGCGGTCGCCGGTGCCCGCCTCGCGCTCGGCCTCACCGCCCCGCGCGGCGGCCGCGGCATGCCGGGCGTCCGACACCCACCGCTCCTCACCCGGATACCGGGCCCGTCCCGGCCGCCCCGGAGCGGGCCCGGCCCCTTCGGCGCGTCCGGCACCGGGTACGGCCTCCTCGGCGCGCCAGTCGGCGGACACGGCCTCGACGCGTCCGGCGTCCGCGGTGTCCGCCGTGCCTGCGGCGCCGTACGCGCCAGCCGCTTGCGTGGGTCCGGTGCCGTGGACGCCGGTGTCCGCCGCGCCGTAAGGGCCGGCCGTCTCCGCGGCCCCCGTCTCGGTCGCGCGGGCGTGCTCCGTGCCGTTGAGGCCGCCGGTCTGCGGGCGGGGGCCGGTGGCGGTGCCGTTCCGCGCGTACTCGTCGTCCCCGGTCCGCGCGCCCGGCATCCCCACGGCGCTCTCGTGCCACTCCGGCGTGTCCGGCCCGGTGACCCCGTCCCAGGCCTGTCCGGCGGCCCGGGCCGGCTCCGCCACCTCGCGCACCACGATGTCGTGCGGCACCAGGACGATCGCCGTGGTGCCACCGTACGGCGACGGGCGCAGGGTGACGGCGATGCCGTGCCGGGTGGCCAGACGGGCGATCACGAACATGCCCAGGCGCAGGTCGTCGGCGAGGGCGACCACGTCGAACTTCGGCTCCACCGCCAACTGGGCGTTGAAGGAGGCGTAGTCCTCCTCCGCCATCCCGAGTCCACGGTCCTCCACCTCGACGACCAGGCCCTTGGCGACCAGTGCGGCCCGGACACCGACCGGCGACGGAGCGGGCGAGTACGCGGTGGCGTTGTCGATCAGCTCGGCCAGCAGATGGATCACGTCGGCCACCGCCGGCGGCGCCAGGTACACGTCCTCGTCCGTGTGCACCTCCACCCGCTGGTACTCGGCGACCTCCCCGACGGCGCTGCGCAGGATGTCGATCAGCGCGACCGGCTCCCGCCAGCTGCGCCGGGGCTGCTCCCCGCTGATGATGACCAGGTTCTCCTCGTACCGCCGCAACTGGCTGGCCGTGGAGTCCAGTTCGTACAGGCCCTTGAGGACGTCCGGGTCGGTGTGCTCGCGCTCCAGCGTGTCCAGCTTGGTCAGCTGCAGGTTCACCAGGTTCTGCGACTGCCGCGCGATGCCGAGGATCACCTTCTGGAAACCCCGCCGGATGTCGGCGAGTTCGACCGCGGTGTGGACGGCCGTCCGCTGCGCCTTGTTGAACGCCCGTGCCACCTGGCCCAGTTCGTCACGGCCGTAGTCGAGCGGCGGGGTCGCCAGGTCCGCGTCCACCGTCTCGCCCCGGTCCAGCCGAGCCACCACGTCCGGCAGCCGCTCCTCCGCCAGGCTCAGCGTGGCCTCCCGAAGACCCCGCAGCCGGCGCGACAGCGAGCGGGTGATCCGCCAGGACATGCCCACGCACAGCAGCAGCGCCAGCAGCCCGCCCGCGCTCAGATACGCGGCCGTCACCAGCAGGCTGTGCGCCTTGTCCCCGCTGCGGTCCAGCAACCCGGACGTCTGGACCCGGATCATCCGGCCGTACTCGTCGCCGACCTTCGCGAAGGCCGCCGCCCACTGGTCCCGCGCGGCGGGCAGGACCACCTTGCCGTCCGCGCCCGGCCGGGCCGCGAGCACCTTGTCCTCGATGCTCTGGACGCCCTGCCACTCGGGGCTCTGCAGGATCCGCTCGGTCTGCGTCTTGGCGCTGCCCTGCAGCGAGGGCACGATCTGGTCCTGGACCAGCCAGCGCCTCGTGTCGACCAACTGCGTCAACGTCATCCACGACTTGTCGGTCAGCCGGCCGGACGGCCAGGCCTGGGTGAGCTGCGCGTCCTCCTGCGCGACCAGCTCCGCCGCGTGCTCCAGGGCCACCAGCGGGCCGGCCTGCGAGGTCAGGTCGCCGTCGTCGACCTGGGACAGCTCCTGGAAGGCGTGGATCTGGTCGTCGATGATCGAGCTGTACTGGTCCAGCGCCTGTGCCGCGGTGATGTCGGTCGGGTCGTCCACCTGACCCCGGTAGTACTCGAGGCTGCCCACCGAGCCGAGGACCGAGTACAGCCGGTCCGAGATGCGCGCCGGGGCCATCTTGATCGCGTCCGACTGGCCGACCAGCTGGGCGACCGCCTTGTCCGTCACCTTGCGCTGCGCCTCCAGCGCGGCCCTCGAGCCGCGCGGGTCGCCGGACAGCCAGGCCGCCGACAGACTGCGCTCCCGCTGCAGGGCGAGCGTCGCCTCGGTGCCCATCGCGCCGGTCGACCGACTCAACTGCGTCTGCGAGCGCAGCCGCAGCCCCTCCGTGAACATCTGCGTCGTCGTCACGCCCCACATCGCGGCGAGGGTGACGCTGGGCACCAGGGCCAGCAGGATCAGCGACAGACGTATGGAGCCGAGACGGCGGGGCCGGGCACCTGTCCGTGGAGACATGGTCGTCCTAGGCAGTCAGCGGAGTGGAGCGGAGAGTGACGGGGGTGGCCGTGAGCAGGGCGAGAAGGGGGTGCACAGGATGCTAACCGCACAAGTGACCGCACGTGCCACGGGTCTCCGAAATATTTCGCGACATCGGCGTACGAAATGTCGCGCACCGGGCGGCTCAGCGGGTCCCGCCGTCGGCGAACCGGGCGACGGAGGCGACGTTGGCCTTCGTCACGAACGCCGGGCCGGTGAGCACCGGCGAGACACCGCCGCCGCTGATGTTGCCGTTGGTCCGGTACAGCCACAGGCCGTCCACCGCGAGGTAGCCCTGCAGATACGGCTGTTGATCCACCGCGAACTGCACGTCCCCGCTCTGCACGGCCTCGACCAGATCCTTGTTGAGATCGAAGGTCGCGACCCCGGCCCGGCTGCCGGCCGCCTGCGCCGCCTTGACGGCCAGCAGCGCGAACTGGGCGCCGTTGGTGACGACTTCGTCGAGGCTCGGGTCCTGCCGCAGCTTGGCGGTGATCGCGGCGGAGGTGGCGGTCGGGTCGGTGCCCTCCACGTAGAGGTTCTCGGTCTGGCCGCCGAAGGTCTTCTTCATCCCGGCACAGCGGGCCTCCAGGCCCACGTTGCCGCGCTCGTGGATGACGCACAGCGCGTGCTTGGCGTCGAGGCCGTTGAGTTTGTCGCCGACGGCCCGCCCGGCGACGCTCTCGTCCTGGCCGAAGAACTCCAGGAGCCCGTCCGGCCGCCAGGAGTCGGTCCCCGAGTTGAGGCCGACGACGGGTATGTCCGCCGCCTTGGCCTGGGCGACCGGCCCCCGCATCGCCTGCGGTTTGGCCAGGGTCACGGCGATGCCGTCGACCTTCTCCCGGATGGCGTCGCGCACCAGTTCGGCCTGCCCCGACCCGTCCGGGTCGCTGGTGTACGTCAGATCGACGTCGTCCTTCGCGGCCGCCTCCTCGGCGCCCTTCTTCACCAGGTCCCAGAAGGCGTCGCCCTTCGCGCCGTGCGTGACCATGGCGATCCTGATGCGGCCGCCGCTGCCGGCCTTGCCCGCGGAGCCGGCGTCGGACTCGGACTGACCGCCGAAGGCGGAGCACCCCGTCACGAGAAGCCCGACGGCCACCGCGAGGGCGGCGACACGCACGGATCTGTGGGAGGCGGGAGGCGGGGGAGGAGTGTTCATGAGGGTGCGGCACCTCGCTGTGCGGCCGAACTGGAGAAACGGCGAGAGGAGCCCCGGACGCCGTCCGGCGTGCCGTGCGCCGTCCGGGTGACTCTCACTGGCCGGAGCCAATCGCGTGTGACCTCCGGTAGTCAAGTGAGCAGCCACTTTCAGTGAGTTGTCGCTGCCGCATCGTAATGAGATGCGTGGCGTCTACAGCTTGCGGCCCACCGCCCCGTACATGGCGATGTCCTCGTCGCGGACCGGCTCCGTGGCCGTGCCGTCGGGACGCCACTTGTGGACCTGGACGATGCCCGGCGCCACGAGGTCGAGGCCCGCGAAGAACTCCCCGGCCTCGGCGAGGGTGCGCAGCCGCATCGGCATGCCGCGGGCCGCGTACTCCCGGGCCACGCGGCCGACCTCCTCCGGCGCGAAGTCGGCCGTGCCGATGGACATCGCCAGGTAGCTGCCCGCCGGAAGCGGTTCCATGAGCCGGCGGACGATGCCGACGGCGTCGTGCTCGTCGAGCAGGAAGTGGACGATCGCGATGACGGTCAGGGCGACCGGCTCCGACAGGTCCAGGGTCTCGCGGAAAGCGGGCGCGTCCAGGATGGCCGCCGGGTCGCGCATGTCCGCCTCGACGTACGCCGTACGGCCCTCGGGCGTGCTGCTGAGCAGTTCCCCGGACAGGGCGAGGACGAGCGGGTCGTTGTCGACGTACACCACTCTCGACGCCGGGGCCGCGGACTGGGCGATCTGGTGGATGTTGGGCGAGGTGGGGATGCCGGAACCGATGTCGAGGAACTGCCGCACCCCCGCCTCCCGGGCCAGCCGGTGCACCGCGCGGTTCATCCAGTCCCGGTTGGCCCGCATGTGGACGGGAAGGGCCGGCCACTCCCGGCACATGGCGTCGGCCGCCTCCCGGTCGGCCGGGTAGTGGTCCTCGCCGCCGAGGATGTAGTCGTAGATCCGCGCCGCGTGGGCCGTACCGGTGTCCATGTCTCTCTCCATGCACCTCCCATCCCACCATCAACTCGACTCCAACCAGGGAACGTTGGCGCGGAGGCGGACACGACTCGGGCCCCGCGCCCACCGTCGTCGTACGACGGTCGAGGCACGGGGTCCTGTCGCTCCGCGGTGCTACAGCTGTACGGCCTCCGCCGAGGCCTTCGCTTCCTTCCTGCGCTGTCGCCTGCTGACCCGCGGCTCCTGGTCCGGCAGCCAGCCGAAGGCCATGCAGCTGCCGACGGCGCCGAGGGCGAGGCCGATGAAGAAGCCGCCCAGGTTGGAGGTGAGCCAGGTGCCCAGGGAGGACAGGATTCCGATGATCGAGTAGAACAGCCGCTGCCCCGGGCTGAGGATGGTCAGCAGCCCGCACAGCAGCATCACGGTCGGCAGCAGATACCCGGCCAGGCCCTGCATCCCGATGTGCATGATGACCTTCAACGAGGCCTTCTCGGTGAAGAGGATCTCCGCTCCGCCGAGCGCGAGCAGCAGCCCGCCCCAGAACGGCCGACGGGCCCGCCATCCGTCGAAGGCGGGCCGCCACTCCTTGCGTGGAGTGTCCTCGGACATCAGCAACCCGAGTCGCTGAAGCTGAGCTTGAGGCCGGGCAGCTTGAAGACGCCCGCGGTGGTCGCGTAGTTCGTCTGCCGCAGGTTGTCGATGTGCACGGTGTCGGCCTGCTGGCTGAAGACGCCCTCCGGACCCTTCACGCCGGCCTTGGTCAGCGTGCTCGCGTCGTTGCCGATCTCGATGTTGTTGAACGAGGCGTCACCGGTCAGCTGGGTCGAGTCCGTCGTCAGATTCGTCGCCTGCACCTTGGACGAGCCGCTGCCCGCCTTGATCAGCAGGTTGGTGCCGCCGAGGTCGACGCTCTGGCACAGGCTGTCCAGCGTCGCGTTCTTGATGGCGGAGGTGACGACCAGCACCTGACCGCCGGTGTCACCGGCGTTCGGGCTGTTGTCGATCATGCTGTCGAGCGCGCCGAACTGCTCGAATCCGGTGCCGTCGAGCGACTTCGCGGTGACCGTGAAGGGCATGCCGGAGATCGAGAAGGACACACCCAGGGCGCCCTGGGCGGTGAGGATCGCGAGGCCGGCGAGGGCTCCGACGGCGGGGACCGCCATCACCGCGGCGCGGCGCAGCCGGACCCGCCCGCGTCTTGCGGGGTCGAGCGAGGAACCGCTTTCCGGGTTCCCTGGTGTGAGGTCGGCGGACGAGGCCATTTCTGCTCCCATGTGCATAGTCAGTGCGGGTTGGGCATCAGCGGCGCGTTGTCCTGGCGCGGACAGCGGCTGCGGGCGCACGCCTCCTCCCAACTCCCGGACGGATGGAAGGGCTTTCTCGTACTCCGCAGTAGCCAACCGGGAAGTTACCCGTGGTTACTTTGGGGGGTCAAGGGAGTTGTGAAAAAAGGATGTTGATTGTGCACCGCCTGTGCCCCGCTGCTGGCTGGGGCTTTGCCCGGGCGCCACGCCTTGGCTGTCGAATTCCTTGAACGATCGTCAACTCGCTTGTAGCCGCTTGACGTTGACTGACCCTCAGGTCTACAACTCTCCCTGGCTTCCCCCGGATCCGTGGCGCCGGATCCAGCCACGCGGCATCGTCCGCGTTTCCCGGACCTCAGTTGTCCATCACGGGCGCAGCGCCGCCCGGCACAAACCCTTCACGGCCCGGCACGGGCACTTCCCCCCTGCTCCGTCGCCGGGTCGAGTCTTCCGTCCGGCCCGGCCGCCGGCCCTCCCCACGGGTCTTCGGTCGGTCCCCGGCCGGTCGTCGTTGCCGGTCCGTGACGTACGGAGAAGGCGTCACGGACCGGCAACGGCGAATGGGCACGCGCCTTCGTTTCCAGCCACCCCCCACGTCCCACATCACCCCCAACCCCCACTTTCGAAAGAGGCACTCGCATGCGCACTCGCACCCTCCTCACCCTCGTCGGCACCGTCGCCGCCCTCTCCATCCCGGCCGCCATGCCGGCGTCGGCGGCCGACACCCCCGTGCTGACCACCGGCTCCACCGGCGGCACCGCCGTCGCGGTCGGCGACGTCCTGACCGCGCCGCTGGCCAGCGGCACCTCCGCGACGCTGTACTCCAGCGCGACCGGCACCAGCGGTGTCTCCTGCACGTCCTCGACGTTCACCGCCACGGTCACGGACAACCCCAGCGCCCCCGGCACCGCCACCGAGTCCGTCGGCGCGCAGACCTTCGACAGCAGCAGCTGCACCAGCAACGTCCTCGGCGTGACCGGCGTCACCAGCATCACGGTCGACAACCTGCCGTACACCACCACGGTGGCCTCCGACGGCACGCTGACCGTGACCCCGGCGAGCGGCTCCACCATCCAGACCACGGTCAAGCTGAAGACCCTGCTGGGCTCCATCTCCTGCGTCTACCAGGCCCCCAGCCTGACCGGCACCACCAGCAACACCGACGCCAGCATCAACTTCACCAACCAGCAGTTCACCAAGACGTCCGGCTCGTCGCTCTGCTTCAGCAGCGGCTACTTCACCGCCAAGTACGCCCCGGTGGCGGACAACGGCGCGACGGTCTACGTCAACTGACCCTCGCAGCCCGGTAGTTCAGCGTCGACGCAGACGCAGGGCCAGGGCGGCGCCCCCGGTGAGCACCAGCACCGCGGCGGCGCCGCCCGCCATCATGGGCGCGGACGGGCCCGAGTCGGCGGTCTCGGTGGCGGCGACGGGCGTGCTGTCGGGCTGCGACGGTGCCGCGCTCGCCGCCGCAGCCGTCGTCGTCCGCTGCGCGGGACTCGCCGGCGTACGCGGCTTCTGGGCCGTCGGCGCGGGCGTCGCGCTCGCGGTCCGGCCGCCGCCGCTCGACGCGGGCGCCGAGGCCGTCGAACCGCCGCTGCCCGCCCCCGGGAACACCACGTCCGAGCAGGAGTAGTACGTGTCGGGCGTGCTGCTGGTCTGCCAGATCGTGAAGAGGACCTGACGTCCGGTGCGATTCGCCGGGAGCTTCGCCGTGAAGTGGTAGGCGCCGCCGGTCAGGGCCGGGTCCTTGACCGAGGCGAACGGCTGGGCCGGCAGGTCGGACCAGGTCAGTGGTTTCGTCGGGTCGTACCCCGGCTTGGTGAGATAGAGCCGGAAGGTACCCGCGTGCGGGATCGGCGCGGCGTACGTCATGCTCAGCGTCGCGCCCGGCTTCAGGCTTGTCGAGGGCCAGTCGGAGCGGGCGAGGTCGAGGCCCTTGAACTCCGCCAGCCCGCCGCTGCACAGCTTTCCGTCCGGGATGGTCTGCCGGTCGCGGCCGTTGACGTCCGAGACCCGTACGTCGTCCCAGAAGGTGAACGGGGCGCCGTTGGCCGCCACCGCCGCCTTGCAGGCCGCCGTCCTGGCGTTCGCCCCGCCGTCCGGGGAGCAGGCGTAGCCCCGGCTGACCGGATCAGTCGGCGCGCCGTGCGCCTGCGCCGGGCCGGCCGCCCACAGCGGCAGCAGGAACGGGGTCACGACGGCGGCCGCCAGGGCGGTGCGGTATGCGGTCATCCGGACCATCCGGAACGCCTCCTCGGCCGACACGGGAACGGGCTGCTCCCGTGGAGTACGGGAAACCGGCGCGGCGCGTTCAGGGTGGGGAGGGAGCGCCGTGTTCGGTGCGGAGTGCTTGCCGTGTTCGGTGGGGAGGGAGCGCCGTGTTCGGTGCGGAGTGCTTGCCGTGTTCGGTGGGGAGGGAGCGCCGCGGTCGGTGCGGAGTGCTTGCCGTGTTCGGTGGGGAGGGAGCGCCGCGGTCGGTGCGGAGTGCGTGCCGTGTTCGGTGCGGAGGAAGCGCCGTGTTCCGTGCGGAGTGAACGCCGGTCGCGGGCGACGCGTACAGGACACGGCGCGCCGTACATGGGGAGGCGGGCCGTCGACGGGCGGGCCGGTGCGAATGGGACCGGCCCGCCCGCCCTTCCGGGCTCGGTGGTATGTGACATAGCACTGAGCGGTTCAGTGCTATGTCACATACCACCGCCTCAGGAGGCGCGTGAGGCGAGCGACGCCAGTACCCGTGGCCCCCGGTCCGGCGCGGTGTCGATGCGGGGGAGCAGGCCCGGTACCGCGACGCTGGGCAGTACGTGGGCCCACAGGACCGAGATCCGCTGCGCGAGGTCGCCCCGGCCGGTCAGCGCCCGGGACAGCAACTGGATCCCCGCGAAGGCGCCGACCACCAGCTCGGCCGTGTCCCCGGGTTCCACTGTCGGCAGCAACTCCCCCTGCGCGCAAGCCTGTTGCAGCAGACACACCAGTCGGTCGGTCCACTGCCGGAACGGCCCGCTGTGCTCGACCCCGGGCACGCTGCGGTCCACGGCGAGTCGGACGCCGCCCTTCAGCAGTGCGTCGTCGAGCAGGTGCTGACCGAAGACGAAGGTGACGTCGACGATCTCCTGCAGCTTGCACGGCTGCGGCGGAACGGCGCCGACGGGCAGCGGCTCGTCCAGCACGGCCCGGGCCAGCGATTCCTTGGAGGGGAAGTGGAAGTACAGGGCGCCCTTGGTCACTTCGGCCCGTGCCAGCACCATCGCGATGGTCGTGGACGTGTAGCCGTGCTCGTCGAAGACCGCGCCCGCGGCCTCGAGGATCATCCGGCGGGTCCGGACGGCGCGCTCCTGTCTCGCCATAAGTGCCCCTCTGCTGAGCCGAGTTGGCAGTCACCCTCGTCTCATTGGCAAACCAACCGGTCGCCTCGTACTGTAGGCCCTGCGTCCGCTGCGGGGGATCGAGGAGGGACATGCCTCAACCGGCCCTGACGGTCGTCGTCCACCGGCGTCCCGTACGCGGCGGTGACACGTGTCGCGGCAGGTTCCCATGGTGTGTCCGTACCGCACGTGCTGTTTTCCTCGGTGATGTCCGGCGTGTGCCCAACTCCCGCCCGGGCAGGGCCGGTCGACGTTCTCGGGGTGCGCCGTCGGCGCCGTCGTACGGTGAGATATCGTGTACGGGGAGTGAGAAACATACTGCACGACCCGTTTTCCCAGTCCCAGGAGTGTTCAGCCGATGGCGAGGCAGTTACGCGCCGAACAGACCCGCGCGACGATCATCACGGCCGCAGCAGAACTGTTCGACCGCCACGGCTATGAATCGACCAGCCTGAGCGACATCGTGGAGCACGCCCAAGTCACCAAGGGCGCCCTGTACTTCCACTTCGCGGCCAAGGAGGATCTGGCCCACGCCATCATGGAACTCCAGTCCAGGGCCTCGCGCGAGGTCGCGGGTGAACTGGAGGGCCGGGGCTACTCCTCCCTCGAGACCCTGATCCGCGTCACCTTCCGCATCTCCCGCATGTCCGTCGAGGGACCCATCCAGCGGGCCGGACTCCGCCTCGCCACCGGCGCCATAGAGGTGCGCCCGCCGCTGGCGCACCCCTTCACCGAGTGGCGCGAGCTCGCCTCCCGCAAGCTGCACGGCGCGGTCAGGGAGTCCGACATCCACCCGGACATCGATATCGAGGCCACCGCCCACGCCCTGGTCAGCTGGTTCGTCGGAACCCGCGTCGTCGGCCGCCACCTGGAACCGGTCGCCCGCCAGCCGCGCCGCGTCGCCGAGATGTGGCACGTCATGATCCGCGGCCTGGTCCCGGTCACCCGCCGCGCCCGCTATCTGAACCTCACCGCACGCCTGGAGCGGGAGATCAGGACGGCCTGACCCGCGCGGTACGGTGAGGCGCATGCCCGACACCCCGTCCGCGCCGCCCGTGATCCTCGGCAACGAGCCGGGTTCCTTCCCGCACGGAGTCCTCGCCGAGCGGCACCCCGCGATCATCCGGCAGGTCCGGGAGTCCTTCCCATACGGCCCCGCCCGGCACCGTGCCCTCGACGCCCTGCTGGAAAGCTGCACCAAGGGCGTCGTCGAACCGCTCCCGCCCGACGCCCACGACCGTGACCGCTGGGCGCAGTGGGGCCTCGACGAGTACGTCGGTCATTCCTGGTACGACCTCCCCTGGCTCTGGTCCGAGAGCTACTTCTACCGCCAACTCCTCGACGCGGTCGGCTACTTCACCGAAGGCCCGTGGCAGGGCATCGACCCCTTCCGCCCCTCCAAGCTGGGTGAGCTGGACGCCCCGGAGGCGGCGGAGGAACTGACCGCGCTCGACCGCCTCGCCGGCCTGCCGCCCGCCGAACAGGCACAGGCCCTCCTGCACGGCTCCCTCTGGGGCAACCGCGCCGACCTCGGCTTCCGTCTCTCCGACGCGAGCGCAGGCACCAAGGAGGCCGCGCCCGGCCTGGTCGCCGACGACAGCGACCTGCTCTGGTCCCTGCTCCCGCCCTCCGGCGCCGCCACCTTGTCCCTGATCGCCGACAACGCGGGCCGCGAACTCATCCCCGACCTGCTCCTCATCGCCCACATCCTCCGAAGCGGCCAGGTGCGGCGGGCGTTCCTGCACGTCAAGCCGTACCCGTACTACGTCTCCGACGCGACGACCGCCGACGTGCTCGACGCGCTGCGGCGACTGAACGGGGCGGAGGGCGCGGCGGCCGCGTACGGCAGGGTGCTGTGGGCGGCGATGACCGACGGGCGCCTCGTCCTGCGCGCCCACCCCTTCGCCGCAGCCCCACTGCCCTTCGCCGACCTGCCCGCCGACCTCCGCGACGACCTCGCCCCGAGCGACCTGACGATCGTCAAGGGCGACCTCAACTACCGTCGCCTGGTGGGCGACCGCCTCTGGCCGCCCACCACCCCGTTCGCCGGGGTCACCACTCACTTCCCCACTTCCGTGGCGGCCCTGCGCACCCTGAAGTCCGACGTGATCACCGGTCTGGCCGCGGAGACGGAGTCCGCGCTGGTGGCGGCGGAGGGGCAGCGCTGGCGGACCGGCGGGACCCACGCGCTGATCCAGGTGCGGACCTGATCCGCCTCAACACACCTGTGTGGGCAGCGACTTGATGCCGTTGATGAAGTTCGACACCAGTCGCCGGGCCGGTCCGGCCGGGCGCAGGACCGGCAGGGCGTGCAGCGCCTCGGCGTAGAGGACCCGCAGTTGCAGCCGGGCGAAGTGGGCGCCCAGACAGACGTGTGGGCCGTCGCCGAAGGACACGTGCGGGTTCGGGGTGCGGGCGAGATCGAGACGGTCGGGGTCGGTGAAGACCCGCTCGTCGTGGTTGGCGGAGGCGTGGAAGACGACCACCTTGTCACCGGCGCGGATGCGGCGGTCGGCGAGGGTCGTGTCCTGAGCAGCGGTCCGGCGGAAGCTGAGCACGGGCGGATGCCGGCGCAGTAACTCCTCCACGGCGACCGGCAGTTCGGCCTTTCCGGCACGGAGCCGCTCGTACGCCTCCGGGTGCTCGGCCAGGGTCAGCAGGCCGCCCGGGGCCGCGCTGCGTACGGTGTCGTTGCCCGCGACCGTGAGCAGGAAGAAGAACATCTCCAGTTCCGCGTCGGCGAGTTCGGGCTCGTGGGCGAGCGTCGTCATCACGTCGTCGGCGGGACGGCGGCGTTTGTGGGCGGCCAGCCGCTGGGCGTAGGCGAACATGTCGGCCAGGGCGGCGGGGGAGCGGGGGTTGACCGGCTTGCCCGCCGCGTCGAGCGTGGGCGGACCGGCCTCGTCCGGGTCCTGGTAGCCGATGACGCGCCGGGTCCAGTGCAGCAGCAGATCCCGGTCGGAGTCCGGGACGCCGAGCAGGTCGGAGAGGTTGAGCAGCGCGTAGTCGTCGGTGACGGCGCCGACGAGATCCACGGTGCCGTCCGTCGCCCGCGCCGTCCGCAGGGCCTCGCCGAGCAGGGTGCGGGCCCGCTCCCGGGCGACGGCGGTGAACCGGTCGACACGGCCCGGGGTGAACGCACGGCTGACGAGACGCCGCAACCGGCCGTGCCCCGGCGGATCCTGATTGAGCATCATGCGTCGGATGAACGGCAGGTCGGCGGGATCGGGGTCGCGGATCTGCGTGGCGCCGAGACGGGAGGAGTACGCCCCCGAGTCCTTCAGTACACGGACGACGTCCGCGTGCCGGGTCACCGCCCAGAACCCGGGACCGGCCGGCCAGCCCAGCACCTCCGGCTCCTCCTGCCAGGCCACGGGGTGATGGTCGCGCAGGACGCGGTAGGCGTCGTACGGCACCCCGGTGGCATAGCGCCGCGGATCGAAGACGTCCGGGACGGGCGGGGCCTCGCGCATGGTCATGCGACCAAGGTGACCGCACGGCCGGTGACCGGGCAAGGGAACGCGCGCGGCGCGGGCGTTGTTGCGCTTGTCGCCGGGCCGCTCACCGGCTCGGGTGTCCGCGTCACCGTACGAGGGGAGAGCGAACGACATGCTGCGCATCGGAGTGGCCCCGCACCGTCTGTGGCCCGCGCGGGAGGAGGAGGTCGACGGCGTGCTGGAGACCTCCCGCACCGCCGAGCGGCTGGGCTTCGACCACGTCTTCGTCAGCGGCCACGCGCTCGCCGGCGAGACCGGCGTGACGCCCGACCCGCTGGTGACCCTGGCCGCCGTGGCCGGGGCGACCACCCGCGTCGGCCTGGTGACCAGCGTGCTCGTGCTGCCGTTGTACGACCCGGTCCTCCTCGCCCACCAGGCGGCCACCCTCGACCGGCTTTCCGGGGGCCGCTTCACCCTGGGTGTCGGCACCGGCTGGGACCAGCGGGAGTTCGAGGCCGTCGGCGTGCCCTTCGCCGGGCGAGGCCGGCGGGCGGACGAACAGCTGGCCGCCGTACGGCGGTTGTGGCGCGACGAGGCGGAGGTACGGCTCGGTGTGCGGCCGCGCACCGAGCCGGGGCCGGCCGTGTGGGTGGGCGGGCAGAGCGACGCGGCGCTGCGCCGGGCACTGCGGTACGGCGACACCTGGCACGGCGCCGGGCTCGACGCGGCCGGGCTGCGGGCGGTGCGCGAGCGGCTCGAAGCGCTCGGGAACGTGGCCGCCCGGGATCCGCGGACGCTGGGGCTGACGGCGGGCCTCTCGCTCGTACCGCCGGGGTTCACGGCGGCCGTGCGGGCACCGGGGCGCCTGCTGGGCGGCCCTGACACGAGCGCGGAGAGCGTACGGGACGAACTCGGCGCGCTGGCCGACGCGGGGCTCTCCGTCTGCTCGCTGTGGCTGGCTGTCGCCACCGAGGCGCTGCCCGACGCGCTCGGGTGGGTGGCCGAGGAGGTCCTTTCGCATTTCTCCAAAGAGTGACGCTTCGACGCCTTCTCATGTGGTGATCATGACAATTCCTTGATAGTCATGCCCGCATGGCGTTACGTCGATTGCGGCCGGGAATCGGAAAGCCGGCGGTCGTCCTGGCCGCCCTGACACTGCTCCTCGCCGGCTGCGGCGACAAAGGGGGCTCCACGGCGACGGACGGGGGCCGCACGAAGATCACCGTGGCCGCCCTGCCCCTGACGGACACGGCGGCGGTCTATCTCGCCCGCGACCGCGGACTGTTCGAGAAGGCGGGGCTGGACGTCACCGTCCAGCCCGTCCAGCAGAGCATCCAGGCGCTGCCCGCCCTGGCCAACGGGCAGGTCGACGTGATCGCCGGAGCGAACTACGTGACGTTCCTGCAGGCGGAGGAGAAGGGCACGCTCGACGTGCGGGTCCTCGCCGAGGGGGTGCGGACCGCGCCGCACATGATGGACGTCCTGGTGCCGAAGGACTCCGGCATCAAGACCCTCGCCGGTCTCGCGGGCCGCACGGTCGCCGTCAACATCCTCAACAACATCCAGTCGCTCACCCTGAACGCGATCCTCGACCAGCGGGGCGTCGGGCGGCCGGTGTACCGGCAGATCGCCTTCCCCCAGATGGGGCCCGCCCTGCAGCGGGGACAGGTGGACGCCGTACACGCCGTGGAGCCCTTCGACAGCGCGATCCAGGGGCAGTTGAAGGCACGGGTGCTGCTCGACGGGGCGTCGGCGCCCGTCGGGTCGCTGCCCATCAGCGGGTACGTCACGACACGGAGGTTCGCCGACGGTCACCCGCGGGCGGCCGCCGCGTTCCGGCGTGCCGTCGAGGCCGCCTCGAAGATCGCCGCGTCCGATCCCGCGGCCGTGCGGGCCGAACTCCCCAAGTACACCAAGGTGACCGCGGACCAGGCCACGTCGATCGGCCTGCCGACGTACGCGACCGCCACGGACCTCGCACAGCTGCGGCGGCTGACCGAACTCATGCGAAGACAGGGACTGTTGAAGAAGGCGATCGATCCGGCGACGTTGCTGGTCAAGTGACGTGGGAGCGGCGGAACGTGAAGCGACGTCAGGAACTGGTGCTGGGTGGCCTGGGTGTGCTGCTGGCGTTCGGCGCCTGCGAGGCGGTGGGCCGCGCGGGGATCGTCCGGCGCGACTATCTGCCCCCGGCCTCCGAAGTCCTCGCCCGCGCGGTGGAGTTGGCGGGCGACAGCGCCTTCCTCGCCGGGATCGGCGCGACGCTGCGGGCATGGGCGCTGGGGCTCGGCCTGGCGATCGTGCTGGCGGTGCCGCTCGGCCTGCTGCTCGGCAGCGTGCCCATCGTCGACTCGGCGGTTCGGGTGATCGTCGAGTTCCTGCGGCCGTTGCCCTCGGTGGCGTTGATCCCTCTGGTGTCCCTGCTTCTCGGCACGGGCACGGAGACCAAGGTGGCGCTGATCGTGTACGCGTCGGTGTGGCCGATCCTCCTCAACACGATCTACGGCCTCGGCGAGACCGACCCGCTGGCCAAGGACACCTTGCGCGCCTTCGGCTTCGGCCGCCTCTCCGTCCTCCTGCGCGCCGAACTCCCCGCCACGGCGCCGTTCATCGCGGCCGGCGTCCGTATCTCGGCGGCGATCGCGCTGATCCTCGCCGTCGCCACCGAGATCCTCTCCGGCTTCGGTGAGGGCCTCGGCATCTTCATGGCCCAGGCCTCCCTCGCCACGGACGGCACCCGCGACGTCCTCGCGGGTGTGCTCTGGGCGGGCGCCATCGGCCTGACGATCAACAGCGTCCTGGTCCGGGCGGAACGGCGGTTGTTCCCGTGGACACCGGATCGGAGGGCGGCTGCGTGAGCGGAGGGCGGGGGACGGTCGGCCACCCCCACCCCGCCGCACGCCCCGCCTTCTCCTGGCGGCACGCCGTGCTGCGGCTGCTGGTGCTGCTCGTCGCCCTCGGGGCCTGGCAGTGGGGCGCTCTGGCCCGTGGGAGTGTCTACTTTCCGCCGCCGAGTCGTATCGTCCTCCGTGCGCGGGAGCTGTGGTTCTCGGGGCCCGCCCGGCACGCGTTCCTCAGTGCGGCCGGGACCGGGGACGTGCTGCCGAGTCTCGGGCGGATGGCGGTCGGGTTCGGGATCGCGGCCGTCGGCGGGATCGCGGCCGGCGTGCTGGTGGGCCGCTCGGCCTGGGCGTACGCGCTGTGCAACCCGGTGCTCCAGTTCGCCCGCGCCGTACCGCCCCCGGCGCTCGTGCCCGTCTTCGTCGTCGTGTTCGCCTTCGGTACGCCGATGCAGATCGCCTCGATCGCGTTCAGCGCGGTGTGGCCCGTCCTCATCAACACCGCCGAGGGCGTCCGCGCCACCGACCCCCTGCGCCTCGACGTCGCCGCCGTCCTGCGCCTGAACCCCTTCGAACGGCTCCGCTTCCTGCTCCTGCCCTCCGCGCTGCCCCACATCTTCGCCGGGCTGCGCCTGAGCCTGTCCCTCTCCCTCATCCTCATGGTGTTCTCGGAACTCCTCCCCGGCACCGCCAACGGCATCGGCTTCACCCTCACCGACGCCCAGTCCCGCTCCGACCTGCTCACCGTGTGGGCGGCGCTCCTCCTCCTCGGCGTCCTCGGCCACCTCCTCAACACCGCCCTCCTGGCCGTCGAACGACGGATGACCGGGAGAAGGAGACCCACGTGACCCTCCGCCTCGACGCCCTCGGCCAGCGCTACGGCGACCACCCCGTCCTGCACGACATCACCCTCACCGTTCCCGACGGCCAACTGCTGTGCGTCGTGGGCCCGTCGGGCTGCGGCAAGTCCACACTGCTGCGCACCATCGCCGGCCTCCAGCCGGCCCGAGAGGGCACCATCACCCTGGACGACGTGCCGGTCAGCGGCGTACCCGACCATCTCGCCGTCGTCTTCCAGGACTACGGCCGCTCGCTCTTCCCCTGGCTCACGGTCCGCGACAACGTGGCGCTCCCGCTGCGCCGCCGCGGCCTCGCCCGGGCCGGGCGGCGGGCCGAGGCCGACCGCATCCTGGAGCGCGTCGGCCTGGACGGCGCCGCCCGCCGCCACCCCTGGCAGCTCTCCGGTGGCATGCAGCAACGCGTCGCCATCGCCCGCGCCCTGGTCTGCCGTCCCTCGCTGCTGCTGATGGACGAGCCCTTCGGCTCCCTGGACGCCCAGACCCGGGAGGACCTGGAGGACCTCCTCCTCGAGGTGCACCGCACCGACGCCACCACCATCGTGTTCGTCACCCACGACATCGACGAGAGCGTCTACGTCGGCGACCGCGTCGTCGTCCTCTCGCCGGGCCCCGCCTCCCGCGTCGTCCTCGACCTCCCCGTCGAACTCCCCGGCAAGCGCGACCAGATCGGCACCCGCGGCCTGCCGGAGTTCGTCGCGCTGCGGGCGGAGGTGGGCCGGGCCGTGCGTGGAGCGTGAAACCCTGCCCGGTTCCCGGATTCCGCGTCGGTTCACGCGATGGTGTGATCATGTCCCGGCTCGCGGATGCCCCCCGAGGGCCCTGGGTAGGGCCCGGCCATGACGCAGCAGCCCTTCGAACTCCCGCACTTCTACATGCCGTACCCGGCGCGGCTGAACCCGCATGTCGACGAGGCGCGTGCCCACTCGACGGCGTGGGCACGCGAGATGGGCATGCTGGAGGGGTCCGGGATCTGGGAGCAGTCCGACCTCGACGCGCACGACTACGGACTGCTGTGCGCCTACACCCACCCCGACTGCGACGGCCCGGCGCTCTGCCTGATCACCGACTGGTACGTGTGGGTGTTCTTCTTCGACGACCACTTCCTGGAGACCTTCAAGCGCACCCAGGACCGGGCCGGCGGCAAGGCCTGTCTGGACCGGCTGCCGCTGTTCATGCCGATGGACCCGGCGACCCCCGTGCCCGAGCCGCAGAACCCGGTCGAGGCGGGCCTCGCGGATCTGTGGGCGCGCACAGTACCGGCGATGTCCGCCGACTGGCGCCGCCGTTTCGCGGTGGCGACCGAGCACCTGCTGAACGAGTCCCTGTGGGAGCTGTCCAACATCAACGAGGGCCGGATCGCCAACCCGGTCGAGTACATCGAGATGCGCCGCAAGGTCGGCGGCGCGCCCTGGTCGGCGGGCCTCGTGGAGTACGCGACGGCCGAGGTCCCGGCGTCGGTCGCCGCGTCGAGGCCGCTGCGGGTGCTGATGGAGACCTTCTCCGACGCCGTCCATCTGCGCAACGACCTGTTCTCCTACCAGCGCGAGGTCGAGGACGAGGGCGAGCTCAGCAACGGCGTGCTGGTCCTGGAGACCTTCTTCGGCTGCACCACCCAGGAGGCCGCCGACACCGTCAACGACATCCTGACCTCCCGGCTGCACCAGTTCGAGCACACCGCGCTCACCGAGGTCCCCGCGCTCGCCCTGGACAAGGGCCTCACCCCGCCCGAGGCCGCCGCCGTCGCCCGGTACGCCCAGGGCCTCACGGACTGGCAGTCCGGCGGCCACGAGTGGCACATGCGCTCCAGCCGCTACATGAACGCACGCGCGCGTGCCGCCAGGCCCTGGCACGGCCTGACCGGTCCCGGATCCTCCGCCGCCGACGTCGGCGCGCTGCTCGCCGCGGCCGGCGCCGAACGCCTGCGCGCGTACACGCACGTGCCGTACCAGAAGGTCGGACCGTCCCTGCTGCCCGACTTCCACATGCCCTTCCAGGTCGAGCTGAGCCCGCACCTGCCCGGCGCCCGCGAATGCCTCACCGGCTGGATGCACCGCATGGGCATGCTGCAGGAGGGCGTCTGGGACGAGGACAGGCTCGCCGCCGCGGACCTCCCGCTGTGCGCCGCCGGCCTCGACCCGGACGCCACACCCGAGGCCCTCGACCTCGCCTCCCAGTGGCTCGCCTGGGGCACGTACGGCGACGACTACTACCCGTTGGTGTACGGCCACCGCCGCGACCTGGCCGCCGCCCGCCTCACCACCCGGCGCCTGGCGGACTGCATGCCCGTCGACGGCGAAGGGGTCCTCGTCCCGGCCAACGGCATGGAGCGCGGACTGGTCGACCTGTGGGCGCGCACCACGGCGGAGATGACCCCCGGCGAGAGGCGTTTCCTCAAGGACGCGGTGAACGTCATGACCGAGAGCTGGGTGTGGGAGCTGTCCAACCAGCTGCAGCACCGCATCCCCGATCCGGTCGACTACCTGGAGATGCGCCGCGCCACCTTCGGCTCCGACCTCACCCTCAGCCTGTGCCGCATGGGGCACGGCCCCGCCGTACCGCCCGAGGTCTACCGCAGTGGACCCGTCCGCTCCCTGGAGAACGCCGCCGTCGACTACGCCTGCCTCCTCAACGACATCTTCTCGTACCAGAAGGAGATCGAGTACGAGGGCGAGATCCACAACGCGATCCTCGTCGTGCAGAACTTCTTCGGCGTCGACTACCCGACGGCGCTCTCGGTCGTCCACGACCTCATGACCCAGCGCATGCGCCAGTTCCAGCACGTCGCCGCTCACGAACTGCCCGTCGTCCACGACGACTTCGACCTGTCGGAGCAGGCCCGCGAGGTCATGCGCGGCTATGTGGCCGACCTGGAGAACTGGATGGCCGGCATCCTCAACTGGCACCGCTCCGTGGACCGTTACAAGGCGGACCACCTCGCCCGGCGCACCCACGGCTTCCTGCCCGATCCGCGAGCCGCTGTCACCATCCACTGAAACTTTTCGTGCGGAACGGGACATTCAGGGAACTTCACCGGGATGTCAGGAGTCTTCTGAGGCAAGGGGAACAGACAACAGAACACACGGGGGTGTTCGACTTGACCGACATCATCGAAAGGATCACCGAGAACGACGGCACGGGAAGGGCGGCACCGGCACCGGACGAACTGGTGCCGTACGTGACGCCGTTACCGGTCCCGCCCGTCCTGCGGCCGGGCGCCGGCGACGTCCTGCGCGAGACGGAGATCGCCGTCCGCCCCACCTGGGTCCGGCTGCACCCGCAGCTCCCGCCGACCCTGATGTGGGGCTACGACGGCCACGTACCGGGACCGACCATCGAGGTGCGCCGGGGCCGGCGGGTCCGCATCGCCTGGACCAACCGCGTACCGAGCGGCAGCGAGTACCCGGTCACCTCGGTCGAGGTACCCGTCCGCGCGCCCGGCACTCCGCCCGCCACCACCGAGCCGGGCCGCGAGGGCGCCGAACCGAACAAGGACGTCGCGGCCCTGCCCGCCTGGACGGTGACCCATCTGCACGGGGCGCAGACGGGCGGCGGCAACGACGGCTGGGCCGACAACGCCGTCGGGTACGGCGACGCCCAGCTGTCGGAGTACCCGAACGACCACCAGGCGGTGCAGTGGTGGTACCACGACCACGCCATGAACATCACCCGGTGGAACGTGCACACGGGCCTGTACGGCACCTACCTGCTGCGGGACGACGAGGAGGACGCCCTCGGGCTGCCCGGCGGGGACCGGGAGATCCCGCTGCTGCTCGCCGACCGCAACCTCGACACCGACGAGGACGGAAGGCTCAACGGACGGCTGCTGCACAAGACGGTGATCGTCCAGCAGCAGAACCCGGAGACGGGAAAGCCGGTCTCCATCCCGTTCACCGGCCCGTACACGACGGTCAACGGCCGCATCTGGCCGTACGCCGGGGTGGACGCCGCCTGGTACCGCTTCCGGCTGGTCAACGCCTCCAACGCGCGCATCTACGAGCTCGTCCTGGTCGACGAGGACGACCACCCGGTCCCGGGCGTCGTCCACCAGATCGGCAGCGACGGCGGGCTCCTGCCGCGCCCGGTCCCGGTCGACTTCGACGAGACGCTGCCCACGCTGACCGCCGCGCCGGCCGAGCGCTTCGACCTGCTCGTCGACTTCCGCGGCCTCGCCGGCAAGAAGCTGCGCCTGGTCAACAAGGGCCGTGGCCAGGCCCCGGGCGTGCCCGACCCGGTGAACGACGTGCGCTACCCGGCCGTCATGGAGTTCCGGGTCGGGGCGGGAGAGTGCACGGACACCTTCGAGCTGCCCGAGGTGCTCTCCGGCTCCTTCCACCGGCTCACGCACGACATCCCGCACGGCCACCGCCTCGTCGTGCTCACCGTGCCCGGCACCAAGGGCTCCGGCGGCCACCCGGAGATCTGGGAGATGACCGAGGTCGACGATCCCGGCGAGCTCCAGCCGCCCGCCGACGGCGTCATCCAGCTCACCGGCGCGGACGGCACCACGAAGACGTACCGGCGCACCTCCCGGACCTTCAACGACGGCCTGGGCTTCACCGTCGCCGAGGGCTCCTACGAGCAGTGGAGCTTCCTCAACCTCGCGCCGATCGTCCACCCGATGCACATCCACCTGGCCGACTTCCAGCTGCTGGGCCGGGACGCCTACGACGTCTCGGGCTTCGACCCGGCGGCGGGCGGCACCCGCGTGCCGATCGCGTTCGACGCGACCAAGCAGCTGCCGCTCGCGCCCAACGAGCGCGGCTACAAGGACGTCTTCCGGGTGCCCGGCGGCCAGATACTGCGTGTCATGGGGAGGTTCGACGGTGCGTACGGCCGGTTCATGTACCACTGTCACCTCCTCGAACACGAGGACATGGGCATGATGCGGCCCTTCGTCGTCATGCCCGAGGAGGCCATGCGGTTCGACCACGGCGGGGCGCACGGCGGCCACGGGGAGGGTCACACGGGCTGAGACCCCCGCCCGCGCGCGTGCTCCACCGCGGCTCGCGCCAGCGCCCGGATCATCGGGTGCGGGCGCGAGCCGTCCTCGTACAGCTCGGGCTGGAAGAGGGAGGCCGGGAAGAAGGCTTGATTTCCATCGATGGTTGCGAACGCTCAGGAAGGAGATCGTTCGCATGCCTCGCGGAGGAGCCAACCGCAAGCCGACGGCGGCCAGACAGC